>NZ_CP049864.1:1605000-1905000 GCF_011300685.1 Lysobacter sp. HDW10
CCGTCTCGAACACGGCTTTCTGCGGGTGCGTTGTGAGTCGTGTCACGCTGAGCACCTGGTTGCGTTCAGCTGCAAACGTCGGGGCTTCTGTCCTAGTTGTGGCGCACGGCGTATGGCCGAAAGCGCCGCGCTACTGGTCGATGAGGTTCTGCCCGTACAGCCCATGCGCCAATGGGTACTCAGCTTTCCCTTTCAATTGCGCTTTCTGTTCGCCAGCCGGCCGGAGGTCATGGGCCGGGTGTTGGGCATCGTTTACCGCGTCATCGCCACGCATCTGGTCAAGAAAGCGGGCTATACCCACCAAGCGGCCAAGACCGGTGCCGTCACCCTGATCCAGCGCTTCGGCAGTGCACTGAACCTCAACATTCACTTTCACATGCTGTTCCTCGATGGCGTGTACGTTGAGCGTCCCAATGGAACAGCCCGGTTCCTCTGGGTCAGGGCGCCGACCAGCGCCGAACTCACCCAACTGGCGCACACCATCGCCCATCGGGTCGGCCGCTATTTGGAGCGGCAAGGCCTACTGGAGCGGGATGCTGAAAACAGTTACCTGGCCTTGGATGCGGTGGATGAAGATGCGATGACTCCACTGCTGGGGCATTCCATCACGTATCGCATCGCCGTGGGGCCACAGGCAGGGCGCAAGGTGTTCACCCTGCAGACACTGCCCGCCTGCGACCCGGAAGATCAGTTTGGTGACATGCCCGGTAAGGTTGCCGGTTTCTCGCTACATGCCGGCGTAGCGGCCAAGGCCCATGAGCGCAGCAAACTCGAACGGCTGTGCCACTACATCAGCCGCCCGGCGGTGTCTGAGAAACGGCTGTCGCTCACGAAGAATGGCAACGTGCGCTACCAGCTTAAGACGCCGTACCGGGACGGCACCACGCATGTGATCTTTGAGCCGCTGGACTTCATCGCAAGACTGTCGGCGTTGGTGCCGAAGCCACGTGTGAACCTTACCCGGTTTCATGGGGTGTTTGCGCCCAACAGCAAGCACCGCGCCCTGGTTACACCTGCCATGAGGGGCAAGGGGAGCAAAAAGGTCAAGGTATCGGATGAGCCGCCAACACCCGCTGGGCGGCGAGCGTCGATGAAATGGGCACAGCGGCTCAAGCGTGTATTCCAAATCGACATCGAGACTTGCAGCGAATGCGGCGGTGCCATGAAGGTGATTGCCTGTATTGAAGATCCGGTAGTGATCAAGCAGATCCTCGACCATCTGAAGCAAAAAGCCGAAACCAACGAGTCCAGCCCGTTGCCCGAGAGCCGGGCACCACCGGCTGGCCTGTCGCCGGGTCTGTTTACCTGACCCGTCCCAAACGATTCCGATCACGATGCTGCGGTAATTCAGCCGCGGCAGGGATGCGTTATGCCGGCGGCTTGGGTTGGCCCCGGCTGTCGGGAAAAACGGGTGAATTTTCGGCGGGATCGATGGCTACACGGGCCGGATTCAGAATCACCCACTGGCAAAGCAGGCCGTCATTCGCGGTCTACAGTGGCTGGACTTGGAGAAAAACGGCGTTTATTCTTCCTATACTCTGTAAGACCAATCCCATCTGATTGCTGACGAGCAGACGCTGCCCGGTATCCTTAATCGAGCGGTTGATTCGTCATGACCACCACACGCCCCGCGTGGGCCTATACGCTGCCGGCAGCCTTGCTGCTTATGGCTCCCTTCGACATCCTCGCCTCGCTGGCGATGGATATTTATCTTCCAGTCGTTCCGGCGATGCCGGGCGTCCTGAACACGACTCCATCCATAATCCAACTCACGTTGAGCCTCTACATGGTGATGCTCGGTGTGGGCCAAGTGATCTTTGGGCCACTCTCCGATCGCGTCGGGCGACGGCCGATCCTGCTTGTAGGCGCAACGGCTTTCGTTGCTGCGTCTCTGGGAGCGGCTTGTTCTTCAACTGCATTAGCCTTTGTTGCGTTTCGTCTGGTTCAGGCTGTTGGAGCATCGGCCATGCTGGTGGCCACCTTCGCGACCGTGCGCGACGTATATGCCAATCGTCCCGAAGGTGCCGTCATCTACGGCCTTTTCAGTTCGATGCTGGCGTTCGTGCCTGCGCTCGGCCCTATAGCCGGTGCGCTGATCGGCGAGTTTTGGGGATGGCAGGCGATCTTCATCACACTGGCTGCACTGGCTTCGCTCGCACTCTTAAACGCCAGTTTCAGGTGGCATGAAACCCGACCGTTGGATCAGGCCAGAACGCAACGATCTGTTTTGCCGATCTTCGCGAGTCCGGCCTTTTGGGTTTACACGGTCGGATTTAGTGCCGGCATGGGCACATTCTTCGTTTTCTTCTCGACAGCCCCCCGTGTTCTCATAGGCCAAGCCGGCTATTCCGAGATCGGATTTAGCTTGGCCTTCGCGACTGTCGCGCTGGTCATGGTCACGACAACCCGCTTCGCAAAGTCCTTCGTTGCCAAATGGGGTATCGCGGGATGCGTAGCGCGCGGGATGGCGTTGCTCGTTTCCGGCGCGATCCTGTTGGGGATCGGCCAACTTTTCGGATCGCCGTCATTTTTCAGCTTCATCCTGCCGATGTGGGTTGTCGCGGTCGGCATTGTCTTCACGGTGTCCGTTACCGCCAACGGCGCACTTGCGCAGTTCGACGACATCGCTGGATCAGCGGTTGCGTTCTACTTCTGCATCCAAAGCCTGATAGTCAGTATCGTCGGGACATTGGCGGTGACGCTGGTAAACGGCGATACAGCGTGGCCCGTGATTTGTTACGCCACGGCAATGGCAGTGCTGGTGTCGTTGGGGCTGGCGCTCCTTCGATCCCGTGATGCTGCCACCGAGAAGTCGCCAGTCGTCTAGCCGACGACTGGAAGCAAGCCCGCTCCGATGCGGCGCAATAATCTTCGAAACCTCGTGAATGGCGGTATCCTGTCTGGCAAGATACCGCTCATTTCCCTTGTCCCGTGGCGGCCGGTCATCGACCGCCAGCTCGGCCGTGAGGTCATGGGCATCGTGCAAAGCGGATCGGTGTCGTGGCAGTTGGGGCGGCAAAGGGGCATAAGCCTCTAATCTGTTGTAGATGAACGCAGCCGCTCGAAACCAGCGATGAGGCTGTCGAGTCCGAAGTTGAACGCAGCATCCATGCCGTCTGTTTCCAACTCGTGAAACAGATCGTGCAGGAAGGACGACGGTGCTTGCTCGGACACATCTGGCCTGTCCGGAACTCTCTCATCGGCATCAGATGCCTGCTGCTCGAGAACGGAACCGACCACATAGTGACTGACCGCCCGGAGCGCCCAAACGGCGCGCTTCGGACAAAAGCCCTCCGCGCAGAGAAAGCGTATTTGCGTCTCGGCGGTGCCAAAATTCGGTTCTGTCGGTCGAGTGCCGGCATGGATACGCGCGCCGTCGCGATAAGAGAGCAACGCCGTTCTGAAGCTCAGGGCATTCTCTTTCAGGAACACCCGCCAGTCCTCATTCTCTTCGGGTAGCGAGCGGGTATGGCGTTCCGCCAGCATCGCCTCGGCGAGCGCATCAAGCAGCGCTCGCTTGTTCTGGAAATGCCAGTAAAGCGCAGGCTGCTGAACCTTGAGGCGTTCAGCGAGCTTCCGCGTCGTCAGGCTGTCCATGCCAACCTCGTTCAACAGCTCTAGCGCCGCCGCGATCACGGTGCCCTTGTCCAGTTTGGTCATTCACGTTCCTTCGCCAGTGCTTGACAATTTATCACCGATAAGTTATATGTCCATCTCCTTATCGTTGATAAAGTCGCTCCATTGAGCGGCGCTGGAGTTTCAGGTGCGCAGCTCTGCCATCATTGCCCTGCTGATCGTGGGTCTTGACGCCATGGGTCTCGGCCTCATCATGCCCGTCCTTCCGACGCTTCTGCGTGAGCTTGTGCCAGCAGAGCAGGTCGCTGGACACTATGGTGCCTTGCTGTCGCTCTATGCATTGATGCAGGTCGTCTTCGCGCCCATGCTTGGACAGCTTTCGGATTCTTACGGTCGGCGTCCGGTACTTCTGGCTTCTCTTGCAGGAGCCGCAGTCGATTACACGATTATGGCATCAGCGCCGGTCTTATGGGTGCTCTATATCGGCCGACTCGTGTCCGGCGTCACGGGCGCAACCGGAGCTGTAGCAGCCTCAACCATTGCCGATTCGACGGGGGAAGGTTCTCGCGCACGCTGGTTCGGCTACATGGGGGCCTGTTATGGGGCGGGCATGATTGCCGGGCCAGCACTTGGTGGCATGCTCGGTGGTATCTCTGCTCATGCCCCGTTTATCGCCGCCGCCCTTCTCAACGGGTTCGCGTTCCTGCTTGCCTGCATTTTCCTCAAGGAGACTCATCACAGCCATGGCGGGACCGGAAAGCCGGTTCGCATCAAACCATTCGTTCTGTTACGGCTGGATGATGCATTGCGCGGGCTAGGTGCGCTTTTCGCAGTTTTCTTCATTATTCAACTGATCGGCCAAGTGCCTGCAGCCCTATGGGTCATATATGGCGAGGACCGTTTTCAGTGGAACACCGCGACCGTTGGTTTGTCGCTCGCGGCGTTTGGGGCAACACATGCGATCTTCCAAGCGTTTGTTACCGGCCCGCTTTCAAGCCGGCTTGGAGAGCGGCGCACGCTGCTGTTTGGCATGGCTGCGGATGCGACTGGCTTCGTTCTTCTGGCTTTTGCCACGCAGGGATGGATGGTGTTCCCGATTCTGTTGCTGCTTGCCGCCGGGGGTGTTGGCATGCCGGCCTTGCAGGCAATGCTCTCAAACAATGTCAGCAGTAACAAGCAAGGGGCTTTGCAAGGAACGCTAACGAGCCTCACCAATCTAAGCTCTATCGCAGGACCGCTTGGCTTCACAGCACTCTATTCTGCCACCGCCGGGGCATGGAACGGTTGGGTTTGGATTGTCGGCGCGATCCTCTATTTAATATGTCTGCCAATACTACGCAGACCATTCGCAACTTCATTGTGATTTAGTCATGGCGATTTGGCATGCGTAGACTTAGGAGAAATGACGGATTAAATCTGTTGAGCAATCATCTCCTTTCGGGGCGAGTGCCAATGATGACCTTAGTTCACACTCTCGCTGTCGCCGAATATCTCAACTTCCGTCACGCCGCCAACGCGCTCGGCGTTGCACAGTCCAGCGTCAGCGCCCGCGTGAAGGCACTGGAAGAAGACCTCGGCATCCTCTTGTTCGAGCGTCATGCGCGCGGCGTTCGGCTGACCGAGGCCGGACGCCATTTCGTCGAGCGGATAGCCGTAGGTATTGACCAACTCGACCATGCGGTGAAAACCGCCGGCATGGCGGCAGCCGGAGAAAGCGGCCGGCTTCGTATCGGTATCCATGCCCTGATTCCGCATAGCTTCCTCGCAAAGCTGATCGGCCAATACCGCAAGGATTACCCCGATGTTGAAGTCGAGATCGCCGAAGGCCCGGCCCGTGAAGCGGTGGTGCAGCTTCGCGCCGGTAGGTTGGACGTGGCGTTCGTCGCGGGCACGCCCCAACCACCCGACTGCCATTCCCGTCGCACATGGACCGAACCGCTCTTGGCGGTGCTACCGGAACGGCATCCGCTCGCCAAGCGGTCAGCCGTCACATGGCCCGATTTGGCAGGCGAGACGTTCCTTGTCCGGCATGGCGGCACTGGACCGCAGGTTCATAGCCATATCGTGCTACGCCATGCCGAGCGCTGGCCTGCGCCGTCGATCCTGCGCTTCGACGTGGGGCGTGGCACCCTTTTGTCTTTGGTCGGACAGGGCTTTGGCATCACCATCGTCGGCGCGGCCACGGCGCTGTTGCCGACAAACGGCATTGTCTTTTTGCCCTTCACCGACGAGCCGGAGCCGGTCGCCTTCTCGGCTGTCTGGTCGCCGTCCAATCGCAGCGCGGCGCTTCGTAACCTGCTCAGTCTCGCCAACGACATGGGCCGGCAGGTCTGCACGAATTCAGTACTGCCAGTTTAAGATGGGTGCATTTGAGTATGCCCAAAGGAGCCCGCAAGTATGCGCAGGACGAAGCCAGTAGCCGCGCCGATGGTGGCGCGGGTCTATCTGCGCGTCAGCACCGACGCGCAGGACTTGGAACGCCAAGAGGCGATCACTACGGCCGCGAAGGCCGCCGGCTACTACGTCGCCGGCATCTACCGTGAGAAGGCATCCGGCGCACGCGCCGACCGGCCTGAGCTGCTGCGCATGATCGGCGACCTACAGCCCGGCGAGGTGGTCATTGCCGAGAAGATCGACCGCATCAGCCGCCTACCTTTGCCCGAGGCCGAGCGCCTGGTGGCCTCGATACAGGCCAAAGGCGCACGCCTGGCCGTCCCTGGCGTGGTCGATCTATCCGACCTGGCGGCCGAGGCCCAGGGCGTCGCCAAGATCGTGCTGGAAGCCGTGCAGATCATGCTTTTTCGCCTGGCCTTGCAGATGGCCCGCGACGACTACGAGGACAGGCGCGAACGCCAGCGCCAAGGCATTGAGTTGGCCCGCCAGGCCGGGCGGTACAAGGGCCGCCGTGCTGATCCGAAGCGCCGCGCCCAAGTTGTCGCGCTGCGCAAGTCCGGCTACAGCATCAACAAGACCGCCGAGCTGGCCGGGTACAGTGCGGCCCAGGTGAAACGGATATGGGCCGAGGTCAGCCAGGCCGAAGCGAAGCAGCACGGCGCGTTCGTGGAGGACGCATTGACGGAAGCCGATGCCCTGGCCGCTGTCGGCCAGGATGAGCGCCAGGAGGAAAGGGCATGAAGAAGCCGAACCAAGACGACGAGCCGTTTTTCATCACCGAGGAGATTGCGGCCGAAATGATCGCCGGCGGCTATGAGTTCGAGCTGCCGCCCATTCCTTGCACCATCCGCCTACGCGACGTGCTGGAGCGCATGACCGATGCTGAGCTAGCATTGCAGCCGGGCGAGATCGCCGACCAGGAGCGTGAACGCTGCCGGCGCAAGCCGTGTTCAACCTCATGATCTGGTCATGGTATTTTTCATGGCACTGAGCCTGATAGTTCTTGCAAATTGTTGTCACTAAAGGGTTTTGTGTGCTTGTTTACAATCGAGTGGGAGTGACGGGCACTGGCTGGCAATGTCTAGCAACGGCAGGCATTTCGGCTGAGGGTAAAAGAACTTTCCGCTAAGCGATAGACTGTATGTAAACACAGTATTGCAAGGACGCGGAACATGCCTCATGTGGCGGCCAGGACGGCCAGCCGGGATCGGGATACTGGTCGTTACCAGAGCCACCGACCCGAGCAAACCCTTCTCTATCAGATCGTTGACGAGTATTACCCGGCATTCGCTGCGCTTATGGCAGAGCAGGGAAAGGAATTGCCGGGCTATGTGCAACGGGAATTTGAAGAATTTCTCCAATGCGGGCGGCTGGAGCATGGCTTTCTACGGGTTCGCTGCGAGTCTTGCCACGCCGAGCACCTGGTCGCTTTCAGCTGTAAGCGTCGCGGTTTCTGCCCGAGCTGTGGGGCGCGGCGGATGGCCGAAAGTGCCGCCTTGCTGGTTGATGAAGTACTGCCTGAACAACCCATGCGTCAGTGGGTGTTGAGCTTCCCGTTTCAGCTGCGTTTCCTGTTTGCCAGCCGGCCCGAGATCATGGGGTGGGTGCTGGGCATCGTTTACCGCGTCATTGCCACGCACCTGGTCAAGAAAGCGGGCCATACCCACCAAGTGGCCAAGACGGGCGCGGTCACCCTGATCCAGCGTTTTGGATCGGCGCTCAATCTGAATGTTCACTTCCACATGCTGTTTCTCGACGGTGTGTATGTCGAGCAATCCCACGGCTCAGCGCGTTTCCGCTGGGTCAAGGCGCCGACCAGCCCAGAGCTCACCCAGCTGACGCACACCATCGCCCACCGGGTGGGTCGCTATCTGGAACGGCAAGGCCTGCTGGAACGGGATGTCGAAAACAGCTATCTGGCCTCGGATGCGGTGGATGACGACCCGATGACACCCCTGCTGGGGCACTCGATCACTTACCGTATCGCTGTCGGTTCACAGGCGGGGCGAAAGGTGTTCACTTTGCAAACTCTGCCGACCAGTGGTGATCCGTTCGGTGACGGGATTGGCAAGGTAGCCGGGTCCAGCCTGCACGCCGGCGTGGCGGCCAGGGCCGATGAACGCAAGAAGCTCGAACGGCTGTGCCGGTACATCAGCCGCCCGGCGGTATCCGAGAAGCGGCTGTCGTTAACACGAGGCGGCAACGTGCGCTACCAGCTCAAGACGCCGTACCGGGACGGCACCACGCACGTCATTTTCGAACCATTGGATTTCATTGCAAGGCTGGCCGCCCTGGTACCGAAGCCCAGAGTCAACCTAACCCGCTTCCACGGGGTGTTCGCACCCAACAGTCGGCACCGGGCGTTGGTCACGCCGGCAAAACGGGGCAGGGGCAACAAGGTCAGGGTGGCTGATGAACCGGCAACACCAGCACAACGGCGAGCGTCGATGACATGGGCGCAACGGCTCAAGCGTGTTTTCAATATCGACATCGAGACCTGCAGCGGCTGCGGCGGCGCCATGAAAGTCATCGCCTGCATTGAAGACCCTATAGTGATCAAGCAGATCCTTGATCACCTGAAGCACAAAGCCGAAACCAGCGGGACCAGGGCGTTACCCGAAAGCCGGGCGCCACCGGCTGAGCTGCTCCTGGGTCTGTTTGACTGACGAGCCTGAAGGCCAACGATACCAATCAAAATGCTGCGTTCACAGCGCCGCGGCAGGGATCCGCCGTGCTGGTTGTCGGAAAAGGAGCCGCTAGTGGGAAAGAGGAGGGTAAATTTTCAGCGTTGCTGGCTCCCCGTCAGCCGGATTGGGTTGCATCGCAGGGGTGTCGAAAGAGTCAACTGCGGTCCAAAGCTGTTGGACTTGGGTGAAAAGGGCGTTTATTCTTCCTATACGTTGTCGGCAGCGGGCCAAAAAGGAATACGTCCATGCCCATCGAGGTGAAACCGGCTGTGAGCGCGGGTTCAAGCATATAGCCCGACAGGCGCGTATCCTTGCCGATCACGACACGATGGCGGTGGTCACCGCGACGAAAGACACGGCCAGCCGCCATGCCGACGCGCAAGGCGGTTTCCGCCGTCATCGCGCCTTCGTTGGCTTTGCCACGAATACCGTCTGTGCCGAAATATTTGCGCACCATAAGGTCGATTATCCTGTCGTCGGGTCGCCCTCAAAGGGGACATGCCTGCTGAACCGCGAATATAGAGAAATATCCCGAATGTGCAGTTAACGAATTCTTGCGGTTTCTTTCAGCGCCGCCAATACCGCCAGCCCGTCGCGCAAGGGGCGCGGCTCGTGTGTGCGGATGAAGTCAGCTCCACCTGCGGCGGCGGCAAGCTCTGCAGCGAGTGTCGCGGCCCCGACATCCCCCGGACCACGGCCTGTGAGCGCGCGCAGAAAGGATTTGCGCGAAACAGACAGAAGCACCGGCAAATCGAAGCGCAGCCGCAATTCATCGAACCGCGCCAGCACCGAGAGCGAGGTTTCGGGAGCAGCCCCCAGAAAAAACCCCATGCCGGGATCAAGGACAAGGCGGTTGCGTTTGATACCGGCACCCGTCAGCGCCGCGATGCGCGCGTCAAAGAACGCCGCAATGTGATCCATGATGTCGCCAGCGGGTGCCTCGCGCCGATCTGCCTGCCCGTCTTGCACCGAATGCATAACGACGAGTTTGGCAGATGATTTCGCCAATTGCGGATAGAACGCAGCGTCTGGAAAACCGCGAATATCATTGAGATAGGCCACACCACGCGACAAGGCATAGGCTTGCGTCGCGGGTTGATAACTGTCGAGCGAGACGGGAATGCCATCTGCCTTGAGCGCGTCCAGCACCGGCGCGATACGCGCGATTTCTGTGTCGGACGAAACAGGCGCGGCGTCGGGATTGCTGGATGCCGGACCGAGGTCGATCACATCTGCCCCCTCGGCCATCAGCTTACGCGCCTGCGCAATGGCTGCGTCTGGCGCCAGATACCGGCCTCCATCGGAGAAACTGTCCGAGGTTATGTTGACGATGCCGAAAATGATGAGCGATTTATTCATGGGGGCTTCTATAATAATAATAATCGAGCATGAGTCTCATACGGATGCTCGGGTCGAAAGGGAATCCCCAGGCGAGTAACCTGTTTGCGGTGATCCATTAGCTGCAGGAGCAGAAGAGCATACATCTGGAAGCAAAGCCAGGAAAGCGGCCTATGGAGCTGTGCGGCAGCGCTCAGTAGGCAATTTTTCAAAATATTGTTAAGCCTTTTCTGAGCATGGTATTTTTCATGGTATTACCAATTAGCAGGAAAATAAGCCATTGAATATAAAAGATAAAAATGTCTTGTTTACAATAGAGTGGGAGTGATCACGCATTGTTCCTGCGGGCATCGATGCGGTGGCTTGGTCTGAAGCGCAGTAAGGCTTAAGCGCGGCGGCGCGCCCAAATTCGCGGCCCCGTGTCTTGGCTTCGTGTTACATCTCCGGAATTGCGTCAATTGCGGCCTGATCGCCCTTCGAATAATCATTTTGACTCTTAACGTTGCCAGATCGCGCATTCGCAGCGTTGCGTGCGTGTTGCGCCCGCAGTTCGGGATCGATGACGTCCATCTTGCGCGGCATCTCAGCAAACGCTTGCTCGCCAGGCATCAATTGGCAGTTCCTAGTGAGCGTGTTGACAGCATCGCCGGTGGTTGCCGTGACATCTTGAAGATTTACCGTAACGCCTAAGGTATCGCCAAGCGGATCGAGGCGACTGCATATTTCATTGAGGGTCGCGTAGCTTTTCAGTTCCGGTCCGCTCACGCGCACCAGCAAGTTTTGTGTATCGACCCATGCTGCACCGCGAACACCTTGCATCTGCAAAACGATGGATCGGGCTGCTTCCGGATCAACACGACGCGTGACATCTTGAAGTCGCATGGACTTCATCATGTCCGAATGAAGTGCCGTGAACTGCTCCTGCACGACGGCCTGATTGCCGAGCGTTGCGGCCGCATTGATTGCCGCAATTCTCGCAGCCGTTTCGGCGGGATTGAGTGGCTGACCTGCACGCGTGGTTGGCGCGCCGACTTGTTCTTCGGGTGCGCAAGCAGACATCAGCGCCAACATTAAAGGGAGTCCGACAGCGCGGATTCCGACATGCTTCATTTTTGTGGCCGCTCGGGCGGCGCTCAATACTCGGTTCATCCGCATCCCCAATGCGATTGGCCTCTCAACAATGTCGAATTTAGCAGGCCTGCACGTCTTTTCAATGGATTTTCTCTAGAGAATTTTGATCCCAAATCCTTTACATCATTGGTAGTACGCTTCGGTGATCACATTCGGAGACCGTGCATGTCTGTTGACCTCATCATTGACAAGCGCATTCACGACTTGGGCGGTGGCTTCCAAGTCGGTCGGCTGCTGCCATACCGCGCGCGTCGCATGGTGGGGCCGTTTGTGTTTTTTGATCACATGGGGCCGATGGATCTTGCGCCCGGGATTTCAAAATCCTTAGACGTACGACCGCACCCGCATATCGGTTTGAGCACCGTGACGTATCTCTACGACGGCGCCATGACCCATCGAGACAGTCTCGGATTCAAAATGGAAATTCGACCCGGTGAAGTCAATTGGATGACGGCAGGCAAGGGCATCACGCATAGCGAGCGCTTCGAGCGCGCACGACTCGAAGGCGCACACATGCATGGCATTCAAGCGTGGGTCGCTTTGCCTAATGAGGCCGAAGAAGTGGACCCGAGATTCACCCACCACGTGGGCCACGATTTGCCCACGTGGTCGGAAATGGGCGTCAAGGGCCGCTTGATTGCTGGGGAAATGGACGGGCTGAAGGCAGGGGTGCCAACGCACTCGCCCTTGTTCTATCAGCATTTGGAAATGATCCCAGGTGCAAAGCACACAGTATCAACGGCATATACAGAGCGGGCCCTCTATGTAGTGAGAGGACACCTCGACATCAACGGACTTGAACTGGAAGCTGGTCAAATGGCTGTGCTGAAAGCAGGGTCTCCGGTCGACATACGCGCGATTGCGGAGTCCACCGTCATGGTGTTGGGTGGTGAGCCTGTGGGTGAGCGATTCCTGTTGTGGAACTTTGTTTCATCGTCCAAAGATAGATTGGCCCAAGCCGCAGAAGATTGGCGACAACAGCGTATGAAGTTGCCTGTTGGCGATGAACTCGAATTCATTCCATTGCCAGACAGCGCGATGCCACCAAGTAAAACTTGAGATTCAAGGATTTCAATATGTCAGACATGATCTTCGTCAATTTGCCCGTCGCAAATCTCGAGCGCTCCAAAGCGTTCTACTCGGAACTTGGTTTTGAGAACAACCCGGTATTCACAGATGAGACGGCCGCGTGCATGGTGCTGAACGACCACTTCGCCGTGATGCTAATTAGTCATCCGCGATGGGCTGAATTTACAAAACGTCCAATTCCATCGAAGGATTCGAGTGAAGTGATGATTGCCATGCCGCGAGAGAATCGCGCGGCTGTCGATGCATTGCTTGACGTGGCCCAGAAGCTAGGCGGCACACCCGATGTCAATCCGACGCAAGATCTAGGGTTCATGTACAACCGGTCGTTCACAGATATTGACGGGCACATCTGGGAAGCATTTTGGATGGACATGGAATCTTTCCCGGGAAACGAGAAGACCGGGTAGCGTTGGCAAGGAGGATGTATGAAGCAGTCCGCGTATGCAAAGCTTGTGGGGTCGATTTTTGCGTTGTTGGCGTTGTTCCACATCTACCGACTAGTCGTTGGTCTACCGATGGACGTCGGTGGTTGGTCAATACCGAATTCAATGTCGATTCTCGGCTTAGTGCTTTCGGCTGGATTGAGCTGGCTCGGATTTAAGTCGAAACCTTAAGCTGCTTCGCTGTCCGCAAAGCGTGCCGCGACACGCTACGCTTTACGGCATGACAGAGGCTCCAGTTCGGGCGAAACACGCCAGTCGACTTCAACTACCGCAAGGTGAATGGGAGACGCTTCTATCTGGATTGTGCGCACGGTTTCCACAAATCTCTGAAGAGACGTGGCGCTCTCGGTTTGATCGGGGGTTAGTCACGGACGCCGAGGGTCGTGTGCTTTCACCGACTACGCCTTACAAGGTCGGGCTTGAGATTCGGTATTTTCGTGAGGTTGAAGCCGAGCCGATCATTCCATTTACCGAATCGATCGTGTACCAGGACGAACACTTAGTTGTGGCAGACAAGCCACACTTCCTTCCAGTGATGCCAGCAGGACGATTTGTTCGAGAGACGCTTCTGACGCGATTGATAGAGAAGCTTGGCAATCCTGATTTGGTGCCCTTGCATCGTATTGATCGCGAGACGGCGGGGTTGGTCATGTTCTCAGCCAACCCGCAAACGCGTGATGCTTATCAGGCGTTGTTTAGAAATCGAGAAATTGAGAAGCGTTACGAAGCGCTTGCGCCCGCTCTGCCGCACTTAACGTTTCCCATGGTGAGGCGAACCCGAATAGTGCAGGGTCATCCATTCTTTAGGATGCAAGAGGTTGAGGGTGAGCCAAACAGCGAGACGCGAATTGAAGTCTTGTCTATGGATGGAGAGATCTGGCGTTACGCATTGTTCCCGGTGACTGGGCGTAAGCATCAGTTGCGAGTGCAAATGGCGGGGTTGGGGGCGCCAATATTGAATGATCGCTCGTATGATGAACGACAGAAGTGTGATTTCGATGGGTATTCTCGGGCATTGAGATTGAGAGCGGATAGACTGAATTTTGTTGATCCCTTGACTGGTTCTATCAGGTCGTTTGTCGCTCACAGGGCTAGTGAAAATTGGAGTTCGGCGAATTGGCTAGGTTCGCGATAGAGCTCTTTATGTTGAGTGACGATTGGGTAACAATTACGTTCCGAAAAGAGATTAAATGCTATGCAATCAATTGGCCAAACTCTTCGTTCAGTTGAGCTTTTCACGGGGGCTGGGGGGCTGGCACTTGCTACTCATATGGCAGGTTTCCGGCATGAGCGGCTATTGGAATGGAACGACGATGCTTGTGAAACTTTGAGACATAACGCAAAGCGACGTGCATTAAGTGGGTTAGGTGGCTGGTCGAACAAAGTCATCCAAAGTGACATTCGTGACATTCAATTTGGATCATTCTCGGGCGTTGATCTCGTCGCAGGGGGGCCACCTTGTCAGCCATTCTCTTTAGGTGGAAGACATGCAGGAATGGAAGATAAGCGGGATATGATTCCGCATTTTATTCGAGCGGTCCGTGAGACTGCGCCTCGTGCATTTATTATGGAGAACGTTAGAGGTCTAACGCGAGAAGCTTTTTCATCCTATTTCCAGTTCTCACTTCTTCAACTTTCATACCCCGAAATTGTCCGCAAAAAGGGTGAGTGTTGGAACACACATCTGGCACGTTTACATCAGCACCATACTTCGAGTCCTAGAAAGTCAGGCCTTAGCTATAGTGTAGTGCACCATGTACTGAATGCAGCAAATTTTGGCGTTCCTCAGTCTCGCGAGAGAGTATTCATCGTCGGATTTAGATCTGATATTGATGCGCACTGGAGCTTTCCCGAACCAACGCATTCTCAGAATCAGCTTCTTTTTGATCAAATTGTGTCCGGAGACTACTGGCGCAGAATCGGGTTGCGAAAAAGAGTTGTCGCGCAAATCTCCGCTTCGCGATTGAATGTGATCAAACGGGATGCTGGGATATTTAAGCCTTGGCGCACCGTGCGCGAAGCTATTGCTGATCTTCCGAAACCCTTCACGAATAGGGATGATGACGGAACGTACTTCAATCATCGTCTACAAAATGGCGCGCGACCATATGCGGGCCATACGGGGAGCCCAATCGATGGTCCCAGCAAGACTCTAAAGGCAGGCGCGCATGGCGTACCGGGCGGTGAAAACATGATTGCTTTTCCAGATGGATCCTATCGCTACTTCACTGTGCGAGAGGCTGGTCGCATACAAACGTTTCCAGACACTTGGCATTTTGAAGGCGCATGGTCAGAGGCGATGCGGCAGCTCGGAAACGCTGTGCCAGTCGAATTGGCGATGGTTGTTGCCAAAAGCGTGGCAAAAACATTGAGAGCCGAGGCGAAAAATTAATGCACGCAATTTACAGTTTTGACTTTCTCAATACTGTCTCGGAGCAATTGAGCAAGGAGCTGGAATCGTTATCTGTTTCGCGCCTGGAGTATTCGAGCATTGCGCAATTGGAGTGCTTTCAAACAGAGAATCGCTCGAAACAGGGTGTATACCTCTTGCATCTATGTGGAGATCCTGTCTACCTTGGAAAGGCAGTCAACATTAAAGAAAGACTATTGCAACACCTGATAAAACTTTCGGGTCGCAGAAATATAAATCTCTTGGATGTCGGCTATAAGGCGTTGCTTTTGGATAAGAGCATGAGCACAGCGGCAAACGAAACGGTGCTTCTCGGTTTCTTTCAACAGAAGTATCCCGAAATGTGGAACAACAAGGGCTTCGGTCCAAAGGACCCTGGCAGGCAGCGTGACAACACCAATCCCGGCTTTTTCGACGTGCATTACCCTATCGAAGAAAACTACGTGATCTCCGTCGCTGTATCAAAAATGAGCATTTCAGATCTTTTCAGAACGATGAAAGCTAGTCTGCCATATGTCTTTAGATACAACCTTGAGGATAAGGGTGGCGCAGAAGTTGATGTTTCAAGCGTGCGGCCTGTAGCTCGTGAACTACTTCAATTGGCTATTGACGCATTGGGGCCGGGATGGAAGGGTGTAGTTTTGGCGTATGGAATGATCGCATATCGGACGAACCAAGAATATGAGTTCGGCGAAGAGCTTTTGCCTCGTATTAAGTAAATGCATGCGCGTTTGATGCCTTTTTGTAACTTTTCGTTAGCCAGTGAAATTCGCAACAACGATAGTGATGAAAATTTGCCTCGATTAAGAGATTGCCAATTGAGTGGATATCAAGCCTGAGAAAGTTGACGTAGGTCAGATGCGGCTTGCTTTAATCGTTGTCAAACATTCAACTCGCAGTATTGAGCATGCACATATTGCAAGGCTTCAGTACTTTTATTCGTCATTTTCTCTTCGCTGAGACTAACTTGTGTGACAGCTTCTTGCGCAGAAGTAGCAGCCATTGATTCTTGAAGTTGGGTAACGATGCTTTGCCTCGGCAACTGCGCCGTGGCAGCTGGAATGCCAACCCAAGTCAATTCTGTGGGAGACGGCCGGCATAAATGCACAGCCAGTTGTCGAGTTATGTACTTCGTGGTCGCCGTTTGGTTGTGGATTTGAATTGAGAACAAAGGTTGGCATTGCGTTGCTCCGTGAGGGGAAAAGACGTGTGTCGCGATCTCTTAATTTCAGATTGCCGTTTCCAAGTCTCAAGGACTGCGACTATCACAGCGAAACATGAAACAGTGTTTACATGGGGCAAAGTAACGGAAACGATGCCAATCGCACGACGCAAGGCATCTTGCGCGCGCCCCACAAGAATTGACGCATTTATTGAGTGAGATGAATCACGCCGCGCTATGCACCGCCATATGCATTTATGCCGCACGTTAGCGTGCTGGTGAACTAAAGTGCATGCCTTTGCGAGACGGAGGAGCAGGATCACCCGACAGTACCCGACTTTGCCAAGGAATTGTTTTCGGCTGGCAACTCTGCGCCCGATGGTAGACCGAAGGACGATGAGTCGTCACGCGGGGGGCGGCGATGGCATGTGTACGTGTCTTAGGGGGCTTGATCTTGAGCCCCAAATTAGGGTGTTGCTTCAAAGTGACCTTTTTTTGATAGTCAGACTTTTATTGTGCTATTCACCTTGTCGAATAGTGCGGCAAAATTATCCATTGTGGCTTTGGAGAAAGCTCTTGCGGAATGTGCTCTTAGCAGTGTTTCCGCAACTGAGCCATGGTCAAATTTACCGTGTTTTCCTTCAAGCCGCTTGGTAATCCGATCACCTGCTTGCAGGTCCGCAAGTTTGTACTTTGTGCCGAACGTTTCGTTAAAGAGTGAAAGATAATCTCCGTCGCTGAAGAGGTCTTCCATGTCTGCACTCTTTGAAGAAGTGACTTGGTTAATTTGAATCAAGCGCTGGTCGTCAAGGATTTTGTTGGCAATCATATTAGTCACACGCTGCATGCCCTGGGTGTCTGAGTCCGCGACTACAGTGATGTCAAGATGCGGTCCGACAAGGCTCACGAACGTAGGGATGTTCGTTGCACCGCCACTGGGAAGGATGCGCCAGCGTTCGTCGAGTTTGGAAAGGCCAGATGCACCGCACAACCGGCTTAGCGTGGTGAGATAGATGTAGTCCGATGTCCCCTCCACTACAAGATTGTTTGGCCCGACAAAGAGACTTTGTGCAATGTCATAGCCCAATGCGGCTTGAAGAGGGAAGAGGCTGTCTGGATCGTTCGCAAGTACTTCATCGGTAACCACCGACCCTTGCGGCGGCCCCTTGTCCTCTACTACGCGGACCCGTTCCAAGTGACCCATTTCAACCATAAAAGGAGAGTGGGTCGTATAAACAACCTGTGAACTTGGAGCCAGCCGTTCGTTGATAAACCGCAGGAAATCAGCTTGCGCTTTACCATGCAACGACAAAGCCGGTTCGTCCAAGAGCACTATCGTTGATTCCTTTTTCTCAAACTCACTAAACGCGGTAAGGAACGAAAAAAACCATTGAAATCCGGACGAGCGTTGACTGAAGTTGTTCGAGTAATTTGTCCGGCGATCACGAAGGCGAACTTCCAGATAGCGCACTGCGATTGTTACACCTTGATTCTGATGCGGGTGTTGTTTCTCAACCTTATCTACGTCAATTGAAACTTCAAGATCTGGATTCTGCTTCCAGTACTCGAATACTTGCCGGGTCAAGTCAATAGATACCGCCTCAAGTTCCGCTCTCCGGTCTTCATAGTCATCGGAGCTAAGTTGTTCCGGTGTAGTGCCTGCGAGCGCAACCAACGCTCTTGCGGTCTGCAATTCGCTGTTGCCGGGCTTTTCGTCGTCACCTCCGAGTTTGTGCAAATCGATTCGACCGGGAAGCGTGTTGTAGTTCGTGAATCGGAAGAATGTCGGTACGCGCGGCCAGAGAACTTCGTAAATGAAATCGACTGGATTCTTGTCTGCTAAGTCATTGCTCTTGGTCAGAGCTGCGACCTCAGCCACATCGCTTGCGCTAACCTCTCCGCCTTCTTCAAGATCCACGAGTGAAGTAATTAGCGAAGTGAGCGATGTGGGTTTTTTTATCGCCTTCAGCGTGGTAGCAGATAGGTTGCGCGTGAGGTGTTCTACAAGCACTTCTTCGTTGACGTCTATGTCCCAATGCGTCTCGTTCGCATAGGAGCGGGAGACTGTGAAAGTCGTCTCTAGCAGGGGGTTCTTTCCAAAGCGGTTTATGAGCGAATCGATGTCTTCGCTATCGAGTTCAAAATTTGCTTCGATAAAGCAATTCTCTTTGATGTCACCGTCGCGGCGATCCTTTGCATACAACCAGCGCGGGTACTGATTTTCAATCTCTGGGATGTCACCGTAGGCTGGCTTCAGCAGGTACAGAGCTTCGAGCATCCCTGACTTTCCTGCCTCGTTCTTTCCAACCAAGCACGTCACTGCATCTGACAAAGTAATGGGGCCAGAATCGACAATGTTGCGAAACTTCCTGACTTGATATGTTTTTAGCTGCATAGCGTGCGCGCCCTGACATTGACTTGACTAACCGACATATGCCTAGGGTAGAGCAAGTGCGATGACACGTATCACGATCCAGTAGCTTTTCGAGCGCACAAACAACAATCCCGACACTGTTGGCCGGGATGTTGGGAAAATCACAAAATTCAATTGTAAGTTATTGATTTTGTTATGTATCTGGCGGAGAGAGGGGGATTCGAACCCCCGAAGCGCGGTTTAGACGCTTACACACTTTCCAGGCGTGCTCCTTCAACCACTCGGACACCTCTCCGGATATTGCGCAGGCGCGAGCGCTTGCGAACCGAGGATTTTACGGGCTTGCGTCAGTTCGAGCAATGAATCATTTCGGGTTGGGGCAGTTCACACCGTAGCTGACGATCGTCGCAGGGCCATCTCCGGCCGTGGTGAAGCTCAGGAATGCGCCTGATTTGTGGGCATAGCCGCCGCTGCAGAACCCATAGCCCGTTCCGCTACAGTCGGCGATTTCAGGCTCCTGACTCAAATGGCCGGAGGGTGGGGCGTCGCCTTCCTCGCGCGGCGGAGAGGGTTTCCAACCAGATTTAGCCAGCAGCGCGCGGGCTTGCGGCACTTCTTTGCCATAGAGGTTGGGGACGTCCAAGCCACAGTAGTTTTCAGATGCGGCCAATGGAACGACCTTCATGCCGGTCTCAGAAAGTTCGATATCGGCGCTCAAGTAGTTGGCAGGCGTGAAGTCGCCAATTCGGACCCGATTGGCTATTTGGGTCTTGATGACGCCGCCAATAGGGGAAAGGCTGTCCGCTTCGGGTGTGTCGCCGTACACAAGGCCAAGCAGCTGCTGCCCTTTGTAGACTGCAATATTGCCGTCCTGAACCATGCAGGTGCCGCTGGTTCCTTCTTCGCCACGGCTGAAAATGCCGACACTCGTCAGTTCGCCCGATTTGACCTCACTGGTGATGGTCCACCCTTTACTCGCGGCATCTTTTCCGCCGGCTGTTTCAGGTCGTTTTGAGATAAAGCTGCAAAAGTGGCCCTCGCTGAAGGCTTTTGCCCCTTTTGCGGCTGGCAAAGTGCCAAGCGCAGTCGCATGCAGGCCCGAAACCTCAGATGTCGCCGTAAATCCAGGCGCATCCGCGTTGGCCGCCGCTGCTGGCGCTGTGGTCGATGCAGGTGTGGTTTGGGTGGTTGCTGCCTCCGGTGAGGCTTGGGCGCAGGCAGACAACGTGACGCAAACGGCCAGTGAGAGTGCAGTACGTAGGGATTGATTCATTTGTACGTATCTTTCATAGGATTCACTTACGTTCGCAGCTTGCTCGATTCTTTGCAATCGCTCAGCTCTGGCGTGTCAAAATGGCTTCATGAGCTATCTCGTTCTCGCGCGCAAATGGCGCCCACGTCGCTTCAGTGAATTGGTCGGTCAAGAGCATGTCGTCCGTGCTTTGACCAATGCCTTGGAGACCGGCCGCGTTCACCATGCCTTCCTGTTCACGGGGACGCGTGGGGTGGGTAAAACCACCATTGCCCGCATTTTCGCAAAGTCACTTAATTGCGAGAACGGTACGTCAACAGAACCCTGCGGCGAATGTTCGACCTGTAAAGACATTGATGCGGGTCGCTACATCGACTTGCTCGAAATCGACGCCGCCAGCAATACCGGTGTCGACGATGTGCGTGAGTTGATCGACAACGCGCAGTACATGCCGTCTCGCGGTCGGGTGAAGGTTTACCTCATCGACGAAGTTCACATGCTCACCCGCAATGCGTTCAACGCATTGTTGAAGACGCTTGAAGAGCCGCCGGGGCATGTGAAGTTCTTACTTGCCACCACAGATCCGCAGAAGTTGCCGGTCACTGTTCTATCGCGCTGTTTGCAGTTCAATCTGAAACGGCTCGAACTCGATCAAATCGAAGGGCAAATGTCTCGCATTCTTCAAGCGGAAGGCATTGCGTTCGAACCAGAAGCCATTGCGCAGCTGAGCGACGCAGCGGATGGTTCACTGCGCGATGGTTTGTCATTGCTCGACCAAGCGATCGCTTACACCGGCGGAAAGCTTGAAGATGCCGCAGTCGCAAAAATGTTGGGCACCGTTGACCGCACGCGCGTTGATACCTTGTTGGATGCGTTGACAGAACAGGACGGTCAACAGCTGATGGCAGAGATTGCCGCGTTGGCTGATTTCTCGCCAGATTGGTCAGCCGTGCTCGAAGCCATGGCGAAAACCTTGCACCGAATTCAGGTCAAGCAACTGGTGCCCGAGGCGCTGGTAGATGACACATCTGAAACTTTGGCGCGATTTGCAAAAGCCATTCCACCTGAGCTTGTGCAGCTTTGGTATCAGTTTGCATTGAACGGTAAGCGCGATTTGGAAAACGCACCGACAATGCGCACCGGTTTTGAGATGACGCTATTGCGGATGTTGGCGTTTCGTCCGTCGCAACAGCAGGCGGTGAGTGCATCAACATCTGACACGCCTTCGCTTAAGCCACAGCCGCGCGCAGAAGTGCCGAGCGCATCCGCACCTGCGGCGGCGCCGAAGGCTCAAAAGCCACACGTCGCTGCGCCAACACCGGCGCCAGCACCCGTACGCCCGACGTCTACACCAAGCAACATCGTGCCGATGAATCACGAAGACTGGGCAGCGATGGTGCGTAACGCAAACCTCTCTGCATTGATCGGGCAGTTGGCCATCAATGCAGCCTTGTTGTCGCAGAAGGGCGCCCAGATTGTTTTAGGTTTGCCGCAGGCCATGCAACACATGGCGCGTCCAAACACTTTGCGCGCACTGGAAGAAAAGCTCACCCCGATATTGGGCTATGTGCCGGTCATCTCTGTCGAATTGCAAGAAGAGGTCAAGGGCACCACGGTGCGTGCCCAAGACGAAAAAGTACACAACGAACGCTTGAGCGCAGCGGAACAGGCGTTCCGTGATGACCCCTTCGTCAGCACATTGCTGGCAGAAGGCGGGCAGATCGTGCCGGATTCAATTCAACCGATTAACGAGTAGGAGTCATTCATGCGAGGCAATATCGCGCAATTGATGCAACAAGCACAGGCCATGCAAGAGAACATGCAACGTGCGCAAAACGAGTTGGGCAATGTAGAGGTGACGGGTCAAGCCGGCGGCGGCATGGTTGAAGTCACACTTACGGGTCGCATGGAGTGCCGCAAGGTGCGCATCGATCCGACAACCGTGTCAGACATCGAAATGCTTGAAGATCTCTTGGCCGCTGCGATGAACGATGCAGTGAACAAGGCGAACGCCGCAGCGCAAGAACGGATGAGTGCCGCGACGCAAGGTATGGGTCTGCCGGCAGGCATGAAGCTGCCGTTCTGATTCGATGTCAACACCTTTGCTCGAACAATTGATCGACGCGTTCCGCATCTTGCCGGGCGTCGGTCAAAAAACGGCACAGCGCATGGCGTATCACGTGCTGGAGCGTGAGCGCGATGGCGCGAAGCGATTGTCTGAGGTGCTCTCAGAGTCCGTCGAAAAGATCGGGCATTGCAAACGCTGCCGGGATTTCAGCGAGACCGAGGTCTGCGCCATTTGTAGCAGCGCTGCGCGTGATGCGCAGTTGCTTTGCGTACTGGAATCCCCTGCAGACCGGATGGCCTTGGAACAAGCCACAGGTTATCGCGGCTTGTATTTCATCTTGCAGGGCCGGTTGAGTCCTTTGGATGGCATCGGCCCCAATGAACTGGGAATGGATCAACTGGTTGCACGGTTGGCAGAAGGTGAGATCACAGAAATGATCATCGCCACCAACCCAACCGTGGAAGGTGAAGCAACAGCACACTACCTCGCGCAACTCGCGCGAAACAAATCGGTTAAGCCGAGCCGCTTGGCGCATGGGGTGCCACTGGGCGGCGAACTTGAGTATGTCGATCGCGGCACCTTGGCGCATGCCTTCGGTAGCCGAATTGAAATGAGCTGAGGACGCCATGAGCGAAACTATTTTTCACAAGATCAAGCGCCGCGAAATTCCGTCCGAGATTGTTTACGAGGACGACCACGTTTTTGCATTTCGTGACATTGCGCCGCAAGCACCGGTCCACGTGCTGTTCGTACCGAAGCAAGATTTCGCCACGTTGAACGACGTGCCATTTGATTCGCCAGAAATTGTCGGCCGCTTAGCAACAGCGGCGGCAGCCTACGCAAAGAAGGAAGGCTTCGCAGAGCGCGGCTACCGAATTGTCATGAACTGCAATGAGGACGCGGGGCAAACCGTGTTTCAGATCCATTTGCACGTGTTGGCCGGTGCCCCCTTGGGACATTTCGGCGCTTAAGGTCGAATGCGTCGAATGTCTCGAATGAGTTGTTTGATGCTTGCAGCGGTTTCCCCTTGGGCGTAGCGCACGTCACTGAAGCGACTTGCCAGCCCGAGCATGGCAACTGCATCTGCCGGCCGTGCTTTGGCAATGCGATCCACCCATGCGGACACCGGTTCATGCGGTGCTCTGCCTAAGCCGTGTTTCGAATAGCGTTTGCTGAGTTGATGCCACGCACGCAGCAACGGGTCGGCAATGCGTTCGCCACGTCGCAGAAGCACAACCATCCACGCCATCGCAATTCCGACGGCAAGTACGAACAGCGCAATCAGGGTGCTGCTGTCCACTTTGTCGATACCGAAGCGCTTGAACATGCTTGCTTGGCGCTTCGAGTCAAAGCCCAGAACAAAATCGTTCCAACCGCGACGCATAGTGTCGCTGACTTCCCAAAGCTTTTGTAAGCCCGCAAACGAGCCAATTCGCCCTGGTGCGCGTTCTTCCAAGGTGTCGTAAATATTGGCAGCGGCCACCGCGGCGGTGGGATCAACACGTGTCCATCCGCGGCCGCGCAACCACACCTCCGCCCATGCGTGCGCGTCCGAATTTCGAATCAACCAGTAGTCACCGGTCTTGTTGTAGAAGCCGCCGGCATAGCCCGTGACGACCCGCGCAGGAATACCGGCCGCGCGCATCAACACCACGAACGCAGTGCTGTAGTGCTCGCAAAAGCCAATCTTGTTTTGAAACATGAAGTCATCGATCCAGTGCAATCCGGGTTGCGGCACGGTCAACGAATACGTGAAGTCTTTGTGGAAGGTGTCTAGGGCGCGTTGAACAATGGCCTCGTCGTTTGCGCCCAATTCGGTGCGCCACTGCGCACCCAAGACACGCGTGCGTCCATTCAAATTATTGGGTAGACGCAAGGCACGTTGCATTTGGAATCTGGAGAGAGGCGTCGCATCTTGCGCCGCTGGGGCTGCATCAACTTGCCAACGCGTGAGTTGCGTCATGGAGTTGTCGGTGCGCAACGCGCCATCTGCATTCATTCGAACGCCTTCGGGCACGGTCGTGCTGAACTCGAGCAAGGGCAGAATTTTGCGATCAGTCGGCTCGACGTCGGCGGTGTAGTGCCAGCGCGGCGCAGTCGTTTTGATCAGGCTGCGTCCTGCTGTATCGACGGCCGATTTATCTGCGGGTTTCCATTCGACGCCATCAAAATCCCAGAACACCGTGCCACGCCAATACATATCACTTGCGTTTGGCGGAGCCCCTTGAAAGCGAACGCGCATCGCGGGTGTGTCGTCGATGAGCAACTGACTCCATTCGCCGGGCTTCATCGTTTCGCCCAAGCCCACCTTGGAAACAGATTTCTCGGGAAGGCCCCACAAGGGCGTTGGCAAACGTGGAAACAGCCAGAAAGCCGCCATCGCCAAAGGTAAGCCTGTCAGCAACAATTTGCCTGTTGCACGCAAGGGTTCTCGATATGACCAATCTTCTGAATCCACGTGATTCTCAAGATCGGCCAAACGCATCAGCACGAGAATCGCGGCAACAATCGCAATGGCGCCCAATATCAGCGCAGTCGGGCTTTGATCCAACAAATACGTGGAGAAGGGTGCAAACGTGGCGAAACCCACCAAGCTGCGCCCGTCACGGACCGTCAAAGTTTCAGAAGGTTTGATGGCAAGCATCGCGGCCAGCAGTGCACAGCCGGTGTCGCGGCCGAAGCCTCGATACACCATGAATACCGCCGTCACGACGATGATCAACAACAAGATCTTGAGCAAAGCGGGTAGCGGATGTCGCCAGCTTGCAATCGTCGTCAATAGGGCGGTGCCGGTGATTGTCAACGCAACCGGCAGTTCCAACTGCAGCATCAGCGGCAACATGCACAAGCCCAAGGCAAGCATGACGTAGGGCCGCGTTTTCGCGTCCAAGGTCATGCGTGTACTCCGGGTAGACGCGCCAAAGCTTCTAGACATGCGGCGCGATGCGCGGGGCCGGTGTTCGCCTCAACCACATGGAGACTTGGCAATTGCAAGGCATAGCGGCGGCCCATTCGGTCTGCCAACACGACCCAATGGGCCAATCGTGAAATGGCGCGCTCATGCGGCAACTGACGCACCTGCATCCAAGCGAGGAGTACATCGGCTTGAACGGCTTGTTCGTACTCACGCGCTAACAGTGCACCGCTTTTTGCCGATGCTTTCCATGCAATAGAACGCATAGGGTCACCGTGTCTGTATGCACGGAGTTGATGCACATCGTCACCCCCTTGCGCAGCGCGCATGCGCGATGCATCCGCGGTCGCTTCGGGCAAGGGCGGGCCGTTCTCTTCCAGTTCCGGATAAACAATCCAACCGTAAACCGGGTACAGCCAACTCCAGGTATGTGCGAGCCCCATCGGACGCGTCGTCCAAATGCTGATGCGATCAATTTCGTGCCAGCCCCGATGCGCCATTGGCAATCGAATCTCTGCAACGCTGTCGGTTGATGCGGGCATCATTAACATCGTTGTGGTGTCTTCAATCCCGATCATCACGCCGGTGCGTGGGCGTGCATCCACGGCATTGAAAGAAAGTCGCAAAGTCGCGTCGTCGCCCGCATGTACCGGATCTGCGTGGAGACTACGGAGGGTCAGCCCTGAGAGTTGCAAATGACCTGTGAGGAGGCCGGCGAGCCCAGCCGTGCCCAACATCAAGGCGAGCAATAGCGCAGGGTTGTTGTTGTAGTTCAACGCGCCCCCGGCCATGACGAAAACGACGGCCGAGAAGAACAGACCAAATTTTGTCGGCAAGACATACACCCGACGTCGATCGATGAGGACGGGGAGTGCATCGATTCGATCGCGGCGGATGAATCGTTCCAGCCTCAACCACAAGGGTTTGCGAGACCGCTTGAACATCATTAGTCCACAGGCACGGCAAGCATGACCGATTGAGCGAGACTGCGCGCCTCCTTAGCATCTCCATTCGACATCAATCGATGCCCAGCGACGTGCACAAAGAGCTGCTGGATGTCTTCCGGTCTCGCGTGATCGCGACCTAACAACAAGGCATGCGCACGCGCAGCGCGAAGCAATGCAATGCCGGCACGCGGTGAGAGGCCCACACGAACACCCGGATGATTGCGGCTGCGTGCAAGCAAAGCCTGCACATAGCTCACCAATGCTTCGCTGACGTGTACGCGGTCAACGGCCTCGCGCAATTCGCTCAGCATCGCCGGCGTCAGAATGGCACGCGCAGATTGCAGCAAGGTGCGGCGATCCACGCCAGACAAGAGTTCACGTTCGGCCTGTTCGCCCGGGTAGCCCATCGAAATGCGCAACAAGAAGCGATCCAATTGCGAGTCCGGCAATGGATAGGTGCCGACCAAGTCGACCGGGTTTTGCGTAGCGATAACAAAGAAGGGTTCCGGCAGCGGATGCGTTTCCCCATCGACGGTCACTTGATGTTCGGCCATGGCTTCGAGCAACGCGCTCTGGGTGCGCGGCGGTGCGCGGTTCACTTCATCTGCCAGCAGCACATTGGTGAATACCGGACCTTTGTGGAATTCAAAGCGGTTCGCATGGGTGTCGTAGATGGAAACGCCCACGACGTCAGCGGGCAACAAGTCCGAGGTGAACTGGACGCGTTGGAAGCCCAAGCCCAGGCTGGAGGCGAGCGCATGGGCAAGTGTGGTTTTGCCCAAGCCCGGCAAATCTTCAATCAGCAAATGCCCGTCGGCGAGCAGTGCGGTAAATGCAAGTCGCACTTCGAGCACTTTGCCCAGCACGACTTGGTTCACTTGGGCCATGGCTTCTTGTAAAGCCTGCGATAATGCGGGGGTCAGGCCTGCGTCTGCTTTTCCGTGCATCGTGTCAATTTGCGAGGGATTCATCGCAGTCTAGCTTGTTCGGCCTTCGTGCCGCATCGTTTTGACTCGGCAGGAAGTTCATGCGCCTCAGCAAATACATCAGTGATACCGGATTCTGTTCACGCCGCGAGGCGGATCGGCTCATCAGTGCGGGTCGATTGACCATTAACGGTACGCGCGCCCGTGTGGGCGACGAAGTGCAAGAGGGCGACGACATCCGCTTGGATGGCGAAAAATTGGTTGCGCGTAGCGCCGCCAAAGGCCAGCGCAAGCACGTTTACATCGCGCTCTACAAACCCGTGGGTGTGACCTGTACAACCGACGAATCCGTGAAAGGCAACATCGTGGATTTTGTCGATCACGACCAGCGCATTTTTCCGATCGGACGTCTCGACAAAGATTCAGAAGGCTTGATCTTGCTCACCAGCAACGGTGACATCGTGAACGAAATTCTTCGCGCCGAGAACAAACTCGAAAAAGAGTATTGGGTCGGCACCAATAAGACGGTGACTGAAATCTTCCTACGCTCAATGGCGAAAGGCGTACCGGTGCACGGTCAGATGACCTTGCCATGCAAAACCGCCAAGCTTGGCGCAGTGGGCTTCAAAATCACCCTTGTGCAAGGCTTGAACCGACAGATTCGCTTGATGGCTTCACATTTTGGCTATCGCGTGAAGCAGCTGGTGCGGATGCGCATCGGCACGGTCAAGTTAGGCCATTTGAAACCAGGGCAATGGCGAAACTTGACCGACGCCGAGTTGAGGGCATTGCTGCCACTACGCACCGAGTGGTGAGGCGAACCTCACTCAATCATGAAACGGCGCAATCTCACCGGGCTTGCGCAGCATCTTGTTGACTTCATCCATGTGCTGCTCTTCGTGCACGATCAGTTCACGCGCATATTCTTCGAGCAACACAGACTTGCCTTCGACCAATTTCAGCAGGTCGTAGTAGGCGGCAAGCGATGCATTTTCGTGGCTCAAGCTTTCACGCAAAATGTCGCCAATGTCGTGGCGTTCCGACTCCAACAACTGACCGATCTTCAAAGACGGGTGACCGCCCAGCAAGGTGACCATTTCACCTGCGCGATGGGCGTGCACCAGACCTTCTTCGGCGTTTGCTTTCATCCAAGAAACGATCGGAATACGGCCATAGCCATAGATCATGAGCGAATAGTGCGTGTAGCGGACGACACCTGCGAGTTCGGTCTCGAGGATCTTGTTCAGCGCCGCAATGGCGGCCTTGCGATCATCGTCATTCAAGTTCATGGCGTGTCCTCTGGCGTGTAGACGGCCAGTCTAGTCAATTCGCCGCGAGGGTGACGAAATGCAACGCATTCTCGCCTGAGCGTGAGGCACAAAAAAACCGGCAAAATGCCGGCTTATTGTCTGGTGGGCGGTACAGGGATCGAACCTGTGACCCTTGCCGTGTGAAGGCAATGCTCTACCGCTGAGCTAACCGCCCGAGCCGGCCATTTTAACGGCAAATCCGGGAACTGTCACCTACGCTCAGAATTTGTCTTTTAGGATGCGCTTTAGCTCGCTTTCAACGGTGCTTTTCATAGCGGAAAAGAGCATGCCGAGTTTGGCATCGATTTCAAGTTCGCCCGGGTGCATGATGATTTTGCCCTGCACGCCACTACGCTGGAAATTGAGCGCATTGCCTTCCCACTGCGTGACCACACCGAGCTTGTCGGCGAGCTTCTGAGCGATTTCGTCGATCGCGGCACGTGCTTTCGCATCGTCGAATGTGTGTGCGTGTCGCAAATGGATGTGTGACATGTATATTTCAAAGCGTAAAAAACATGGCTGAATGGTGCCACAGGCTACAATCAAAAACGTGAACTCCGTCCGACTCCACTTTCCCAATCACGAGCACGTCGATCTTGCCTTGCAGCCGGGTGCGACAGGTCTTGGGCGCGACCCTGATTTTGACCGCGGCATCGCGGTTGTGCAGCCCGATCAAGATGCCTTTATTCGCATTGTTGTCGATCGCCGTGGCATTTGGATGACGGTTTCTGAGGGTGTTTGGGGTGTCCACGTCAATGGTCGGCCCGTGCAAAGTCTGGCGTGCCTGCACGTAGGTGACAGCCTGCACGTGGAAGGCATGGAAATCGTGCTCACGCGTGAGTCTGTTTCAGGTGACGCGGCTGACAGCGATGCCGGCATTGATTTGGATGTGTTGCCTGTTGTGCCGCACCCGGTGTTGCGCGGCGTCGGCGGCCCCTTACATGGTCAAGCGTTGCCGGTGTCCGCGCGAGATTCCTATTGCCCTGTGATTGATTTGGCGGCGCAAAGTGGTTTGCGCATGCTCGATGCAGGGGAATGTATTTTCGTGCAGGCGTCGCCAGAGACGGGGACGTTCGAGGTGAATGGCTTGCCGGTGACTGAGGCATTGTTGCGTTCCGGTGATCAACTCCGTTTGCCAGGTGGGCAGCGCCTGATTGTTGAATCTCCGCGCACCCGTGCATCGCGCGCACCTTTACCGGAGATGGATGCCGTTGAGTCGCCCGAACCGCAAGCAAAGCACTCCGAAAACTGGTCTTTCTTATGGATCTTGTTGTCGGCCGTGTTCATCGCCTTGGTCTTGCTGGCGGTGCTCTGGTTCGGTGCATGAGCAGGTGGGCGTGTCGTGCGTAGTTTGAATTTCAGTGCCGGCCCTGCGCAGTTGCCTTTGCCGGTTTTGCTGCAATTGCGCGATGAACTCCTTGATTGGCGTGGCACGGGTGCCTCGGTCGCTGAGTTGAGCCACCGTGGTAAGCCGTTTATGGCCTTGGCCGAAGAAATTGAGGCCGATGCACGGGCCTTGCTTGAAGTGCCGGACTCGCATGCCGTGTTGTTTCTTTCGGGCGGCGCAACCACGCAGCAAGCCCTGATACCCATGAACCTTTGTGCCCCAGGTGAGGTCGCTGACTATTTGGTCACCGGCCATTGGAGCAAAGTAGCGATCAAGCAAGCCGCTGCGATTTGCAGCGTGAATGAAGTGGCGAGTGCGGAAGGGCATGCATTCACCCGTTTGCCGCCCGTGTCCGAGTGGCGCAGGCACCCTGACGCGGCGTACTTCCATGTCACCGGGAACGAAACCATTCACGGTGTTGAAGTATTTGATTTGCCTGAGTCAGATGGCACGCCCGTGGTGGCCGATCTCAGTTCAAACATTGCGTCAAGACCCATGGACTTTTCCAAGATTGGGCTGGCCTACGCCGGCGCCCAAAAAAACTTGGGACCGTCAGGCATCACCTTGACCGTTGTTGATCGTGCACTGTTGGCACGCGAAGGTATGCCGCGGCCGGACATCTTCAAGTTCGCGTCTCATGCGGCACAAGGTTCAATGCTCAACACGCCGCCCACCTTGAATTGGTATGTGTTGGGTCTGTGTATTCGTTGGATGTTGAACGAAGGCGGCACGCGTACTTTCGAGCAAAGCAATCTCGAAAAGTCTGCGGCCCTGTATTCAACGATTGATCAGTCCTCCGGCTTCTATACCAATCCAATTGAAGCGTCGTGTCGTTCACGAATGAATGTGCCTTTTGTGCTGCATGATTCAGCGTTGGATGCGGTTTTTCTTGAGGAAAGTGAGCGCGCCAACATGATTGGCCTGAAAGGGCACAAGGCTGTCGGCGGCATGCGTGCCTCCCTCTACAACGCAATTCCATTGGCTGACGTGCACGCGCTCTGCGATTTCATGCAGGAGTTTCAACGGCGACATGGCTGATCCTGCGTCGACACCGCGTGCCTGGCACACGCAGCCCAATACGCGTCCGCTTTCTGGTGCCTTGCGTATTCCCGGCGATAAATCCGTTTCGCATCGAGCGGTCATGTTTGCGGCCTTGGCGCATGGCACTTCGCATGTCAAAGGCTTCTTGGAAGCTGAAGACACGCGTGCGACTGCGCGGGTGATGCAGCAACTTGGCGTGGATATCTCTACACCCGCTTATGGCGAACGCGTTATTCATGGCGTTGGTTTGAACGGCTTACATGCGTCCGAGCTGCCCTTGGATTGTGGAAACTCAGGCACGGCCATGCGCCTGTTGAGCGGCGTGCTATCGGGCCAGGCGTTTGCAAGCACGTTGATTGGCGATGACTCGCTGTCAACACGGCCCATGCAGCGTGTCGCGCAGCCACTTCGTGAGATGGGTGCAGATATTCAACTGTCTGCAACGGGCACGTCGCCGATTCAAATTCGACCTGTGCAACAACTCCGTGGCATTCGATATGAAGCGCAGGTCGCAAGTGCGCAGGTGAAATCCGCACTATTGCTTGCAGGCCTGTATGCCGAAGGCGAGACAGAAGTCATCGAAGTCGCGCCGACCCGTGACTACACGGAGACCATGCTGGCGGCGATGGGCGCCGAAATCGCATTCAAACCAGGCTACGCTCGCATTCGTGGTGGTGTGCCCTTGAAGGCGACGAATGTCGATGTGCCGGGTGATTTTTCATCTGCCGCGTTTTCGCTGGTCGCTGCGCTGCTCGTGCCCGGTAGCCATGTCCGATTGCAGGCAGTCGGGATGCATCCGCGTCGCACGGGCTTGCTCGATGTGCTGCGAATGATGGGTGCAAAAATTGAAGTCGTGCCCGTGTCTGGCGGGGGTGAATGCTGCGATATCGAGATTCACGCCTCGCCGCTACACGGCATTGACGTACCGGAGGTCCACGTGCCGGACATGATTGATGAGTTTCCGATCCTGTTTGTAGCGGCCGCTTGTGCAAAGGGCATCACACGCGTACGAGGTGCCGCCGAATTGCGCGTCAAAGAATCAGATCGCATCGCGAAGATGGCAGAGGGATTGCGCACCTTGGGTATCCGTGTGGACGAAACAGCGGACGGCGCGGACATCCACGGTGGCACGCTGCACGCGGGCGTCGTTCACAGTGGCGGCGACCACCGAATCGCGATGGCGTTTGCCATTGCCGGTCTAGTGGCAAGCGCGCCTTTGAAAATTTGCGATGTGGCGAATGTTGAAACTTCGTACCCGGGGTTTGCGTCAGCCATGGCATCGCTCGGTGCCGACATAGCAAGTGCCTAAGCAACAGTGCCGACACCGGGCGGACGGCGTTCGCTCTTACTCGTTGGGCTTGAACTCAAACGGAATCGTGACGCTACCGACAACGGGCTGACCGTTTTGCATCGCGGGCGTAAATTGCCAACGCCGCACCGCTTGGCTTGCGGCCCGATCCAATTGGATTTCACCTGAGGGTTGCGCGATGCTCGTATCGATCACGTCGCCATTGCTGCCGATCGTCGCCCGGATTTCCACATGGCCACCAATGCCAGCATTCATCAACGAACGCGGGTACACAGGTTGAACCTGACGAATCACCTTGGGTTGAATCGTTTTCAGCGGCGCATTGGGTGCTTGTGCAACGGGTGCAGCGGGGGCTTGCACGGCCGGTTTGGGCGGCGGGGGCGGCGTGGTTTCTTCGATGCGCGCAGTGCCTGCTGTGTCGTCATTGGCCGACATGCCTTGGCCCAAGGTGCTACGAGTGTCACCCGGCAGCGGTACCGGAAGCGGTTGGTATTCCTCACCACTGGTGGGCGGTGCGACGGGTGCGACCTTGAAGAACTTGTTTTGCCGTTCGCGGTTCCAAATAAACAGGAAAAAGAGCAGTCCGACCACAAAAGCAACAATGAGCCACTTGCGCTGCTCACGTGTCACCCACGGGTTTTTGCGAGATTCTGGTGCGGTTTGGTTGGAGCTAGGACTCATTTCTTCCACGGGCGGCCTGTATTTGCAACGGAATATCGGGGCAATGATGGATAATGCACTTGAACGTGTGAACAAGTGAAAACCCATGCTAGACCCTCAGAAACTGCGAACGCAAATCACCGACGTCGCAGAACAACTCGCCCGACGCGGCTATGCCCTTGATGTCGCCCGTCTCGAGGCCTTTGAAAGCGAGCGCAAATCGCTGCAAGTCGATACGCAAGAACTGCAGAACAAGCGCAATACCTTGAGCAAGAGCATTGGACAGCTGAAGGCGAAAGGCGAGGATGTGTCTGCTGTGATGGCAGAAGTGGGTGGCTTGGGCGACGTGCTCAAAGCAAGCGAAGCACGCTTGGACGCTTTGCGCGCAGAAATCGACGGCTTGGCGATGACGATCCCGAATATTCCGGATGCATCCGTGCCATATGGCGAGGGCGAAAGCGACAATCAAGAAGAGAAGCGTTGGGGCGAACCGCGCCAGTTTGATTTCGAGCCGAAAGACCATGTTGAGCTCGGACAAGCATTGGGTGAGCTCGATGCCGAAACCGCGGCCAAATTATCGGGATCGCGTTTCACCGTATTGAGAGGCGACATCGCGCGCCTGCATCGCGCGCTCGCGCAGTTCATGTTGGATTTGCACGTTGAGGAACACGGTTACGTAGAAACCAATGTGCCGGTCCTGGTCAATGCAGATTCCATGCGTGGCACCGGGCAATTGCCGAAATTTGAAGAAGACTTGTTCGCCACATCGGTGGGCGAGGGCGAAGATGCCTCGCGTCGTTATTTGATCCCCACGGCGGAAGTGCCGCTGACCAATAGCGTGCGCGACACCATCGTCGATGCAGCGGCGCTGCCGATGCGCATGGTGGCGGACTCACTGTGCTTTCGCGCGGAAGCCGGCAGTGGCGGTCGCGACGTGCGCGGCATGATTCGTCAGCATCAATTTGAAAAGGTTGAGTTGGTCACCATCAGCACGCCCTCTGACTCCGATGCCGAACACCAACGCATGACCCGTGCCGCGGAGACGGTCTTGGAAAAGCTCGGCCTGCCTTACAAGCGCATGCTTCTGTGTACCGGCGATATGGGTTTCTCTGCGCGCAAGACCTACGATCTGGAGGTCTGGCTGCCGTCGCAAAATACCTACCGTGAAATTTCGTCTTGCTCAAATTGCGGCGACTTCCAAGCGCGCCGTATGCAAGCGCGTTGGCGCAACCCCGAAAGCAGCAAGCCTGAGCTTGTACACACCTTGAATGGCTCCGGTGTAGCCGTGGGTCGCTGCCTGATTGCGGTGATGGAAAACTACCAGCAGGCCGATGGCAGTATCGAGGTGCCGGCGGTGTTGCAACCCTATATGCGGGGCAAGACCGTCATTTCTGCTTGACCCCATTTGGGGGCTGAAAGATTCGCCCTTGCGTGCGACAATGTGCGTTCGCGTTTTTCCGGAAGTGTGGCCGAGCGGTTGAAGGCACCGGTCTTGAAAACCGGCAATGGGAAACCATTCGTGGGTTCGAATCCCACCGCTTCCGCCAGCGACATGCTTTGGTGGGGAAAACGCCTTATTGATGTCAGTGTGCGCGAATAGATGCGACACTCACACGAGCATGTTTGCCGGTGCAGCCCATGTGCTACTCAGCGCAAGTTGAGCAAGACTATAAAAAGTACGTTCGCGACTATGGTGCTGAAATCAGTATCCAAGAGTTCGCGCGCATCTTTTGGCACGGGGAAAACGCCAAGGTGCCCAAGGCCATGCTGCACGCGTTTGATGATCCGCACACCGCTTGGGAGCGCGATCTAAAAGCGGGCGCCGACGCGTTGGTCAAGGCGCAAGCTGCCAAATACGAGCAAGCACTCTTTACGCAGAAGACGCGTCTGAATAAGGCGGTCAATGCACTCAAAGTGAAAGAAACGAAAAAGGCCGCGGAAGATCAACGGATCGCAACGAGCAAGATCGCGGCTGCAAACCTTCACTTAAAAGCCCTTCGACGCACACGCTTAATGCCCGAAGATTCGCGGATTTACCCGGGCATGTACAGCACGGTGCTGGCCTCTGCGAATGGTCGGCGTTTCGTGGCGCCGATGCGCTACGGGTGTCGTCTTGCAGGCAAGCCGGCTTCGTATGACAAGCGTTATCCAGGTACCTATAACGCGCGTCGCGACAACCTCACCGGTTTTTGGCAGAAGCAATTCGGCCACGACCATGCATTGATCGTTGCCGAAAAGTTCTATGAGAATGTCGAGATAGACGGGCGAAATCAGGTGCTCGAATTCGAGCCGCGAGACGGTGAGCCCATGTTGATTGCCTGCCTATGGTCCCGTTGGTCAGACCCCGAAGGCATCGCACCCGACTTGCTTTCATTCGCTGCAATCACCGACGAGCCGGAACCTGAGGTCGCAGCGGCCGGGCATGATCGAACGATCATCAATATCAAGCCGGAACATGTCGACGCTTGGCTCAATCCACAAAATGATTTGGCCGCCATGCAGGCCATTTTCGATGACAAGCGACGTCCTTATTACGAGCATCGTCTCGCTGCGTGATTGTCGGCTTGGCCACCGAGCACTGCGTGACTCAGCAGGGCGTGGAAGGCACAATGTGAGACTACGCGACGCCACGGTGGCGGGTATCGCTGACGCTCATAGGCATCCCAAGCATGCATTCAGACCAAAGCGCCCTTGACGAACAGTGGATGCGACAAGCCCTTGTCTTGGCCGAACGCGCGCAGCTTGAAGAGGATGAGATTCCTGTCGGTGCGCTATTGGTCAGTGCCGATGGCATGTGCATCGCCGAAGGGTGGAACAGGAACATCGGCGATCACGACCCCACCGCACATGCCGAAATTGTCGCCATGCGACGCGCAGGTCAAGCGCTGGGCAACCATCGGCTGATTGGTTCGACCCTGTACGTCACCCTCGAACCCTGTGCCATGTGCGCAATGGCCATGGTGCATGCGCGCATTGCGCGTGTTGTTTTTGGCGCCTACGACCCGAAGACAGGCGCGGCAGGGAGCGTGTTCGATCTCCTCGCAGACGCACGGCATAACCATCGCGTAGACGTGCAAGGCGGTGTGCTCGCCGAAGAAGCCGGCGCACGTTTGTCGAACTACTTCAAAGCCAAACGCGCAAAGGTTTGACGCGGGCGGCCACGCGGCCGCGCAGGGTGAGATCTTGCGTCGATGTATCATGCCGCTTGTTGCCCGTAAGAGTCATCGCATGAGTGCCACACAAGACAATCCCGCTGAACGCTTGATTTGGATCGATCTGGAAATGACCGGGCTTGATACCGACGCAGATTCGATTATCGAGATCGCAACGGTTGTGACCGATGCGCAGTTGAACGTGCTCGCAGAGGGGCCTGATTTGGCCATCGCACATCCATTGGCCAAGCTCGAAGCCATGGACGAGTGGAATCGCACGCAGCATTCCAAATCGGGTCTTTGGCGCCGTGTGTTGGAAGAGGGCGTCTCACTGGCAGACGCCGAAGCACAAACCTTGGCCTTCTTGGCGCAATGGGTGCCCGAACGGGCGTCGCCGATGTGCGGCAATTCGATCTGCCAAGACCGTCGATTTTTACATAGAGAGATGCCGGTACTTGAGCGTTATTTTCATTACCGCAATCTTGATGTGAGCACGCTCAAAGAGCTGGCCCGTCGGTGGGCGCCCTCGGTGCTGTCCGGTCATCACAAAGAGAGCAAGCACACTGCGCTGAGCGATGTGCATGATTCCATCGAAGAGTTGAAGTATTACCGATCGAGTTTGGCGTCTTTCGTAGGCTAAAAAAAACGGCGCATTTGCGCCGTTTCTTTTGATCAGCTCGCTTTGGATTTTGCGAGCTTTAACCACGTGTCAACGACGGTATCCGGATTCAAGGACACCGATTCGATGCCTTCGTCCATGAGCCATTGCGCAAAGTCGGGGTGGTCACTCGGGCCTTGGCCGCAAATACCGACGTACTTCTGTTTGCGCTTCGCGGCGCTGATGGCCATCGTGAGCAATTTTTTCACGGCCGGATCTCGTTCGTCGAATAGCTCAGCGACAATCGATGAATCGCGATCAAGCCCCAATGTCAGCTGGGTCATGTCATTGGAGCCAATCGAGAAGCCATCAAAGATGTCGAGGAATTCGTCTGCCAACAAGGCATTCGACGGCACCTCGCACATCATGATGACTTTGAGACCGTTCTCACCTTGCTTGAGTCCGTTTTTGGCGAGCACCTCGATGACCTTACGGCCTTCGTCCAAGGTGCGCACAAACGGAATCATCACCCAAAGGTTGTCTAGGCCCATGTCTTCACGGACGCGCTTGACGGCACGACATTCAAGTGCGAATGCATCGGTGAAGTTGGGCGAGATATAACGGCTGGCACCACGGAAACCGATCATCGGGTTTTCTTCGTGCGGCTCATAACGCTTGCCACCGATTAGGTTGGCATATTCGTTTGATTTGAAGTCCGACAAACGCACGATCACGGGATTCGGTGCAACCGAAGCCGTGATGGTGGCGATGCCTTCGGCCAATCGATCGACATAGAACTCAACGGGCGAGGCGTAACCCAGAATCTTGGCGTCGATCTTTTGCTTGGTATCCGCGTCTTGGCTGTCGTATTCAAGCAGTGCGCGCGGGTGAATGCCGATGTGGCTGGCAATGATCATTTCCAAACGTGCAAGGCCGATACCTGCGTTCGGCAATTGACCGAAGTCGAAAGCGCGTTCCGGATTCGCGACATTCATCATGATCTTGAGCGGCGCAGGCGGCATGTTGCCGAGATCCGTGGTGGTGCGTTCGAACGGCAATTCGCCGGCGTAGATAAAGCCCGTATCACCTTCGGCGCAACTCACAGTGACGCTTTGGCCGTCTGCGATGGTGTCGAGTGCGTTGCCCGTGCCGACGACAGCCGGCACACCCAGTTCGCGCGCAATGATGGCCGCGTGACAGGTACGGCCACCGCGATTGGTCACGATCGCAGCGGCGCGTTTCATCACGGGTTCCCAATCGGGGTCGGTCATATCAGCGACCAGAACGTCGCCTGGCTGCACGCGGTTCATGTCTTCAAGCGTGCGCACAACGCGCGCGACGCCACTGCCGATCTTTTGGCCGATGGCGCGACCGTCGCAGATGACTTCGCCGCGCTCGCCCAAGGCGTAGCGTTCCATCTGCGTCGGCTTTGCCCGTGACTTCACGGTTTCGGGGCGTGCTTGCAGAATATAGAGCTTGCCGGTGTTGCCGTCTTTGCCCCATTCGATATCCATCGGGCGGCCGTAATGCTGTTCGATGACCAAGGCTTGTTTGGACAATTCTTGAACATCAGCATCCGTGATCGAAAAGGTTTGACGCAATTCGACCGGTGTGTCTTCAGTGCGCACGCGTTCGCCCGGCACGTCGGAATACACCATGCGCAATTGCTTGCTACCGATCGAGCGACGCAAGATGGCCGGCTTGCCTTGCTTCAATGTGGGCTTGTATACGTAGAACTCGTCCGGATTGACTGCGCCTTGCACAACCATTTCGCCCAGGCCGTAGCTTGAAGTCACGAATACGACATCGCGGAAGCCGGACTCGGTGTCCAGAGTGAACAAAACGCCAGACGCGCCGATGTCCGAGCGCACCATTTGCTGGATGCCTGCAGACAAAAACACATCTTCGTGCGCAAAACCGTGGTGCACGCGGTAGGCAATGGCGCGGTCGTTATAGAGCGAGGCGAAGACTTCCTTGACCTTGAGGACAACATCATCTGCGCCAGTGACATTCAAGAAAGTTTCTTGTTGGCCTGCAAACGATGCGTCGGGCAAATCTTCTGCAGTGGCCGAAGAGCGCACGGCAACCGCCATGTCGGTGCTGCCTGCTTCTGCGCACATCTGTGCGTAAGCCTTACGGATGTCGGCATCCAAGTCGGCTTGCAGCGGCGCGTCAATCACCCAGCCGCGGATTTCAGCGCCGGCACGGGTGAGGGCAGGCACGTCTTCGACGTCCACTTCGGCGAGCTTGTCGTAGATACGCGCATGCAAATTGTTGTGCGCGATGAAGGCTTTGAATGCATCCGCCGTCGTCGCGAACCCGCCTGGAACGGACACGCCCAGATCGGCGAGTTGCCCGATCATTTCACCCAGAGAGGAATTTTTGCCACCGACTTGTGCGAGGTCGGACAGGCGAAGGTCTTTCAGCCAGAGGATGTTGGCGCTCAAGGCGTACTCCGTTTAAGGTTGGGGCTGCAGCAAGAGTTCGATATTTTAGCAGGCTCGCAAAGGGATCTTTATGCCGACTGCACGACCCATCTTCTACGTCTCAGACGGTACCGGTATCACAGCGGAAACCATTGGGCACAGTTTATTGACCCAATTCACGGAAACCACGTTCAAAAGCGATCGTCTGCCTTTCATCGATACGGATGCCAAGGCGCATGAAGCAGCGCGGAATATTCGTGCGGCCGGCGAGGCGGCAGGGCAGCGGCCCGTGGTCGTCAGTTCTTGCGTGAATACGGATATCGCCGAAATCATTGCATCCAGCGGTGCGCTGGTGTTGGACATTTTTGAGCCGTTCATCGCGCCACTCGAGCGCGAATTAGGTAAAGCGCGCCAGCCGCGCGTTGGTAAAGCCCACGGCATCGTCAATTTCGATACCTATCACCAGCGCATCAATGCAATGAACTACGCACTGACGCATGACGACGGTGTCCGCCTTGACTACAAGGATGCAGAAGTGATCTTGCTCGGTGTCTCGCGCGCCGGGAAGACGCCGACGTGTGTGTACTTGGCCTTGCACCATGGCGTCCGCGCGGCGAACTATCCGCTCACAGAAGAAGATTTGGAAACGGATCGTTTGCCGGCGAAACTGCGGCCGTTCAAGGACAAGATTTTCGGGCTCACCATTGATCCGGAGCGCCTGCATCAAATTCGCCAAGAACGACGGCCCAATTCAAAGTATTCGTCGCTTGACACGTGCAAGAAAGAAATCGCTGCCGCAGATGTGATTTTCCGCACTGAAAGCATTCCTGTCTTATCGACTACGCATGCGTCGATTGAAGAAATTTCAAGCCGTGTGTTGGAATCACTGGGTATCAATCGCGAGATGTACTGAAGGGCTTGTTGAACGCAGCGCTTTCGCCTATATATCGATGCAATGACGAAGATTCTTGACCGCACCGATCAATGGGCTCGACTCAGCAGCTTTCGTTGGCTGATGGGCTTGTATGCCGAGAATCACGTCAAGCTCGAAAGATTCTTTGCGCCGTGCCAGCGCGCGACCGGCACATATTTTTCGCAAGGCGCTGATGGCCTGATCTTGCGTGCCGATGTGCTTGAACAGCATCGTTTTACCACCGAGATGCGCTTGACCTATACGGTTGAAGATCCTGAAACCGGCACTCTGGATCCTTCCGCATTTATCCGCGCCTATCGTGATGCGAAGCAGGTGGAAGCCACGCACTGCCGAGCGGGGCGCAATTGGCAGGACGCGATTGGCATGTTTCCGCCACCTGAGAAAATGATTGACCATCGCCTGCGAATGAACATCTTTCTAGGTAAATGGCTGGACTATTTGGGTTCGCAGGGTCATGCTGCAGAGACCTTCGATGCGAGCCCTGTGCACGAGGCCTCAAACGTCTGAAAAAAACGCTTGACGACATTTAAAGACCTCGGTATTCTTTCGTGCTTCCCATCCGGGGCCATAGCTCAGCTGGGAGAGCGCCTGCATGGCATGCAGGAGGTCGGCGGTTCGATCCCGCCTGGCTCCACCAAGTTTCAAATTGCTTCAGATTCACCGTTTCAAGGTTTGCGTTTAGGCCCGCGAACTGGCTGTACAACCTAAAGCTGTATCTGCGTCCCCATCGTCTAGAGGCCTAGGACATCACCCTTTCACGGTGGCGACCGGGGTTCGAATCCCCGTGGGGACGCCACTATTCCAAAAAGACCTGCCGAAAGGCGGGTCTTTTTTTATGCATAAAAACTATGTTCGGGATTCAGGCGGAATCATTCACAATAGGCCTAAGCGAACGATGGAGTTGGGAATGCGCAAGACACTGAGGCTCATCCTCATTGCCGGGGCCTTGATGGCCACAACCGTGTATGCGGCGGACAAAACGCTCAAGACCGAACGTGAGAAGTTCAGCTATATGGTGGGTATGGATGTCGGAAAGTCGATTGCACCCGTTGCGCAAGATGTTGAACCTGCCGCCCTTGAGAAAGCCATTCGAAATGCGCTGGCCGGGAACAAACCCCTGGTGTCTGGCCCTGCGGCAACGCGCGGTGCGGAAGTCATGAAGGCACGCGTCGCGAGCCGGAAGCAAGGTAAAACCGTGGGTGCATTGCCGAAGGATGTCACCAAGCAAACGATTTCGTATTTGGTCGGGCACGCGGTCGGAATGCCGTTGGCGGAAATGAAAGCGGATTTCGATGTACCGCCCATGATGCAGGGTGCGCTCGATCGTATGACCGGTGGCAAGACCCAGCTCAGTGATGATCAGGCGGCCGCACTACGCAATGCTTACATCCGCAAAAACGTGGATGAGACGGTGCGTGCCAATGCTGAATTCAAACGTGCCAATGAGGCGTTCTTGGTCAAGAACAAGACCGAAGACGGCATTGTCGTAACGTCCAGCGGTCTGCAATACAAAGTGTTGAAGCAGGGTGCGGGCGCCGCACCATTGCGCACTTCCACGGTGCGCGTCGCGTACGAAGGTCGATTGATCGACGGCACCGTCTTTGACGGCTCTAAAGGCACACCCGCTGAATTCCCATTGAACCGGGTGATCCAAGGTTGGACGGAAGGCCTGCAACTCATGAAACCGGGTGCAAAGTACCGTTTCTACATCCCGTCTTATCTCGGCTATGGCGAAAAAGGCGGGGCGCCAACGATTCCTCCGAACGCCACCCTCATTTTCGATGTCGAACTGATGAGCGTCATTCGATAAAACCACACGATCACTGGATAATATCCCTCAAGCCGGCGTACTTCCGGTTCCACAACAGGAGCAACAAACGATGTCGATTCGCAAAGTCGCCTTGCCAGTATTGGCAGCCGCAACGGTGGCCTTGATGGGGTGTAACAACCCTGCCGGAGCCGGTAAAAAAGAAGACGCTAAGACGGGTGCCGCCGCCGATGCGAAAGATGCCAGCAAGCTCGACATTCCGGGTCTCAAAACCGAACGTGAGCAAGTGAGCTACATGGTCGGTTTGGACATGGGTCGCACCTTGAAGCCTGCTAAAGACGACATCGATTTGGACGTGATGTTGAAAGGCATCAAGGATGAATTGGCCGAAGGCAAGAAGCTGATGGATGACAAGCAAGCGGATGCCGTGCGCGAAGCATTCGGTCAAAAGATGCAGGCGAAGCAAATTGCCGCCATGCTTGCCGACCAAAAGAAGAATGCGGAAGCGGGCACCAAGTTCTTGGCTGAGAATGCTAAGAAAGCCGGCGTCAAGACGACCCCGTCGGGTCTTCAGTATCAAGTGATTACCGAAGGTACCGGCCCGAAGCCGAAAGCCACCGACTTTGTGAAGGTGCACTACCGCGGTACCTTGCTAGATGGCAAAGAATTCGATAGCTCTTATTCGCGTAATGAACCCACCATGTTCCCGTTGAATCGCGTGATTCCGGGCTGGTCGGAAGGTGTTCAACTGATGCCTGTCGGCAGTAAGTACAAGTTCTGGATTCCGTCTGAACTTGCTTATGGCGAACAAGGCACGCCGGGTGGTCCGATTCCGCCGAACGCCATGCTGACCTTCGAGCTCGAATTGCTGAGCATCGAGAAAGCACCGCAAATGCCTAAGGGCGCGAAGTAATTGAACGATGTTGCAACGGCCCTGCGGGGCCGTTGCACTGAAAGGATGCTGCACGAATGAAAGTGGTTATTTTCGGAACCGGCTATGTAGGACTCGTCACCGGTACATGTCTTGCCGAGGTCGGGCACACCGTCACCTGTGTCGACATCGACGTGGCCAAAGTCGACGGTCTGAATCATGGTGTCATTCCGATTTTCGAACCGGGTTTGTCACCGATGGTGAAAGAAAACCATGCCTCGGGACGACTGAATTTCACCACGGATGCCGTTGCGGCGATTCAATCTTGCGATGTCATTTTTATTGCGGTCGGCACGCCACCTGACGAAGACGGTAGTGCAGATCTCAAATATGTGTTGAAGGTGGCGCGCACGATCGGCGAGCACATCCATCGCCCGGTCATCGTCGTCAACAAATCGACCGTGCCTGTGGGCACAGCAGACAAAGTGCGCGCGGAAATTGAGCGCGCACTCGAAGCCCGCGGCGCGACCGTCAAGTTTGACGTCGTGTCCAACCCCGAATTCTTGAAAGAAGGCGACGCAGTTAAAGATTGCATGCGACCTGACCGCATCGTGATTGGTGCAGACAACGAAGATGCCGTGCTTGTGATGCGCCGTATTTATGCGCCTTTTAATCGCAATCACGATCGCATGGTCACGATGGATATTCGCTCTGCAGAGCTGACGAAGTACGCCGCGAATGCCATGCTCGCGACCAAGATCAGTTTCATGAATGAGATCGCCAACATCGCGGAACGGGTGGGTGCGGATATTGAGCACGTGCGCAAAGGCATTGGTTCGGATCCGCGTATCGGCTGGCACTTCATTTATCCAGGCGCCGGCTACGGCGGTTCGTGCTTCCCGAAAGATGTGCAAGCCCTTGAGCGCACGGCAAAACAGGTCGGTTATCGCGCTGAGCTGCTCGGTGCCGTCGAGTCAGTCAATGACCGTCAGAAGTCGCATGTCTTTGAATTGATGGTGCGTCACTATGGCAGTGTGGAAGCCTTGCGCGGCAAGTCGATCGCACTTTGGGGACTGGCATTCAAGCCCAACACCGACGACATGCGCGAGGCGTCTAGCCGCCGTTTGATCGCCTTGCTGCTGGAAGCCGGCGCAACGGTGCGTGCCTACGACCCGGAAGCTGCCCATGAAGCAAAACGCATCTTCGGCGAAACAGCCGGTTTGGAGATTGTTGCGCGCGCGAGTGATGCAGTGGCGCACGCCGATGCCTTGGTGATCGTGACGGAATGGAAGCAATTCCGTAGCCCGGACTTCAACGCGCTGGGCCATGCATTGGCCGACCGCGTCATTTTTGACGGCCGTAATTTGTATGAGCCCGCAGAAGTGGAAGGCCATGGTTTGGCCTACTGGGCCATTGGTCGGGGTCGTTCGACCCGAACTGAGCACGTATGAACATTGAAGAACGATTGGTTGAACTGGAATCGCGTATCGCGTTTCAAGACGACACGATTCAAGCATTGAATGACGCATTGGCCGATGCGCAGATGGCATTGAGCAAACAACAGTTGGTGTTGAAGCGCATCGTTGAAGAACTGAAATCTGCGCGCGGTGCCGGTGTCACCATTGACGCGGCAGACGAGCCCCCACCTCCGCATTACTGAGCCTCATGACTGACTCATTACGTGATCAATTGATGGGTTTGGGATTCAAGCAATCCAGCCCTGAGAAAAAACCCGCCCCCAAACATGTGCAAGGCAAGCGGCCTGCACCGCACAAGCGTGGCCCGAAGAAACCTTCGGGCAAGCCCGCAGTCGAGGCCGCGAATTCGGGCGGCTTCGATCTTGCGCGCGCCTATGCTGCGCGCAATGCCCAAGAGCAACGCGAACGCGCGGAAGCCGAGCGCTTGGCACAAGAACAAGCGCGCCTAAAGCGTGAAGCGCGCGCAAAGCTGACCGAGTACTTGGCGGGCAAAGTGCTGAATGATGAGAAGGCGGATATCGCCCGTCATTTTGAATATGGCGGCAAGATCAAACGCATCTATGTCACCGAAGCGCAGCTCAAAGCACTCAATGCCGGTGAGCTGGGCGTGGTGCAGCAGAGTGGCCGCTATCTACTGGTCACGGCCGACACGTTGCTGGAGGCCGAGCGGATTTTTGCGCAGGCGGTAGCACTTAAGGTCGATCCCAACGCGCCCGCACAAGACGATCCCTATAGCGATCCGCTCTACCAAGTCCCAGACGACTTGGTTTGGTAAGCGCGCTGTTGCAGCGCGCTTATTCAGGGTCGTAATCGAGATTCGCAGCAAGCCAGCGTTCGGCCTGCAAAAGGCTGATGCCCTTTCTACGCGCGTAGTCTTCGGCCTGCGTTTTCGAGACGCGACCCAGCACGAAGTACTGCGAATTCGGATGGCTGAAGTACCAGCCAGAGACGGCCGCAGCCGGCATCATTGCGAAATTCTCGGTCAACGTCATGCCTGTGTTTGCTTCAACTGACAGCAACTCGAACAAGGTGCTCTTTTCGCTGTGCTCAGGGCAGGCGGGGTAACCCGGCGCGGGTCGAATGCCTTGATACTTTTCGCCAATCAGCGCCTCTGCATCCAAAGCTTCATCTGCTGCGTAGCCCCAGAACTCTTTGCGGACACGCTGATGCAGTCTTTCCGCCAAGGTCTCGGCCAAACGATCTGCCAATGACTTGAGCAAGATCGCGTTGTAGTCGTCGTGGTCGGCTTCAAACTTTTTGATATGCGGTTCAATACCGAGCCCTGCGGTGCATGCAAAAGCGCCCACCCAGTCTTGTTTGCCTGATTCGACGGATGCGATGAAATCTGCCAAGCAGAAGTCAGGGCGCTCGACGGGCTTGTCGACTTGCTGTCGCAGGAAGTGCAGCGTGGTTTTGTTTTCCAGCACGACGTCGTCGCCGACGGAATTCGCAGGGAATAGACCGATCACCGCATTGGCGGAGATCCACTTTTCTTTGATGATCCGCGCGAGCATGGCTTTGGCATCGTTGAAAAGCTCACGTGCTTGCGTGCCAACGATCTCGTCATCGAGGATATCGGGGAATCTGCCGGCGAGCTCCCAAGCGTTGAAGAACGGGCCCCAGTCAATCAACTCAACCAGTTCTTCCAACGGGTAGTCCTTGAACACCGTGATGCCCGGTTTCACTGGCGTCGGCGGCGTGTACGTCTCCCAATCGCCATTGAACTTCTGTGCGCGCGCCTTTTCGAGCGAGACCAAGCGTTTGGCATCGCCGCGGTTCTTATGACGTTTGCGAATTTCAGCGTAGTCGGCATCGTTCGCTGCCATGAACGGCTGGCGTAGGTCGGGTGAGATCAACGACTGCGCAACGTTCACGGCACGCGAGGCGTCCTTCACCCACACCGTGGGGGATTTGTAATGCGGATCAATCTTCAATGCGGTGTGCGCACGCGACGTCGTCGCACCGCCGATCAACAGCGGCACAGTGAATGCCTGTCGTTCCATTTCTCGGGCGACGTGACTCATTTCTTCCAGCGAAGGCGTGATCAAGCCAGAGAGGCCAATCAGATCGGCATTTTCTTCGCGTGCGCGATCTAGGATTGTTTGCGCGGGCACCATGACGCCCAGGTCAATGACGTCGAAGTTGTTACAGGCCAGGACCACGCCGACGATGTTCTTGCCGATATCGTGCACGTCGCCTTTGACAGTGGCCATGACAATTTTGCCGTTGGACTTGCCGACGTCACCGGTCTTGAGCTTCTCGGCTTCGATAAAGGGCAGTAGATGGGCCACTGCTTTCTTCATGACACGTGCAGATTTGACCACCTGCGGCAAAAACATTTTGCCCGCGCCAAACAAATCGCCGACGACATTCATGCCGTCCATCAGTGGTCCTTCGATGACGTCTAGCGGACGTACAGCTTGCAGACGCGCCTCTTCGGTGTCGAGCTCCACGTACTGATCAATGCCGTGCACCAATGCGTGGCTCAAGCGTGCGGCGACGGGCTTCTCGCGCCAACCGAGATCTTCAACTTTCTTTTCGCCCTTCTTCCCTTTGAATTTGTCTGCGATATCGAGCAGTCTTTCGGTGGCATCCGCGCGGCGATTCAGCACGACGTCTTCCACGCGCGTGCGCAATTCGGCATCCAAATCGTCATAAAGGGGTAGGGCACCCGCATTGACGATGCCCATATCCATGCCTGCTCGGATGGCGTGGTAGAGGAACACCACGTGAATCGCTTGGCGCACGGCTTCGTTGCCGCGGAATGAGAAGGAGACGTTCGAAACGCCGCCCGAGATATGCGTCAACGGGAAACGGCGACGCAGCTCGCGCGCTGCTTCAATGAAATCGACGGCGTAGTTGTTGTGTTCTTCGATGCCCGTTGCGATGGCAAAGCAGTTTGGATCGAAGATGATGTCTTCAGGCGGGAAACCGATCTCTTCTGTCAGCAGTGTGTAAGCCCGCGTCGAAATTTCGATCTTGCGTTCTGCAGTATCTGCTTGCCCAACTTCGTCAAATGCCATGACCACAACCGCTGCGCCATAACGACGAACCAGGCGCGCTTGTCGTAAGAACTCTGCTTCGCCTTCCTTCATCGAAATGGAATTGACGATGCCCTTGCCTTGCAGGCACTTCAAACCGGCTTCAATGACACTCCATTTCGAGGAGTCAACCATCACCGGAATGCGTGCGATATCGGGTTCGGCGGCAATGAGATTTAAAAACTCAACCATGGCTTTCTCGGAATCGAGCAAGCCTTCGTCCATGTTCACGTCGATGATTTGCGCGCCGTTTTCCACCTGTTGGCGCGCGACCGTGACCGCTTCATCGAGGCGGCCTTCCAAGATCAGCTTCTTGAACTGCGCACTTCCCGTGACATTGGTGCGTTCACCGACGTTGATGAAATTCAACGTAGGCGTAATGACCAAAGGCTCGAGGCCGGACAGTCGGGTTTGACGTGCGAGCGTGCTCACGCAGCTTTCTCCAAACGGGGGATTTGGCGCGGCGGAACGCCAGCGACAACGGCGGCAATGGCCGAGATGTGGGCGGGCGAGGTGCCGCAGCAGCCGCCCAGTACGTTGACTAAGCCCGAACGCGCGAACTCGCCGACGACCGCAGACATTTCTTCGGGAGTTTCGTCGTAGCCGCCAAATGCGTTGGGCAGGCCTGCATTGGGGTGTGCACTGATAAAGGCATCGGCGATCGAAGACAGTGCATCGACGTGTGGTCGCAGGTCTTTTGCACCCAAGGCGCAATTGAGTCCGATCGACAGCGGTTGCACGTGGCGCAATGAATACCAAAATGCTTCTGCGGTTTGCCCTGACAAGGTTCGTCCCGACGCATCGGTGATCGTGCCCGAGATCATCACCGGCAAACGGTGGCCGAGTGCCTCGAATGTTTCCTCGATAGCGAATACGGCGGCCTTCGCATTCAACGTGTCGAAAATGGTTTCCACCATCAAGATGTCTGCGCCACCTTCAATCAAACCTTCCGCAGCCTCGCGGTAGGCGAGACGCAGTTCATCAAAAGATGTTGCGCGAAAACCGGGGCGATTGACGTCTGGTGACAACGACGCGGTCTTGCTCGTGGGGCCGAGCACGCCCACAACAAAGCGCGGCTTCTCCGGTGTTTCGGCTTCAACGGCATCGCATGCAGCGCGTGCGAGACGTGCACCTTCGCGATTCAATTCGCGGACCAAGTGCGTTAAACGATAGTCCGCCAAAGACACCGAGGTCGAATTGAAGGTGTTGGTCTCGACCATATCTGCGCCTGCGCGCAGGTACTGCGTATGGATGTCTTGAATGATGTCCGGACGCGTCAGGGTCAACAGATCATTGTTGCCACGTTGATCGTGCGACTCACAACCACAGCCCGCGCCATGCGCATGACCGGGTTGTGGTTCAAAGCGTTGATCAAAGCCATTCGCAAAACGTGTGCCGCGATAATCGGCCTCGGTCAAACCGTGGGCTTGAATCATCGTTCCCATTGCACCGTCTAACACGAGAATGCGTTCTTGTAATGCGGCGAGCAAAGCTTCCGCGCGTTTGGCGTTGTGCCAAGGCAGGGGTGTGTTCACGACTTATGACCGATCAAGGAAATGACTTCAAAATGGGGCGGACGACGCTCACGGGTAATGGATTCAATGCCTTCCGAAGTGAGACCGGCTTTATCCATGAATTTGCGCAATTCCTTGCTGGTGAAACCATGGTTCAAATGACCGAAAGGTTCCACAGCTGTGGCGTGTGCGTGCTTCTTCAAGCTGCTGAGCAAAACGCGACCACCGGGGCGCAATACGCGCGCGGCTTCGAGCACGGCCTTGGCCGGATCGCTTGAGTAGGTGAGCGCGTGCATCAGCACAACGAGGTCAAAGCTGTTGTTGTCGAAAGGCAGCGAATGCATGTCGCCTTCGAGCACTTCAACATTGGTAAAGGGTTTCAAGCGTTCAGCGGCGGCCGTGACGACACGTCGGCTCGCGTCCAAGCACACATAGCGCTTCGCATGCGGGGCGAGCAGTTCCGCCAATACACCGTCGCCTGAGGCGATATCGAGTACGTCACCCGCTGCGAGCAGTGGCAACGCGGAACGGGCCATGGCTTCCCACGTGCGCCCAGGCGAGTAGTGGCGCTCCATATCACCTGCGACACCATCGGCCCAATTCTGTGCATCTGCGCGATTGGCAAGCACGCCTGGCAAGCGTTGAGCGTCTTGTTCAAGCAATGGGTCGTTGCTTCCGTCGCGCAACACGGCCCACAGCTTGGCTTGCGCGTCATCAATGCTGTCTTCATTGAAGCGGTAATACGCTGAGACACCAGAACGGCGATCACGTACGAGATTGAACTCTTTAAGTTTGGACAAATGCGTGGACACGCGCGGTTGCGCAAGACCTGTGATCGCTGCCAGTTCGGCAACGGTGAGCTCTTCGCGCTCAAGCAGTGCAAGCAAACGCACGCGTGTGGTTTCCGCGAGTGTCTTTAAGTGGTTCGACCATGTGTCGAGATCCATATATCTCTCTATGCGGATTAAAAGATAATTGTCTCTCGATTCGTCCAAATGCACAAGCGGGGGCGCGGTTCTACGGGCGGAGGGCTACAATTCGTGTTTGTCTGAAAAATTGAGGAAAAAAGGCGTGGATTTCAATTTCACCGAAGAGCAACTGATGATCCAAGATGTCGCCCGACGCATTGCGCGCGAGAAAATTGCGCCCTCTGCCGAAGGCTTCGATCGCAGCGGTGAGTTTCCTTTGGAAAACATCCGTTTGCTCGGTGAAAACGGCCTGATGGGCATTGAAGTTCCGTCTGAGTACGGCGGAGCAGGCATGGATCCTGTGGCCTATGTGTTGGCGATGGTGGAAATTGCCGCCGCCGATGCTGCGCACAGCACGATCGTGTCGGTGAACAACTCGCTGTTCTGCAACGGCATCCTGACCCACGGCACCGAAGATCAAAAACAGACCTATGTGCGCGCGATTGCAGAAGGTCGTGAAATCGGTGCATTCGCGTTGACCGAACCGCAGTCTGGTTCTGATGCAACGGCGATGCGTTGTCGCGCCGTCAAGCAAGCAGATGGCAGCTATGTGATCGATGGCAAGAAGAGTTGGATCACCTCGGGCCCGGTTGCGAAGTACATCGTCTTGTTTGCGATGACCGACCCGGACAAGGGCGCGCGCGGCATCACCGCATTCCTGATTGACACGGCACGCGACGGGTTCCATCGCGGGAAGACCGAACCGAAGCTCGGCATTCGCGCGTCGGCCACCTGCGAAATTGAATTCGAAGGCTATGTGGCGCGTCCCGAAGACGTGTTGGGTAACGAAGGCGAAGGTTTCAAGATCGCCATGAGCGTTTTGGATGCAGGTCGCATTGGTATCGCTTCGCAAGCCATCGGTATTGCACGCGCTGCTTATGAAGCGACCTTGGCATACGTCAAAGAACGCAAAGCCTTCGGTCAACCGATCGGCGCCTTCCAAATGACCCAAGCCAAAATTGCTGACATGAAGTGCAAGTTGGATGCTTCGTTGATGCTGACCTTGCGCGCGGCGTGGACCAAGGGTCAAGGTAAGAAGTTCACCACTGAAGCTGCGGTTGCAAAACTCACTGCTTCTGAAGCTGCAATGTGGATTGCGCACCAAACGGTTCAAATCCATGCAGGGATGGGCTATTCGAAAGAAATGCCCGTTGAACGCTATTTCCGCGATGCAAAGATCACTGAAATCTATGAAGGCACCAGCGAAATCCAACGCTTGGTGATTGCACGCGCTGAAACCGGTATCCGTTGATTTACTGAACTAACACGTCATCAAGCCGAATCCATTCTGAAAATAGACATGACCACAGCCAAACACTCACCGGCTACGCCGGGACTCATCATTTCCGCTGTACAGAAAGCTGCCACTGCGGCGCAAAAGAAGAATGCGGCGCACTTTGCGCAAGCGTTTATTGCGAGAACGCATGCCTCAGAGTTGCAAGCGCACAGCGCGAACGAGTGGGCCGCTATTTCAAATGATTTATTGTCGTTTGCCGCGACTCGCAAGCGCGGCAAGGTGAGTCTGCGTGTGTTGGCGCCGACTGAGAAAGCCAATGGCTGGACGTCCAATCGTTTGGCATTGCAAATCGTCAATGACGATATGCCGTTCTTGGTCGACTCCGTCACCAACGCCTTGAGTGAGAAGGGTATTGGTGTGCATAGCTTGCTGCACCCGGTGGTGTCCATCGAGCGCGATAAGCAAGGCAAGTTGCTAAGCATGGGTTCGGGCCAGCCGGAATCTTTCATGCATATCGAAATCGATCGCTTGGATGCGGCCGATGCAAAGGCGCTCGAGAAGTCATTGCTCGAAGTGTTGGTTGACGTGCGTGCAAGCGTTGAAGATTGGTCGCGCATGCAAGATCGCATGTTGGCGGCAGCATCGGGCTTGGGTGAGAAGACGGGCGTCGTAGACGCGGAAACCATCGAAGAATCGCAGGCATTCTTGCGTTGGGCGGCAGACAATCACTTCACTTTCCTGGGCTACCGCGAATATGCCGTCGTCAAACGTGGCAAAGACGACATGCTCGTGGCGGTGGAAGGCAGCGGCCTCGGCATTTTGCGTGACGAAGATGAAAGCACGCCGCGCTTGCTGAAGTCGATGGACGCGCACGCGTTGCAAAAGCACGGTGTGCGCGAACCGCTCATCATTACCAAGACAAATGCGCGTTCAAACGTGCACCGTCGTGGGTATATGGACTACATCGGCGTTGTGACGTTTGATGCGAAAGGCAATGCCACCGGCGAACGCCGCTTCGTAGGCCTGTTTACTTCTAGCGCCTACAACCGTCGGCCATGGGAAATTCCGATGGTGCGCACGCGCTTTGAACGCGTGATGTCAGAGTCGAAGTTGCCGGATGCGGGCCACAGTGCCAAGGCATTGCGTCATGTGCTTGAAACCTTGCCGCGTGATGAGTTGTTCCAATCCAACACCGCTGAACTGGGCATGTTGGGTGAAGGCATCCTCGGCTTGCAAGAACGTGTGGAAAGCAAGCTGTTTTTGCGCCGTGACCGTTATGGTCGCTTCTTCTCTGTCTTGGTGTACGTGCCGCGCGATCGTTTCAATACGGAAGTGCGTTTGCGCATTGAACACCTGCTGAAGGAGTCGCTGCAGGCTGATTCGATCGACAGTCACGTCATGATGAGCGACTCGCCACTGGCGCAGTTGCACTTGATCGTGCGTCCGCGCAACAACGCGGATACGTCCAAGGTCGATATGGCCGAAGTCGAACGTCGCTTGGCAGAAATCGTGCGAAATTGGCACGACGACTTGAATGACTTGCTCGTCGCACGTCACGGCGAAGTAGAAGGTTTGCGTCTCGCCAAGTTGTTTGGCCGCGGTCTGCAACCGGCATACATCGAGTCTGAAACGACCATGTCTGCCGCAGATGATGTGGCGCATCTGGCCGCCTTGGAAAAGGGCAGTGCGCTGCAAATCTCTTTGCGCTCAGAAGCGACGAATACAGATTGCGAAGGCTGTTTCGAAGTCAAACTGTTCCACGCCGGCAATAGCTTGCCGTTGTCTGATGTCCTGCCGATGCTTGAAAACATGGGTCTGCGGGTCATGGGTGAGAATGCGCACCGCGTCGTGACCGAGAAGGGGTCTTACTTCATTCAAGACTTCAGTGTGCTGCCGGCATCGGGCCGCGTAGATGTCGATGCGAATGCGGAAGCCTTCGTTGAAGCGTTCTCCAGCACGTGGGCCGGTGATTGCGAAAACGACGGCTTCAACCGATTGATCCTTGCTGCAGGTCTGACCTGGCGCCAAGTTGCGATGTTGCGCAGCTACTGCAAGTTCCTGTTGCAAGTCGGTGTGCCGTTCTCGCAAAGCTACATGGAAAGCAGCATCGCCAAATATCCGCTGATTGCGCGTCTTTTGGTTGAACTCTTCGAGGCACGCTTTGATCCGTCGACCGGTAAAGAAAGCAAAGATCAAATCAAGCAGGGTGCGGATGCGTTTGCATCACAGCTTCAAACCTTGGCCGGTGGTGACGAAGCGACTTTGGCGTTGCTGTCGCGCGTGATCAAGGCGCGCTCGGGTGATCGCGCGACGCAAGTGGAAGCCGTGCACGCCACCTTGGCATCCTTGTACGACCGCGTGTCGAGCTTGGACGAAGACCGCATTCTGCGCGCCTTCATGGGCGTCATGGACGCGACCTTGCGTACCAACTATTACATCGATTACGTCGATGGCAAGCGCAAGGACGGCGGTCCTGCAGACTACTTGAGCTTCAAGTTGGATTCGGCAAATGTGCCGGATCTGCCGAAGCCGCGTCCGTACCGTGAAATCTGGGTGTGTGGCCCGCGCGTTGAAGGTGTCCATTTGCGCTTCGGCCCGGTTGCGCGGGGCGGCTTGCGTTGGTCGGACCGCCGCGAAGACTTCCGTACCGAAGTGCTCGGCCTTGTGAAAGCGCAAATGGTGAAGAACACCGTGATCGTACCGGTGGGCTCCAAGGGCGGTTTCTATTGTAAGCAATTGCCGGACATCAATGTAAATCGCGATGCGTGGTTCAACGAAGGTGTCGCGTGCTACAAGCGTTTCATCAACGGCCTGCTCGATATCACCGACAACTTGGTGAAGGGCAAAGTGGTGCCGCCGGCAAACGTCGTGCGTCACGATGGCGATGATGCCTACTTGGTTGTGGCCGCAGATAAGGGCACTGCGACCTTCTCCGATATCGCAAACGGTATCTCGCAAGCGCATGATTTCTGGTTGGATGATGCCTTCGCGTCAGGCGGCTCGGTCGGTTACGACCACAAGGGCATGGGCATTACCGCACGTGGTGCGTGGGAATCGGTCAAACGCCACTTCCGCGCATTGGGTCATGACACGCAGAAGGAAGATTTCACCTGCGTGGGGATCGGTGACATGTCGGGTGACGTGTTCGGTAACGGCATGATGCTGTCGAAGAAAATTCGCTTGCTTGCCGCCTTTGATCACCGCCACATCTTCCTCGACCCGAATCCGGATTCTGCGGAGTCGTTCAAGGAGCGCCAGCGCTTGTTCAAACTGCCGCGTTCAAGCTGGGCAGATTACGACACCAAGTTGATCAGCAAGGGCGGTGGCGTGCATCCGCGCAGCGCGAAGTCGATTGAACTGACGCCCGAAGTCAAAGCGGTTCTGGGTATTGATGCGGATATCAAGAGCCTTGCGCCGAATGAGTTGATGTCCGCCATCCTCAAATCGCCGGTCGATTTGTTGTGGAACGGCGGCATCGGTACCTACGTGAAGTCGTCGGCGCAGTCCAATGCCGATGTCGGTGACCGTGCGAACAATGGTTTGCGCGTCAACGGTCGCGACCTGCGATGCAAGGTTGTGGGCGAGGGCGGCAATCTCGGCTTTACGCAATTGGGTCGCGTTGAGGCGGCAGAGCATGGCGTGCTCATCAATACCGACTTCATCGACAACTCGGCAGGTGTCGATACCTCCGACCACGAAGTCAATATCAAGATTTTGTTGAATGGCGAAGTGCAGTCGGGTCGTTTGAAGTTGGCAGACCGTAACAAGCTGCTCGCATCCATGACCAACGAAGTCGCGGGCTTGGTTTTGAACGACAACTACCGTCAAAACCAAACCTTGACCTTGATGGAGCGGATGGCCACCACGCGCCTGGGTTCGAAACTGCATTTCATGCGCACTTTGGAAGCGCAAGGTCTGTTGGATCGTCAGATTGAAGATCTGCCGAGCGATGCAGAACTCGCAGACCGCAAATCACGTGGGATGGGTTTGACGCGTCCGGAAATGAGCGTGCTACTCGCTTACTCCAAGCTCGTGGCGTTCCCGCGTTTGTTGGCCAGCGATATTCCGGAAGACAAGTATTTGTCGAAGGAACTGCTGCGTTACTTCCCGCAACCCTTGCAAGACAAGTATGCAAAGGCCACTGAATCGCACTCACTGAAGCGCGAAATCATTGCCACCGCGGTCACCAACTCCTTGATCAACCGCATGGGCGCCACCTTCCTGATGCGCATGGAAGAAGACAGCGGCCGCAACATTGGTGAAATCGCACGTGCATACACCATTACGCGTGAAACGTTGGACGCGCGTGATTTGTGGACCGCGATCGATGCATTGGACGGCAAGGTCGCAGAATCGGTACAAATCGATGCCTTGCAAGTGATTTGGGAACTGCAACGTTCGTTCACGCGTTGGTTGTTGTCACGCGCCGGTGCCATCCCGCAAATCACGGCGGCGGTTGAGCGTTACCACGATGGTTTCCGCGACATCCGTGCAGGCGAAAACATCTTGCCGCCGTCACAACGTCCGGTGTATGAAGAAGCGCGCAAAGAATGGCGTGCGAAAGGTTTGCCAGCGCAATTGGCCGACCAAATCGCAGCATTGCCCTATCTGGATGCATCGCCGGACATCATTGAGTTGGCCCGCGAACACAAATTGCGCCCGGTAGAAGTGGCCAAGTTGTACTTCCGACTCGGCGATGCATTGCGTTTGCCCTGGCTGCGCACCCAGATCGAAGCCTTGGAAGTTGAAGGCCGTTGGCATGCCGTTGCACGCGGTGTGTTGCGCGATGAGCTGTCATCGCAGATGCGCAAGCTCACTGCACAAGTCATGGAAATGCCGGGCAAGGATCCGGATGCGCGTGTTCAAGCTTGGCTTGAGCGTGACGACGCAAACTTACGCTTCACCTTGGCGATGTTGTCGGAATTGGCCGCGCAGAAGACGCTCGACTATCCGACCGTGTCGGTGGCGGTGCAGCGTCTGGCGCAATTGGCGGCACGAGGCTGAGTGGGTACGCCAAGGCTCGCATTCTTGGCCAGTCAGTCGGAAGATGCCCAAGCGGCGTCTTCCGCCTTAGGCGCGCGCTTTGGTCATGTCACGCCTGAAGAAGCGGATGTGCTCGTCCCCCTGGGCGGGGACGGGTTCATGTTGCAGTGTTTGCACCGCTACGCAAACTTGAACAAACCGTTCTACGGCATGAAGCATGGGACGGTCGGCTTCCTCATGAATCAATCGCATGCGGAAGGCTTGCTCGAGCGCATTTCATTGGCCGAGCCGGCAAATCTGCGGCCCTTGGAGATGGTGGCGCAAACGGAGTCAGGCACTACGGTGCACTCGCTTGCCTACAACGAAGTGTCGCTGTTGCGGCAAACACGCCAAGCTGCGCATATTGCCGTCGAGTTGAACGGTGTGGAACGTTTGGATGAACTGATCTGCGATGGCGTGATGGTGGCAACGCCTGCCGGGAGCACTGCCTACAACTTCTCCGCAGGTGGTCCGATCTTGCCGCTAGGCTCCAAGGTCATTGCATTGACGCCGATCGCACCGTTTCGCCCACGCCGTTGGCGCGGAGCCGTGCTGCGCGGCGATACCGTCGCCAGCTTTCGAGTGCTAGACCCATACAAGCGACCCGTCAGCGTGACCGCGGACTCTCACGAAGTGCGTGACATCCTGGAAGTCTCGATTCGCGAAGCGCAAGACCAGTCGGCAATCTTGCTGTTCGACCCTGAGCACAATCTCGAAGAGCGCATCTTGAGTGAGCAATTCACCAGCTGATGGATGATCGTGTGCCGCCACCGTTGGTGATTGCGATTACGTCGCGTGCCTTGTTTTCGATGGAAGACAGCCACGGCTTGTTCGAACGTGAAGGGATCGAGGCCTATCGCGCCTACCAGCAGACGCACGAAAATGATCCGTTGCGGCCGGGCATCGCCTTTCCATTGGTCCGCAAGATTCTGGCGTTGAATCAACGCGTGCCGAAAGACGCACCGCACGTTGAAGTGATCCTGCTGTCACGCAATTCAACTGACACGGGTTTGCGCGTATTTAATTCCATCCAACACCATCAGTTGGACATCAAACGCGCGAGCTTTACGTCAGGTGCGCCCGTTTGGCCGTATATCAGACCGTTCGGTGCGCAACTGTTTCTATCTGCAAACCCCGAGTCGGTCGCGGCGGCACTCGCAGCGGGCGTGGCTGCGGCAACGATTCTGCCTGCAAATGCCGCTGAAACCGCACATGCAGATCAGGTTCGAATCGCCTTTGATGGTGATGCCGTCATTTTTGGCGATGAGAGTGAGCGAATTTCACGCGAGCAGGGCGTTGAAGCCTTCGGTGCACATGAGCGGGCACACGCCAAGCTGCCGTTATCGGGCGGTCCGTTCCGAGGTTTTCTTCAGGCACTGCACGACCTTCAAGAAGCGTTTCCCGTTGGTCAGGAATCACCTATCCGTACCGCATTGGTCACGGCGCGCTCAGCACCGGCGCATGAGCGGGTCATTCGTACCTTGCGCGAATGGGGTGTGCGGCTGGACGAGGCGTCGTTTCTGGGTGGGCGCGACAAAGGCGAGTTTCTCAATGCCTTTGGTGCGGATATCTTTTTCGACGATTCTTTACACAACGTGGAATCTGCGCGGGCGCACGTAGCGACCGGTCACGTCCCGCATGGCGTGAACAACGAAGCGTAATCAGCCCGCTTTCTTGTGCGGCAGCTTGATATTGGCAAGCTTCCAGCGAAAGCCTTCGCGCTCGAATATGAAATCTACGATTGCGGCATCACTGACTTCTACAGTCGCCTGAAAGGTGCTGGCCGAAAGATAATGTGTTTGCGCATTCTTGAATGCATTCAGGGATTTAGGTCCGCCACTCGCAATCCCCGAGCCGGGTTTCATGTCGCCTTTTGCACGCTTAATCAAAGCGTCGCCCTCTAGCAAGACCGCGATACCCGCGGGCGACACCATGCCTTCTGCTGCGGAGGCGGCGACGACATTCGCGGCGCCTGCTGCGGCGCTGCCGAACATGCCACCACGATTGGCGATTTGCGCTGCAATGATCGTTTCCATCTGTGCCTGGATGTTCGGGCGCAATTTTTCAAAGTTGATGTACTTGGGCATGGCGCTCAGGTCACGGGTTTCAACCGCATGTTGGATGCCACGCATGGCGATCCATGGACCCGCGGCAACGTAGGCGATCAAAAGCACGAGCAAGGCGGCCAGTGCTATGGACAGCTTGAGGGTCACGGAGGCGTGCGTGGCCTGCGGGGATTTATGCGGTGTCGACATGTTTAAGATCCGAGTGACTGTGCCAAGGCGTGACGCCAAGCATCCATAGCGTCGAGTATGCCTAATTCATGAGGATTGTCGGCGTTCAAGACGCGCAATTGTTCCACTTTTTCAGCATGCGCCTGCAAGGAGTACTGCGCATTGATGCCGTTGTTCAAACATGCGGCGAGGTGACCTTGCCAGCACGCTTGTTCTTCGAAGCTCAGAAACTCCGGCCAGTTACGCGCACGATACCGGAAGAACAACTCCGGCATACGGGCATCCTGAAAACGAAAACCTTCGGCGCCGAGTGCATCAGGTGGACATGCGTGGATCTGTCTGAACAAGGCTTTGTCAGCCGGCGCGATGAACCCATCAAACAGCGCCGCATCCACGTCATTCTGCGACGACGCTTTGGACGGTGCGAAGACATGGCGGGCGAGTGAGGCCAATGCGTTGCGGTGCTTTCGTAAATACGCAAGATTGCGTTCGACCACTGTCTTGTCGATGGCGGTGCGCTCAAAGTCCGCGTCACGTAGATCGGACAAGGGAATGAGGGTCGGGCTTTCATTGACGCGGATATCGGTGAAGGGGGGGCGAGACACCCCCTCCGGCAATGCATCGCGTCGCGTGAAGTAGTGCGTCTTGGTCAGGTCCGGATCGGCCGACGCCAAATCATCAAGTGGTACGTCCACACGGACAAAGAGCATTTGATTGCGATTCACCGGGTGCTCTGAAATGGGCACCACGATGGCGGCATTGCGATTGGCGGGCGAGTACTGACCCGCGATGTGCATCAATGGCGTCAGCTCGGTGAGATTGATCAGTTGTTGCACGTGGCGTTTGTCGCGAAGTCTGGCCAAGTAGTGCCAGAATTTCGGCTGATGGGTTTTCACCAATCGCGCCAAGCCCACCGTCGCGCGCACGTCAGACAGGGCTTCGTGTGCCATGCCGTGTCTCAGGCCATTGTCTTCCGCCAGATGCTCCAGTCTGAAGCTTGTGGCCTCGGGCACGTCCTCGCGCGCACGCCACTGAATCCCCTCGGGTCTCAAGGCATGCACCGCGCGAATGACATTGAACATATCCCAGCGCGAATTGCCGTCTCGGTACTCACGTTCGTAGGCATCGTGAAAGTTGCGATAGAGTCCGAACCGAACAAAGGCATCGTCGAACTTCAGGGTGTTGTAACCGAGCGTGCATGTATCGGGCTCAGCCATGAGTGCGTGAATTCGATCGAAAGCCTCTGCTTCGACCAAGCCTTCCGCATCGGCAAGCTGCGGCGTGATGCCGGTAATGAGCGCGCTTTCAGGGCAAGGGAGGAAGTCCGCTGCGGGACGGACGTACAGGCTCACCGGCGTGTCGATTTCTTCAAGATCGACCGTCGTGCGGATGGCGGCGAACTGCGCGATACGCGTCTTGCGGGGGTCAAGCCCCCAAGTTTCCAGATCGTAGAAGAGGAAGCTGCCGCTCATGCGTGCGCTGTGAGCGGTGGCAGTTGTTCATTCACCTGTGCATCGGCAGTCGCGAGGTCGACATCTGCGAGCGTCGTCTTACCGCGTGTTGCCGCAATCAAGATGTCACGCTGGATATCGCTTCTTGCCAATGCAACGGCATAGGGAATCCGCATGAAGGTGACCATGGTGTAGTGGGGGACAAATCGCTCAGGGTGACGCGCTTGCAAGGTCAATTCCAACTCGCGTTGCAAGAGAAATGCCGCATCGTCGACCTTGTCTCGCATCTCAATATAGTTTTCCAAGGCCATCTGTTGAATGGCCGCGGCATTCGGCATGCGTTCTGCGCTGTAGGCTTGGAATGCGGCTTCGAGGTCGTCTGCAGCGTCCAGATGTTCTGCCAAGCTGACGCAATCTTCAAACGCACAGTTCATGCCTTGCCCATGGAAAGGCACCATGGCATGTGCGGCATCACCAATCAGCACCGCTTTGTCTTGAAGGTGCCAGCGATCCAAATACAAGGTCGCGAGCTTGCCAACCGGATTCTTGCCGAAGTCTTCTTTTAGCTTCGGAATCAGCGGCAAGGTGTCCGGGAATTGCGCCTCGAACAGTGCGAGTGCTGCGTCAGGTGTCGATACCTGTTGGAAGCTCGGATACGCGCCTTCCAAGGGCATAAACAACGTCACAGTGAAGGTGCGCTCATCATTCGGAAGTGCAATGCACATGTAATGGCCGCGCGGCCAAATGTGCAATGCATTCGCTTCGATGCGGAAGCCGCCGGATTCAGAAGGCGGGATTTCAAGCTCTTTGTAGCCGTGGTCCAGCCACTCGGTCCGTTCTTCGAACGGCAGCTCCGCGTGCATCTGTCCGCGCAGTGACGAACCCGCACCGTCTGCACCGATCAGTGCTGTGAAGCTCACTTCTTGATCGCCGCCCAAGCAGTCGAATCGCGCGCGCTTGGTTTTGAAGTCAACGGATTTCAGCGCCTGATCAAAGCGCAGATGCACACCCGCGCGTTCTGCAGCGTTGAGCAAAGTGATATTGAGTTCACCGCGACTGATCGACCAAATGACCTCGCTGTCATCGCGACCGTAGCGTTGCAAATGCGCCTCGCCCTCGAGCGGGTGGACGAAACGACCGCGCATCATCACGGCCTGTTCCAGAACACGGTGGTCGAGTCCTGCTTGCTTCAAAGCATGCAAGCCGCGTTCGGCCAAAGCGAGATTGATGGAACGACCACCCGCATAGCCCGCAACGCGCGGATCGCTGCGCTGCTCATACACATCGACTTGCCATCCACGCTGCGCGAGCAGGGTGGCGAGCAGTGCGCCAGCCAAGCCGCCACCGACGATGGTGAGATGCTTAGCTCCGGTCATGCAGCCACTCCTGAGTTACGCGAACGAATCGTTGAACGTCTGCATAGGTGTTGTACAAAGGCGCGGGCGAAATACGTATGACATCCGGCTCACGCCAGTCGCCCATCACGCCGTGCTTTGCGAGGTGGTCAAACAATGCCCGGCCCGCATCGCGCCCCTCTTTGACGCGCAAAGACAATTGCGCGCCGCGTTTCTCTGCGGCCATGGGCGTAATGATGTCGATCGCATCTGATAAGTACAGCTCGATGCATTGCGCCAAGTACGCCGTGAGCTGCAAAGACTTTTCTCGCAGCGCGGGCATGCCCGCTCGTTGGAATTGATCCAAAGACGCGCGCAAGGGCGCCAGCCCGAGGATGGGCGGGTTGGACAACTGCCAACCGTCCGCACCCGGCGTGGCACTAAATTCCGGCCCCATCTTGAAACGCACATCGGGATTGTTGCCCCACCAACCTGCAAAACGCGGGCGCGTCGTATTGGCGTGGCGCTCATGCACAAAACAACCGCCCACGGCGCCAGGGCCCGAATTCACGTACTTGTAGTGACACCACACGGCGAAATCCGCATTGATGTCATGCAACTGCAACGGCAAATTGCCCACAGCGTGTGCAAGATCGAAGCCCACCATAGCGCCTGCTTCATGCGCGAGCTCGGCAATCTTGGCCATGTCGAAGGCTTGACCGGTACGGTATTGCACGCCAGGCCAAAGGACGAGGCTCAGACGTTTGCCGTGCGTACGTATTGCATTGGCAATGCATTCGTCAGAGAACACGCCATTGGGCAAGTCGGGTTCGACTTCAATCAATGAATTGCCGGCATTGAAGCCGTGAAACTTCAATTGCGATTCAACGGCATAACGATCGGAGGGGAAGCTGCCTGCTTCAATCAAGATGGCCGTGCGTTCAAGCGTCGGCTGGTAAAAACTCACCATCATCAAATGCAAATTCGCGGAGAGCGAATTCATGGCGACGACTTCGTGGGGCTTTGCGCCCACAAGTGTGGCCAGACCATCACGCACCAGCGCGTGATAAGGCATCCACTGCGCTTCACCGGTGAAGTGGCCCTCAACCGCCTCATCTGCCCATTTGTTGAGCACTTCTTCAACGTGCTTACGTGCGCCTTTCGGTTGCAAGCCTAATGAGTTACCGACGAAGTAGGCCATCGGTGCACCCGCATGTTGCGGGAACAGAAACTCATCGCGAAACTTTCTGAGTGGATCTGCTTGATCCATGCGCGCCGCATACTCGGGCGACAACAACGCTTCGTTCATGCGAATCTCGCTTCAGTCAGACCGAGCCACTCGAGCGCGGTGCCGTTGTAAAGGCGAGCACGCGATGCGTCGTCGAGTGCCAGCCGTTCAATGCTTTCGCCCGGCGATTGTTCGCCCAGCGGGAAGGGGTAGTCGGTGCCCAACATCACGCGATCCGCACCGCAGACATCAAGCAAATATTTCAACGCCAAGTCGTCTGCGACCCAGGAGTCGAAGTACAAGCGCTTTAAGTATTCGCGCGGATTACGGAAGTTGTCAGTGGCCACCAAATCGGGGCGCATGTTGAAGCCGTGTTCTATTCGGCCGATGGTATAGGGGAAACTGCCGCCGCCATGAGCCAAACACACGCGGAGCTTGGGCAAGCGCTCCAGCACGCCGCCAAACACCAAGCAACAGGCCGCACGAGATTGCTCTGCGGGCATGCCGACCAACCAAGGTAACCAGTACTTGGGCATGGATTCACTACCCATCATGTCCCACGGGTGGATCAAGATGGCCGCGCCAAGCTCGGCCGCTGCTTCGAAGAACGGAAACAGTTCAGGGGCGTCGAGATTCATGCCGCCAATGTGCGAGCCGATCTGTACGCCCTGCAAGCCGAGTTCGTCTATGCAGCGCTCGAGCTCGCGAATTGCGAGTTCAGGGGATTGCATGGGGACCGTGCCGATACCCGCGTAATGTTTCGGATAGGCGCGACAGGCTTCTGCCATGTGGTCGTTCAAGGCGCGATGCAATTCGAGCGCATGGTGCGGTTTAGCCCAGTAGGAGAACATCACCGGTACGGTCGACAACACTTGCACCTGCACGCCAAATTCCGCGTAGTCATCAATGCGAATTTGCGGATCCCACGTTTTCGGCCAAATCTCGCGAAAGAACTTGCCGTCTTTGTAAATGCGATGTCGTCCGTCATCGCCGTGGTGGATCACTGCGAAGCGATTGTCACCGTACTTGCTCGCCAGATCGGGCCAGTCTTTGGGGAGATAGTGCGCGTGAATATCGATCTTGAGCATGTGAATCCGGTCAGGTGATATCGGCTTGAGAGTGGGCGTCGAGTTCGTAATGCGATGGTCGTGGATTCAATGTGCCGCACTGTTTGCAAGTGCGCAATGCGTCATCGCGATAGAAGCGCTCGAAAACCTTGAAGAAATCATTTTCGATGTCGACTAAATGAAAGAATTCCTCGTAAATCTTTTCATTACAGTTCACGCAAAACCACATCAATGCATCGTCTTCGTGTGCAAGCCGTTTGCGTTCCATCACCAAGCCCACTGAGCCGGGCATGCGCTGTGGGCTGTGCGGCGTGCGCGGCGGCAAATAGAAGATCTCGCCCGCCTTGATCGGAATGTCGCGTGCTTTGCCATCCTCTTGGATACGCAGCACCATCTCACCTTCGAGTTGATAGAACCATTCCGCGCCTTCTTCAAAATGGTAATCGGTGCGCGAATTCGGGCCGCCGACAATCATCACGATGAAATCGTCATGGACAATTGTCTTATTGCCCACCGGCGGTTTTAGCAAATGTCGATGTTCGTCAATCCAGTGCTGCAAATTGATGGGATTCGGTAACATCACGCATCTCCAAGCACGGCCGTGCATTTGAACTCAATGGCAATGGGCGCCGGAAGTTGCGTGATACCCACAGTCGTGCGACAGGGTGCATTCGCAGCATCAGGAAACTTTTCTGCCCACAAGGCGTTGTACGTTTGGAAATCACGTTCCATGTCGGTCAGAAAGACCGTGACGTCAACAACGTTTGCCCAAGTCGCGCCGCAGGATGCGAGCACGCGCTCAACATTGTCGAACACCGATCGTGTTTGCAGTGCAATGTCATAAGACACCAGCTTGCCTTCTCGATCAAAGACATTGCCGGGTGCAGTATTGGTTGCGGGGTCGCGGGGGCCGATGCCGGATAGAAACAGCAGCGATCCGACGCGACGTGCATGCGGGTAATGACCCACGGGCTTCGGCGCCGCATCGCTGTGAATGCCGGCCGTGCTCATCGATTCATCCTGTCGGCGTGAATTTCGACCAAGGCACGTCCGTACTGTGCTTTGAATGCCTCGTTCGAGTTCACGTTCAAACCGATGTCATGCACGATGCCGTCATTGAGGCTGTAGACCCAGCCGTGCACTACGAGCTTTTGACCGCGGGCCCAGGCGTCTTGAACAATCGTCGTCGTGCAGACGTTGGCGACTTGTTCCAATGCGTTGAGGTCACACAAGCGGTCATGACGCATTTGCGATGTGTCGAGCGATTCGATGAATTCGAGGTGCTTGTCGCGCACATCGGTGACGTGACGAATCCAATTGTCGGCCAAGCCCAATCGGCTTTGGTTCAAACCTGCATGTACGCCACCACAGCCATAGTGCCCGACAACCAAAATATGCTCGACCTTGAGGACATCTACCGCAAATTGAATCACTGACAAGCAGTTGAGATCGGTGTGCACGACGACATTGGCGATATTGCGATGGACAAACACTTCGCCCGGTGCGACGTCGACGACTTGGTTTGCAGGCACGCGTGAATCAGAGCAGCCAATCCAAAGGTACTTAGGAGCTTGTTGCTTGGAGAGCCGCTGGAAAAATGTCGGGTCTTCCGCGTGAACGCGTCGCGACCATTCACGGTTGTTTGCCAGCAGCTCATCCAAATGTGTCATGCGCGAATTCCTAGAGTGCGAACCATGTGTGGTATCAAAGCATCGTCATGCGGGCCTGCGGGCGTTGTCATATCCGCCAAGCTAAAGCCGCGTGCGAGTGCGTCTTCTTCATCTAGACCGTCCCAAGAGACAAACTCGGCGTCCATCAAAGCAGCGCGTGCGGTATCGGGGCTGTCATAGGGCAGGATGTTGCCGTCTGAGTCCAAAACTTCCGCGGTCCCGGCTTCGCGAATTCGAAGCCGCGCCCAAATCAATGTGTTGCCGAGTGTGGCCAACCACCATTCGTCATGTGCATTGTCATCAAGACTCATCCGCCGACTCCGGGAAAGAGCACTGCAAACACGTATAGCAACGCAGCGAAGAAAAGACCCGCCAAAATGACGATCAAAGAAATGCGGGCAGGAGTGGCCAAGCCGGTGAACGAGCGATCTTGCAGCGCTCTGTAGCGACCACTTAGCAACCACCACAATGCTTTCGGATTCAAGAAAGCAAACTCACCCAACATCGATTTGCTTGCGGGATGCTTGTCACGCAGGTGCACCAGCGACAGCGGCCAAAAGATGACGAACGCGGTCGCGCCCGCGATGGCCATGGCAACAAACCAAAGTGCAAAGAACAAAATCATGATCAGAACTCCGCGCTACCCGGCGCGCGCGGATACGCAATCGCGTCACGGATATTCGTTAAACCACACACGTAGACCACGAGGCGTTCGAAGCCCAAACCGAATCCGGCATGCGGCACGCTGCCGTAGCGACGGAAATCGCGATACCAGCTGTAGTGTTCAGTATCCAAGCCGAACTGCTGCATGCGTGCGTCCAACACATCCAGACGTTCTTCACGTTGCGAGCCGCCGATGATCTCGCCGATACCCGGGGCCAGCACATCCATCGCGGCCACGGTCTTGCCGTCATCATTCAAACGCATGTAGAACGCTTTGATTTCTTCCGGATAGTTCATGACAACGACAGGGCGGCCCACATGCTCTTCGGTTAGCCAGCGCTCGTGTTCGGTTTGCAAATCCAGACCCCATTCGACCGGGAACTCAAACTTTTTGCCGCTCTTTTGCAGCAAGGACACCGCGTCGGTGTAATCAATGCGTTCGAACGGCGCGTTGACGAACGCTTCCAGGCGTGTCGCAGCGTCTTTTTGCACGCGTTCCGCAATAAACGCCATGTCGTCTGCACGTTCGCTCAAAACAGCACGGAACAAATACTTCAGGAAGTCTTCGGCAAGGTTGGCGTTGTCATTGAGATCCGCAAACGCCACTTCGGGTTCAATCATCCAGAACTCAGCCAAGTGGCGCGTGGTGTGCGATTGCTCTGCGCGGAAGGTCGGACCGAAGGTATAGACCTTGCTGAGCGCCAAGCAATAGGCTTCGACATTCAGCTGGCCAGACACGGTGAGGAAGGTTTCCTTACCGAAGAAGTCACGGCTGAAATCGACCTGGCCGTCTTTTGTGCGCGGCAAGTTCGCCATGTCCAAAGTGGAGATGCGGAACATCTGTCCGGCACCTTCGGCGTCGCTGGTCGTGATGATCGGCGTTGAAATCCAATAGAAGCCGTTTTCATGGAAATAGCGATGGACGGCCATCGAAAGACAATGACGAATACGCGTGACCGCGCCGAACAAGTTGGTGCGCGGACGCAAATGTGCGACTTCGCGCAAGAATTCCGGCGACATCGGTTTGGGTTGGATCGGGTAGGTGAGGGGGTCTTCCACCCAACCGATCACATCCACCGTATCTGCTTGGATCTCGTAGCTTTGGCCTTTGCCCTGCGACTTCACCAAAGTGCCAGAGGCAATCACGGAGCAGCCAGAAGAAAGTTTGCGCACATCTTCGAAGTTCGACAGCGCATTTGTGGCCACGACCTGCATGGGTGAGAAACAGGAGCCATCGCTGACTTGAATGAAGCACAAGTTCGCCGATTCGCGCACAGTGCGAATCCAGCCGCGAAGGGTGACTTTTCCGCCTTCAGGCAATTTGCCCGAAAGCGCATGTTCTACGCTAGAAATCGTCATGGTGCAGGCGCTCGGGATGAATCTTCAAGAAACATCCATGATAAAGGAAAGCCCGCTTGGGTCATCCGAGCTTGAAGCACCTGCGCATCGGCCCCATCATGTGCGCATGAGTATTGAATTAGCACCTGCCGCGCTTGAACGCGTGCAAAGTTATCTCACGGCCGAACCCAACAAAACCGGGCTCCGCTTTGGCGTCCGCAAAACCGGCTGCTCCGGCTGGGGCTACGTGATCGAGATGGCGGACAGCGTGGCAGCAGATGACGTCGTGTTCGAACAGGACGGTGTGAAGGTATTGGTGGACCCCACCAGTCTCCCCCTGGTCGACGGCACGATCATCGATTTCATCAAGCAAGGCCTGAACGAGCAGTTCGTCTTCAGAAACCCGCAGGTGCAGGGCGAATGCGGCTGCGGCGAAAGTTTCACGACCGATCCAGACAAGGCCCTCTAAGCGCCAGCGCCCAATTTTGCGTCTTGCACGCAAGTGATTGATTTGTCATAATGTCTGGCTCCCTGAACGGGGAGACCTTGCTCCATCCATTGGGAGGAGCTGTCCGGATCGCAATCCCGCGGCCGGATGTCCAAAAGGAAAACACAATGCGTCATTACGAAATCGTGTTCATGGTCCATCCGGACCAGAGCGAACAAGTGCCGGGCATGATCGAGCGCACCACCGCTTTGATCGAAGCCGCCAGCGGCAAAATCCACCGCACCGAAGATTGGGGCCGCCGCATGCTGGCTTACCCGATCAACAATTTGGTGAAAGCCCACTACATCATGATGAACATCGAAGCTGACCAAGCTTCGTTGAACGAGCTCGTTGACGGTTTCCGTTTCAACGATGCAGTGTTGCGCCACCTCGTGATCGCACGTGATGAAGCCGTGACCGAACAATCCTTGATCATGAAGAACAAGGACGAGAAGGTTGAACGCGGTGACCGCCGTCGTCGTGACGACGTCGAAGTCGAAGGTGTTGACGATTCGGAAGAATCTGACGACTCCGTTGAAGCCGCTTAAGGAGCACACACATGTCCAAATTCTTCCGCCGCCGCAAGTTCTGCAAATTCACTGCCGAAGGCATCGTTGAAGTCGATTACAAAGACCTCAATACCTTGCGCCAATACATCACCGAAAACGGCAAGATCATCCCGAGCCGCATCACCGGCACCAAGTCGCGCTACCAGCGCCAGTTGGCTACCGCCGTGAAGCGCGCACGTTTCTTGGCTTTGCTGCCGTACACGGATAACCACGACGTTTAATCGTCAACGTCCTTCCGGACAACACCCATGCTGCAGCGCAAGCTGCTAACGGAGACACACATGAAATTGATTTTGTTGCAGAAAGTTCAAAACCTCGGCGCGTTGGGCGATACCGTCAACGTGAAGCCGGGCTATGGCCGTAACTACCTCGTGCCGCAAGGCAAGGCTGTGCCGGCAACGGCCGCCAACTTGGCCTCGTTTGAAGCCAAGCGCGCTGAGTACGAAGCGAAAGCCAAGGCGATCCTCAACGAAGCCGAATCGCGTCGTGCCAAGCTCGACGGCGCCAGCGTCACCTTGAAGGCGCACGCTTCGGCCGAAGGCAAGCTGTATGGTTCGGTGACCCCGCGTGATATCGCGGACGCACTGACCGCACAAGGCACGCCGGTTCAAAAGAGCGAAGTGGTGTTGGGCGAAGGCCCGATCCGCCACACGGGCGAATTCGATGTCGTGTTGCATTTCGCAGCAGACGTCGAAACCACGCTCAAGGTCATTGTGGAAGGCGACGTCGCCTAAGCACTGGCTTCAAGTTGTTTGAATACGGGCGCTTAGGCGCCCGTATTTGTTTGTCTCAACCCTTGAGACTGTCAGGGAATACAAAGATCAGAGATTCCCACCGGTTATCCACAGGCTTGTCCCTAACGCCTGAAGGCGATGCCGTGATTAGATGATCGACCGTCCCCATGCTTTGTGGAGCTTTTGTCCGATGTCATCCAAACCGCGCTTCAATTCGGATAACCGGACGGAAAGGAAGATCGATCAACTACGGGTGCCACCGCATTCGATTGAGGCCGAGCAAAGCGTTTTGGGTGGGCTCATGCTTTCGCCGATTTCGATTGAAGCGGTTGCAGAAATTCTCACCGAAAGTGCGTTCTATCGACGCGATCACCAATTGATCTATCGCGCGATCAAACAATTGAACGATAAAGACCAGCCGTTCGATGCCGTGACCTTGGGCGAGTGGTTTGATTCGCAAGGCATGTCCGAAATGGTCGCCGGCGGCGCTTACTTGATTGAGCTGGCCTCAACGACACCGTCGGCCGCCAATATTCGCGCCTACGCCAATATCGTGCGCGATAAGGCCACACTTCGAAACTTGATTGATGTCGGCACGAGCATCGTCAATGATGCGTTCCAGCCTGAAGGTCGCGAGAGCCGTGAAGTGCTCGCCAAGGCTGAGCAAGACGTCTTCGCGCTCGCAAACACCGAAGGGCAGGGCCGCAAAGACTTCGTCGACCTCAACTCCGCATTGAACAGCGCCGTCGACATGCTGCAGGAGCGCTATGCCAACCAAGGCGCGGTGACCGGCCTGTCAACGGGCTACACCGATTTGGATGAAATGACGGCGGGCTTGCAGCCCAGCGATCTGGTGATTGTTGCGGCGCGTCCCTCCATGGGCAAGACCACGCTGGCCTTGAATATGGCTGAGTACGCGGCCATCAAGTCGCGTAAAGCGGTCGCTGTGTTTTCGATGGAAATGTCGGCGTCGCAACTGGCGATGCGTTTGGTGTCGTCCGTCGGCCGTATTGACGCGCGCAGGCTAAGAACGGGCGCCTTGGAAGATGAAGATTGGACCCGTGTTACGCATGCCGTGTCGATGTTGAACACCGCCAAAATCTTCATCGAAGAAACACCCGGTTTGTCGCCAGATGTCTTGCGTTCGAAGTCACGCCGCTTGAAGCGCGAGCATGATCTCGGCCTGATCGTGATCGACTATCTGCAGCTGATGTCGGTGCCTGGCAACAATGAAAACCGCGCGACAGAGATCTCCGAAATTTCACGGAGTTTGAAAGCCTTGGCTAAAGAGCTCAACGTGCCCGTGATTGCTTTGTCGCAGTTGAATCGATCACTTGAAACGCGCCAAGACAAACGACCTGTCATGGCCGACTTGCGCGAATCCGGTGCTATCGAGCAAGACGCCGACATGATCTGCTTCATCTATCGCGACGAGTATTACAACAAGGAGTCCGCCGATAAGGGGCTGGCCGAAATCATCATCGGCAAGCAACGGAATGGCCCGACGGGCATGGTCAAGCTGAAGTTCTTTGGTGAGTACACGCGCTTTGACAATTTGGCGCGCGACAGCATCGGACAATTCGAATAAACGCGCGCATGACGCGCACCTTCTAAACTCGTTCCATGGCACGTTCAACGACAGCAACCATCCATCCAGACGCCCTGCGTCACAACCTTGGCGTCATTCGTAAATTGGCACCAGCCAGCAAAGTCATGGCCATTGTCAAAGCCGATGGCTACGGGCATGGCTTGGAACGTGTCGCGAATGCGCTCGCGGGTGCGGATGCGTTCGGTGTGGCCGCGTTGGCAGATGCAGAGCGCTTGCGTGCTACCGGTTTGTCGCAACCCATTCTGTTGTTGTCAGGGTTTGATGCGCCCGACGACGTGCCGCGCATGCGGGCGCTGAATGTCTGGTCAGTGGTGCATCACGCCTCGCAATTGGAGATGCTCGAGCAATCTGAGGGCACGGAACCATTGCGGTGTTGGTTGAAGGTAGACACCGGCATGCATCGTCTCGGGTTCGCGCCTGAGGAGGTGCGTGACGTCTACGCGCGATTGAAGGCGCTGACATCCGTCGACGATGAAATCGGTCTGCTTCAGCACTTTGCGAGTTCAGATGAGTACCTGGACAGTGCGTCCAGAGGCGCGCAAACCCTGTCGCAATTAAGCGTTTTTGACTCTGTCACCCAAGGCTTGGCGGGCGAACGTTCGATGGCCAATTCGGCCGCCGTGTTGGGTTGGCCGCAGTCGCACGGTGATTGGGTGCGCCCGGGTGGCGCGCTCTACGGCATTTCGGTCTGCGAAGGAAAGACGGGCGCAGATTACGGCTTGCGTCCGGCAATGACCTTGACCACACGTCTGATTTCGGTGAAGTCGATTCCTGCCGGTGGACGGGTCGGCTATGCGGGCACCTGGACCGCGCCCGAGGACATGCGTATCGGTGTCGCTGCGGTGGGCTATGGCGATGGCTACCCGAGAATGGCCGCTTCAGGCACGCAAGTGCGCGTGGCAGGCAAAGTGGTACCGACGGTGGGTCGCGTTTCAATGGACCTGATGACGATTGATTTGCGTACGTGCCCCGAAGCAAGCACCGGCGATGAAGTCACCCTGTGGGGCGAAGGTTTACCCGTCGAGCACGTGGGTGAATCCGCGGGCACGATTGGCTACGAGCCTGTGTGCTCGATCACGCGCCGTGTTCGATTTGTCGAAGACTGATCAATCCAAAAATTGAAGTTTGGCCAACTCGGCATACAGGCCGCCTTGTGCAAGCAATTCGGCGTGTGTCCCGCTCGCAACAATCCGGCCTGTATCCATAACGACAATCCGATCGGCTTTGAGAATTGTTGAAAGTCGATGGGCGATCACCAAGGTGGTGCGTCCTTCCATTAGATGCCCCAGCGCGGTTTGAACCGCCATCTCACTTTGCGCATCCAAGGCGGACGTGGCTTCATCCAGCAGTAGGATCGGCGCGTCTTTCAAAATCGCACGGGCAATCACAATCCGTTGTTGTTGTCCGCCCGACAGTCGGGCACCACGTTCGCCCAATTGCGAATCAAACCCTTCTGGCAAGGCTTGAATGAAGTCGAGTGCTTCCGCAGCACGCGTGGCTTCTTTTAGTGCGGCATCGTCGGCATCCAGACGGCCATAACGAATATTTTCGGCGGCCGTGGCGGCAAATATCGTGGGTGATTGCGGGACGAGCGCAATGTTGTCACGCAACTCAGAGGGATCCGCAGTGCGAATGTCGATGCCGTCGATGTCGATATGACCGGAATCTGGGTCATGAAAACGCAACAGCAAGGAGAACACCGTGCTCTTGCCCGCACCCGATGGACCCACCAAGGCAACCGTTTCGCCCGGACGAACTTGCAAAGAGAAATTCTGCAAGGCGGCGGTATCGGGCCGGGAAGGGTAGTGGAAAACGACGTCGTCAAAACGGATATCGCCATTGACAGCTGTCGTCCAATGCGCGGGCTGCGCAGGTGCACGAATTTCCGGTGCTTCTTGCATCAGTTCATTGACACGACCCATGCCGCCGGCTGCACGTTGCAGCTCATTCCAGACTTCCGCCAAGGCACCGACGGAACCGCCGCCGATCATTGCGTACATCAAGAACTGCCCCAATGTGCCCGCAGACATTTCACCGGTGACCACTTCCCGAGCGCCGCTCCATAGCACCAAAGTGACCGCGCCAAAGATCAAGACGATTGCGAGTGCGGTGACCCAGGATTGCGCGGCAATGCGCCGACGTGCGCTGTCCAACGCAATATTCAGGCCCGTCGTGTAGCGATTCAATTCGTAGGGTTCGCGCGCGTGGGCTTGCACGGTGCGCATGGCGCCCAGTACTTCGGTCGCGTGCGTATTGGCATCTGCAATGCGGTCTTGATTCTGCCGTGACATCCCTTGCAAACGTCGACCACTCAGCACCAAAGGTGCAACGGCGAGGGGGATGCCGATCATCGTATAGCCGGCCAGATGCGGGCTAGTCACCACAAGGCCGATCAAACTCCCCAAGACGGTGATCACGCTGCGCAAGGCCACCGACATCGTTGAACCCACCACGCTGCGAAGCAACTCGGCATCTGCGGTCAAGCGCGAGACCAGTTCACCGCTCCGTGTCTTGTCTTGAAACTCCGCATCCAACGAAAGCAGATGCGCGAACAAGCGATTGCGTAGATCGGCCACCACACGTTCGCCTAACAACGAGACGAAGAAGAAACGCACTGCCGTGGCAATTGCGAGCACCAAGGTGACGCCAAAGATAAAGAGGAAGGTGCCGTCGATTTTGGAAAGGTCGTGAAACCCCAAGTCGATCATCTTTCGAATGGCAATCGGAATCGTCAGCGTTGCCGCCGAGCTGCATGCGAGTGCAATCAACCAGCCGGCAAACAGCGTTTTCTCGCGCCGAACAAACGGCCAAAGCGCTTTCAGCGTGCCAACCGCAGCACGCGGCTTTTTTTCTTCAGTCATTTGTCAGTATTCACTTTGCCCAAAGGCGCGAGATCTGCAGGCACGGTGGCCTCGGGGTAACGTTTCCGCCAAGCCTCCAGGCTCGCTGCGGCTTCTTCTTTCTTGCCGGCCTGCATCAGCGCACGTATGCGCTTCAGCCAGGCAACTTGAACGTCTTGCGCTTCGGTGGTCTTTGGCGGTCTCGGGTCGTAACCATTTTCCAAAGTGATCGCGTCGCTCTGAGTTGCAGGCGGTGCCTGTGAAGGGACAGGTGCGGGCGCCGCTGCCGCGGCGGGTGCCGGTTGTGGCGGTGGCGGGCGGGCCGCGCTCGCAGCCGCTTGGCGCGAAAGCACACCGTCTTTTGCGCTGCTTTCCGTGGCGGCATCGTTTGCACGACGGGCGGCGTTGGCCGTGTCGAGCTGCGGGGATGCTGATACAGGCGCGCGTTGCTTGGACTGCATACTCGCCGCACGATCTACTTCCGCTTCTGCTGCCTTGAAGTCGGTATCCGAGCGCGCCTCAGCCGCGCGTACGGCATTTTCTACGGCGTCCACGGTTGGCGTGTCTGCTGCACGCGCCTTCGTTGCAGCGTGTGTCGAAATCTCGGCGCCTGTGTCGATGCGCGCAGTGGGGTCGGGTACGGCTTCTATCGCTGCGGGCGCTTCCACTACTGCTTTATCTGACTCAGCGGCCTGCGCAACGACCGGACGATCGTCTACAGTTTCGTCAATCGTCTTTGCCGGTGCAGCCACTTCTGCCGCTTGCGAAGCAGCAGAGCGATACCCGTCCATCTCTGTTGATTGGGGCGTCTTCAAGGTCTTCCATGCGACGCCCAATGCCAATACGCAGGCAGCGGCAACACCGCCGTATCGAAGCCAGTGCATTGGCTGTGCGCGTGCGCGGTCGGCACTGCGCACGGCGTGATGGGCATCAGAACGAATGGCTTGCTCGATTTCCGGGCTTGGCGCATAGGTGCGCTTGCCGAGTCCGAGCTTCGCAGCCAGATCGCGTTCTTCTGCCGTCAACGGTTCGAAGTCATCGATACTCACGACGCCATCTCCAGCTTTAATTTGTCCATGGCATAGCGCAAGCGCGATTTGACCGTTTCTCGGCCTACACCTGTGATGCGGCCAATGTCTTCCAAAGACAACTCCTGATCGAGTCTCAGTGCGATGACCACTCGCTGCTCGTCCGGCAATCGCTCCATCGCGAGTTGTAAGCGGCGCCGCACTTCAAACGTAGACATTTCGTGTTCGGGCGTGCGCTGCTCGGCGACACGTTCGATTCGATCGTCCGCGTCTGCAGGCGCGGCGGGGCGAAGCTTGGCACTGCGCCAATGGTCCATCAATCGATTGTGTGCAATTTGAAACAGCCAACTTTTGAAATTTGCGGTGGGTTGCCAATGCGTCCGGTTCACAACCACTTTCTGCCAGACGTCTTGAAAGAGCTCATCGGCAAGTGCTTGATTACGCACGTGTTGCATGAGAAATCGGAAGAGCGGCAGTCGACAACTTTGATAAAGACGATCGAAGGCCGTAGGATCGCCGGCCACATAGGCCGCCATCCATACGTTGTCTTGATCGAGCGTGGCGTTGCCGTCCATCCAATAAATATTCCGAATCCACTGCACCATGCTAACCGACCCTCTTTGAACCCTTGGTGGAGGGTTTTGGGGCAGCACTTTGCGCTATTCTCGCGCTATGGGAGATGTATCGGAAGCCACCACGATCATGGGGACATCGGGCTGCGCTGAGTTTCCTCGGATTGCTCGATTCTTGCGTGAGATTGGCGCCATATTGCCGGCAGGTTCTTCGGTTGCCGGTGCGTGGTCGTTTGGCGGTGCGTCCGCTTCATGCTCGAGCGGGCCAGATGCCAATAATCTTGAGGCCTTTGCGCTCTCGGCGCTAAGCCAAGATCCCGCCGTTGCACCGCATCTGAAAGTTTGGACGTCCGGACGTCGGCGACAAGCTTTGGCATTGCATCTGCTTGACGGCGCTGTGCTCGAGGCGTCGATCTGGAACTTCGTTGTCAGCCAATTTGAATCTGTGCTCGACTCCGAGCGTGCAGATCGACAAGTCAAAGCGCTGGATGCGTCCAAACAACTCCAACAGGCTTTGTTCAATATCAGTGAGGTCGTGCAGTCCGACGCGTCGATGGATGAAGTCTTGGAGATCATCCATAAAGATGTGGCGCAATTGATGTATGCCCGCAACTTCATGGTGCTGACTTGGGACCGGGATACCGACTTGGTCCAGCTGCGCTACTTCGTTGACGAAATGGACGAGGCGAGCAAAGTGGCTTCGCGCGTCCCGTATCCCGCGACGCAAATGACGCAGAGTTTGGCCGTACGCATGATGATCGGCGGCAAGCCGCTGTTGGGGCCTTCGGACGATTTGTGTGTGTCGCTCGGCATCAGTACGCACCCTGCGTATGGCTCTCCAAGTCGTGCCTGGCTCGGCGTGCCGATGATGAGCGGTGGCGTGGTGCGTGGTGCGATTGTCGTGCAGAGCTACGAGGAAGAGGCGGAGTACTCAGAAGAATCGCTGCGTATTCTGGAGTTCGTTGCACAGCATTTGCAGATGGCATTGGATCAGCGCCGCGAGATCGACGCGTTGGAGGCTAGGGTTTACGAGCGGACGCATCAGCTCAGAAACGCCAATATGATTCTGCAAAATGAGATCAGCGAGCGCCAACGTGGCGAGGCGCTGCAACGCACACTCTTTAGGATTTCTGAGTTGTCGACCGCGCCGATCAGTGGCGAGCGGTTCTTCTCGGAAGTGCACGAAATTATTTCGAAATTGGTTGACTGCCAAAACTTCTTTATTGCATTGCTCGATGAGTCGCACGAATACCTCGAGCTTGCCTACAGAATCGACCTGCAAGGTGCCGCGCCGCGCAGGCGCCATCGCTTGAACTCGATCACGGACTACGTGGTGTCGCACGGTCGGCCGACGCTCCTTGATCGACCCGCGATTCAAAAAATGATCGAAGAGGGTCGTGTCGAAGCTGCCGGCGAAATTCCGTATTCGTGGTTGGGCGTGCCACTGCGCAAAGAAAACTCGGTGATTGGCGCGATGGTTGTTCAAAGCTATAACGAACACGTCGTGTACGACGAGCGCGATTTGGAGCTCTTTGTGTTTGCGGCACAACAAGTGGGCGGCGCATTGTCGCGACGTACTGCTGTGGTCGAGCTGGAAAACCGTGTCACGCGACGCACGCAAGAGCTCGCACGTTCTAACCGCGCGCTCTTGGCTGAAATCGCCGAACGCATTCGTGTGGAAGATCGACTCCATCACCAGGCGCAGCATGACGTGTTGACGGGCTTGGCAAATCGCCGCCAATTGTTGGATCGCTTGTCGCGAGATATGCGCAATGCGCGCTCAGATGGAACAGTCCCTTCGTTTGCGGTGCTCTATCTGGACATGGATCAGTTCAAATTGGTCAATGATTCGATGGGTCACGCGGCGGGTGATGAAATGCTGGTCGACGTGGCACGCCGTTTGCAGGAGCACGTGCGCCCCGATGATTTGGTTGCGCGTTTGGGCGGGGATGAGTTTGCAATCCTCACCGAGCACTTCGAAGACCCGATGGTGATTGAATCGATGGCGGCGCGCATCCTTGCAGCGTTTGAACGACCATTGCGGATTCATGATCGCGAACTGTTTCCTTCCGCCAGTATCGGCATTGCCTATTGGCGCGAAGGCTACTTCAACGGCGAAGAACTGTTGCGCGATGCCGACGCAGCCATGTATCGAGCGAAGGCCTTGGGCCGCGGCAAGTTCATGGTGTTCGATGAAGAAATGCGCGCTGAATCTGTGCGATTGCTCGATCTGGAAGCTGATTTGCGTCGCGCCATCAACAACGAATCTTTCGAAGTTGTCTATCAGCCCGTGGTGGCCTTCAGTGGCGGCGAAGTCGTCGGTTACGAGGCCTTGGTGCGTTGGATCGATGCCGATGGCAGTTACGTTTTGCCGGATGACTTTATTGGCATGGGCGAAGACAGTGGCCTGATACAAGCCGTCGATTGGTTGGTGTATCGAAAGGTTGCCCGCCGACTGGCAGCACCAGGCACAACCTACATCAGCATCAATGTGTCGCCACAGCATTTCCAGTCGGGAGACTTTGTCGAAAGGCTGATCGAAATGTTGAGCGATGCAGGCGCAGACGTGAACCGACTTCGCATTGAAATCACGGAAAATGCGTTGATGGAAGATGACGGTCTGGCGATGGAAGTACTCGTGAAGCTACGCCGTCATGGCGTCAAAACACTGTTAGATGATTTTGGTACGGGCTATTCGGCACTGTCTTATTTGAGACGATTCCCGCTCTATGGCATCAAGGTCGATCGCTCGTTTATTTCCGGCATGCATGGCGATAGTGACGGCAGCAGCGAAGCGCTCGTGAATGCCATCATCGCGATGTCGCATGCCTTGAATTTGGAGTGTGTTGCAGAAGGTGTCGAAACCGAATATCAAGCGCAGCATTTGGCTGCCGCGGGCTGCGGTTTTGCGCAGGGCTTTCTCTACGGACGTCCCGCCGCACTGAGCAACTAACGGTCTTTCAGTAGCAGCAGTCGCGTTTCACTCATGTCTTCGATGGCATATCGAATGCCTTCGCGTCCCAAGCCGGAGTGTTTGACACCGCCATAGGGCATGGCATCGACGCGGATGCTGGGGACGTCGCCAATGACGACGCCGCCTACTTCCAAGATGTCCCATGCGCGCATGGCATGGGCAATATCAGCGGTAAAGACGCCTGCTTGCAATCCGAACTTGCTGTCATTCGCGCGCTTAAGCGCCGACTCGAAGCGCGAGAATTTTTCGAGCACCTTGACCGGACCGAAGACTTCTTCTGTTTGCAACTTGGCCTTCATGGGGACGTGTTCAAACAAAGCCGGCGCAAGGCGATTGCCACGACGTTTGCCGCGAACCAGTGCGACGCCGCCCATGGATTCAGCCTCGTCCATCCACGCGTCGATGCGTTTGGCGGCGGCTTCGTCAATCATGGGGCCGAGGTCAGTGGTCGAACGCATCGGACTGCCGGACTTGAGAGCCCGTACCGCGCGAATCAATCGGTTCTTAACGGTGTCGTACATGGCCTCATGCACGAGAAGACGCTGCACACTGATGCAGCTCTGTCCGCTTTGATAGTAGCCGCCCATCATCAAGCGATTGATCAGCGTGTCCAAATCGCATCCTGGGTTCTTGTCCACGATGCAGGCTGCATTGCCACCGAGTTCCAAGGTGACTTTCTTGCGCCCGGCACGTGCCTTGAGTTCCCAACCGATCAAGCCGCCCGTGAAAGAGAGCAAGGCAATTCGCTCATCTTCAACCAGCGGCGCGGCGTCATCATTGCTGCAGGGCAAGACCGAGAATGCACCTTCCGGCAATCCAGCCTCAGCTAAGACTTCCGCAATGATGAGTGCGCCGACCGGTGTCTTCTCGGCCGGTTTTAGGACAAAGGGGCAGCCCGCAGCAATTGCCGGCGCGACCTTATGTGCGACCAGATTGAGTGGAAAGTTGAAGGGCGTAATGAAACTGCAGACACCAATCGGCACGCGCTTGGTGAATCCGCGCAGGCCTTCTGCGCGCGGCGAAATTTGCAATGACAATACCTCGCCCTGTTCGCGCATGGCTTCACTGGCGGCCACGCGGAAGGTGTCGATGAGTCGTGTCACTTCGCCCGTTGCGTCTTTGATCGGCTTTCCTGCTTCGATGCAGAGGGCATTGGCCAAGGCGTCCCGGCGCGTTTCAAATGCCTGTACGCAGCGGTTAAGAATGGCTTGCCGTGCATGTGCGGGCAGTGCGGCCATGGCGGGCTTCGCGGCTTCAGCGGCGCGAATCGCTGCAAGGATGTCTGCGCGTGTGGCATACGCCACTTTCCACGCCACTTCGCCCGTGTATTTGTCGAGCACAGACAAATCATGATTCGCGTTTACAGGTTTGCCGGCTAAGTAGTAGGGCAGCTTTTTCATGCATCCTTCTCCTTTGCGGTGACTTTGACAGACAACCGACCGTCTCGAACTCTGGCGACCAGCTCATCTCCAAGTGACACTTGATCGACGGATTGAATGAGTGCGCCGCGCGTGTCTTGGACCAGCGCGTAGCCTCGATCGACAGTGGCCAATGGGCTAATGGCATGCAGCGTCCGTCCCAGACCCTGCAATTTTTGTACGCGCATGCGCACAGCGCTGCTGCTCGCGTCAGCTAAACGTCGCATCGCTGTCGTGCTGCGTATCGCCAGAAGTTCAGGGAGTGCTGCGGGGTGCTTGGCAAGCAAGCGCGCACGTGCGTGCAGCAAACGCTGCGCGCGCATCGCGTGTTCCCGCGTGCGAATAGATTGGAGGCGTGACCAAACGGCTTTGGCGCGCTCATGCATCGTTTGCATCCGCGCCAACGGCGAGGTGGCCGTCAGACGCTTTGCAGTCTGGTCCAGATGTCTGCGCGCGAGATCGAGCGCATGACGATTGCGCTGACTGAGCTGACGCATGTCGCCGCTCAATCGCGCGTGCAGGTCTGCACTGGCCGGCGTCAACAGTTCAGACGCCGCAGAAGGTGTTGCGGCGCGGATGTCGGCAGCGAAGTCGGACAGCGTGGTGTCGCTCTCGTGTCCGACAGCGGAAACGGTCGGTGTTTTTGCCGCAGCGATCGCGCGCACCAAGGCTTCGTCATTGAATGCCCAGAGGTCTTCCAGTGAGCCACCGCCACGCGTCAAAAGAATGGCGTCATAACGTTCGCTTTGATCTGCCCATTGCAGTGCTGCCAAGATCTGCGCGGGCGCGGTGGTGCCCTGCACTTGGACAGGCACCACATCCACTTCAATCATCGGAAAGCGCCGTGCAATGACACTGATGACATCGCGGATGGCGGCACCGCTGGGTGACGTGATGACAGCCAGTCGTCGCACGAAGCGCGGCAGTGCACGTTTGCGCGCCGGGTCAAACACGCCCTCCGCTTGAAGCTGTCGACGCAAGCGTTCCAGTTGTCGACGCAGCTCGCCTTCACCTGCGAGCGTCATGCCGTCGGCAATCAATTGGTAGTCGCCGCGAGGCTCGTACAGCGAAATCTTGCCGTGCACGACAACCCGGGTGCCATCGGCCGGCACAAAGTCCAAACGCTGGCTCTTGGGCTTGAACAATGCGCACCGAACTTGGGCGCGCTCATCCTTCAAAGTGAAGTACAGATGACCCGATGCTGGCCGCGCCAAGTTGCCTATTTCGCCTTCCACCTTGATGCCGCCGAACATATCCTCAAGGGCATTCCGCGCGAGGCTGTTCAGCTGGCTGGGTGTCAGGATGTTGTCTTCGATGGGCGCCATGCCATCAGCATAACGATTCCTCCTTGGACGGAATGTAAAATGTCCCCATGAATGCTGAAACCGCCGACACGTCGAACATCGCCTTGGGTGCATGCGCACGCAAGCAGACTTTAGCCGTCAAGGTCGGCAAGATTTGGGTGGGGGGTGCGCATCCGGTTGTCGTGCAATCGATGACCAATACCGACACCGCGGATATCGATGCCACCGTCAAACAAGTGGCGGCACTGTGGCGGGCAGGTTCCGAATTGGTGCGTGTGACGGTCAACAACATTGAATCAGCCAACGCCATTCCGAAAATTGTCGAGAAGCTCGAGATGATGGGTGTGGATGTGCCGATCATCGGCGACTTCCACTACAACGGCCACACCCTTTTGGCGGAAGCACCTGCTTGCGCAGAAATGCTGGCGAAGTACCGCATTAATCCGGGCAATGTGGGTTTCGGCAAAAAGAAAGATACGCAGTTTGCGCAACTGATTGAGTTTGCGATTCGCTACGACAAGCCGGTACGTATTGGTGCGAACTGGGGCTCATTGGATCAATCCCTTGCTGCGCGATTGATGGATGAAAACCATGAACGCGACATCCCATGGGATGCCGGGCGCGTCCTGCGCGAAGCGTTGATCCTTTCTGCGATTGATTCGGCAGAGCGCGCGGTTGAACTTGGATTGCGGCGGGATCGCATTCTGCTCAGTGCCAAGGTCAGTGGTGTGCAAGAGTTGATCGCCGTCTATCGGGATCTTTCGCGACGCAGTGATTTCGCGCTCCATTTGGGTTTGACCGAGGCGGGTATCGGCAGCAAAGGCATCGTCGCAAGCAGCGCGGCCTTGGCCGTGCTGTTGCAAGAAGGTATTGGCGACACGATTCGCATCTCGTTGACACCCGAGCCGGGTGCATCACGTACGCAAGAAGTCGTGGTGGCGCAGGAGCTTTTGCAGACCATGGGTCTGCGAGCATTCACCCCGATGGTGACGGCATGCCCCGGGTGTGGTCGGACGACGTCGGAGTTCTTCCAAGAATTGGCGAAAGTGGTTCAAAACCACGTGCGTGATCGCATGTCCGAATGGAAGGTCACGCGCCCCGGCGCCGAAAACATGACGCTTGCCGTGATGGGCTGCATCGTGAACGGTCCGGGTGAATCACGTCACGCCAATATCGGGATTTCCTTGCCAGGCACCGGTGAGTCGCCGGCAGCGCCCGTTTTCATTGACGGTGAAAAGCGAATGACTTTGCGCGGCGACAACATCGCACATGAATTCATTGCCTTGATTGACGACTACGTTGAGAAAAACTACGCCTGCATCGTCGAGGTGTAATACCGCGCGCTGTCAGTTGCCGCCGGGCTCTGAGCCGCTGGAAGGTTGCATGCTCTTGTTCTGGCGGGCCAACTTGGCTTCTCGATGTGAGATGTAGGCCGTGGCGCTCAGAATGATGGCGGCCCCGCCGAGTGTCCATGCATCTATGGACTCACCGAACATCGCCCAACCTGCAAAGGTCACGATTGGCAACTGAACAAATGAGATCGGCGTGAGCGCAGACACATCGCCGATATTCAAAGCACGCGTCCACAGCAGTTGCCCGACGGTGCCCAAAATGCCCGAGGCGATGAGCCATATCCAGGCGTCTCCTTGTGGCCAATGCCAGACAAACATGGCCGGCAAGAGCGACATGGGTATCCAGAAGACATAGGTCCAAAAGACGATCGTATTGGGCGTGTCTTCGCGTGTGAGTTGTTTGATCTGGATCGCGACAATTGCGGTAATCAACGCGGCACTGATAGCGACGAGCGCACCCATTGAGAAGGCGTGCGACCACGGTCGGACAATGACCAGCATGCCCAAGAAACCAATGACGACGGCGGCCCAACGACGGGCGCGTACTTTTTCACCCAAGAGCAGCGCGGCTGCGATGGTCGCGAAAATCGGTGAGGAGTAGGCGAGGGCAATCGCCTGCGACAGCGGCAAGTTCGAGATCGCCCAAAAGCCGCAGAACATACTGACGACACCAATCAAACACCGCACGACATAGCGCCGCAATTGGTTTGTTTTCACTTCTGCCGCATAGTCTTTCAGCGGACGACGTTGCCGCAGCAGGGGCCAGAAAATAATCGGGAGGGCAATCAAACCGCCGAAAAAACTGCGAAAGAACGCGACCTCCAAGGTCGGTTCTGTTTTGGACGCTAGACGAATCGTAATCGCCATCAAGCCGAAGCCAACGGTGGACGCGAGCATCAACATGGGGGCGTGCAGACTTCGATTCATGGGGCTACCATTCACCGCCGATCAGGCGAGGTTCGGGATGCAGCGGGACACCGAATTTTGCCTCGACGGCTTCGGCGACATCACGTGCGACTTGCACGATCTCAATACCGCTGGCGCCGCCATGGTTCACGAGGACAAGTGCATGTCGGTCGGACACGCCCGCATGCCCACGCGTGTACCCCTTCATGCCGGCGTTTTCAATCAGCCAAGCAGCAGACAGCTTTTTCGAGCCCGGCTGCCCCGTACGATTGACCGGCATGTCTGGATACTCCGCAGCAAGAGCATCGGCAAACGCGGTGCTCAGAATCGGATTCTTGAAGAAACTGCCTGCATTTCCGATCACAGCAGGGTCCGGCAATTTACGCGTGCGTTGACGAATGACAGCGCGCGCAACGTCCATAGGTGCGGGTGCTGAAATACCCGCGTCTTGAAGTTCGTCGCGAATGCCCGCATAGTCCAAGACCAATCGCGGTTGTGCACTGAGCTTGAACTCGACGTGCGTAATGAAATAGCGATCCGGTTCGTGCTTGAAACGACTGTCGCGGTAACTGAAATCGCACGCGTCATGCAGAAAGGACACGGGCATGCGCCGTTGACGATCCCAAGCATCGACTTGCAAGATTCTGTCCATAATTTCAACGCCGTACGCGCCGATATTTTGAACGGGCGATGCACCCACCGTGCCTGGAATCAAGGCGAGATTTTCAAGGCCGTACCAGTGGTGCTCCAAGGTGTGCATCACGAAGTCATGCCACGGCTTGCCTGCGGCGCAACGCACGCGGTAGTAACCGTCTTCACTGGTCTCGCAGGTCACGCGGTTATCCAGAATGCGCATCACCGCGTTGGGCGGTGAAACAAACACCACATTGCTTCCCGAGCCGAGCAGGAATAGATCTTGCGATTCGTGCGCGTCCAACGCGGCTTCAAGCGCTAACAGATCTTCGACGTCGACGAGCTTTTCAGCGGCGACATCAATCCCAAACGTATTCAGGGCTTTCAGTGATGCATGACGACTGACGCGAAAACCTGATCTCATGAAAAGTTCGCGATTCCAGATGCGCGGTCAACTTTGCGCCGACGAATGGCTTCTGCACACTCAGCGATCAGTTTCGGGCCGCGGTACACAAAGCCGGTATACAACTGCACCAAAGTGGCACCTGCTGCGGTCTTCGCAACCGCGTCTGCACCTTTACAAATGCCCCCCACACCAATGACGGGAATATCGTCGTCGAGTCTCGAACATAAGCGACGCAAGCAGCTTGTCGAACGCGCGAGCAGTGGGCCGCCAGACAATCCGCCGGCTTCAGCAGCCGTGGAATAGCCTTGAACGGTGAGGCGCGAAATCGTTGTATTGGTGGCAACAACACCGTCGATCTTGAGTTCTGTGAACACGCGCGCAGCCGCATCGATATCCGGTTCGGTGAGGTCAGGTGAGAGCTTGACCAAAACCGGCACACGGCGACCATGGCGCACTGCGAGCTGCTCGCGACTCTCGAATAGCGAAGTGATGAGGCGACGCAGGGCTTGTTCTTCCTGCAATTCTCGAAGCCCCATCGTGTTGGGCGACGAAATATTCACGGTCACATAGTCGGCGAATGGATAAGCGCGCTCAAAGCAGGTCACATAGTCGCGCCATGCCACATCGTTTTCGGTGTCTTTGTTCTTACCGATATTGATGCCAAGGACGCCCGGCTTCTTATTAGCACGCACAAAACGCGAAGCCTCGATATTGCGGATCGCCGCATCGATGCCGTCGTTGTTGAAACCCATGCGATTGATGATGGCCTGTTCTTCCGGAATACGGAACAGGCGTGGTTTCGGATTGCCCGCTTGAGGACGCGGCGTAATCGTGCCGACTTCAACAAAACCGAAACCCAGCGCAAACAGTGCATCGATGTGCGCCGCATTCTTATCGAGCCCGGCCGCCAGGCCAACAGCATTTGGAAAATCGAGGCCGAATGCTCGGATCGGATGCGAGGGTGGGCGTTTGGTGACCAACCCCGTCATGCCTAATGCATAGAGTCGTTCAAGCCCCGCAAGGGTGGCAGCATGGGCCCGTTCGGGGTCCATGCGCATCAGGAAGGGGCGTGTGATCGGATACACGATCAGAAGTCGAACTTGATGCCTTGGGCCAAAGGCAACGCGTCAGAGTAATTGATCGTGTTGGTCTGACGACGCATATACGCCTTCCATGCATCCGAACCGGATTCGCGGCCACCACCGGTTTCTTTCTCGCCACCGAATGCGCCGCCAATTTCTGCGCCGGAGGTACCGATATTGACGTTGGCGATACCGCAGTCAGAACCTGTGGCAGCCAAGAACGCCTCAGCGCGCTTCAAGTTGGTCGTGAAGATTGCGGATGACAGACCTTGCGGCACTGCGTTCTGCATATCAATCGCTTGGTCGATGTCTTTGTACTTCATGACATACAGGATGGGTGCGAAGGTTTCATGTTGCACAACCTCAGCGTCATTGCCGAGCCCTGTCACGATGGCCGGCTTCACGAAGAACCCATTGCCTTCGATTGCAGTGCCGCCGATTTCAATCGTGCCACCGGATTGTTTCGCTTTTGCGATCGAATCGAGGAAGGCATCCACAGCATCCGACGAGTTCAACGGTCCCACCAAGTTGGCCGGGTTGGTCGGATCGCCGATCTTGCCTTCGACTTGTCCATAAGCCGTCACCAACTTGGCCAAGACATCTGCGTAGATGGATTCATGCACGATCAAACGTCGTGTCGTGGTGCAGCGTTGGCCACAGGTGCCGACAGCGCCGAATACGATGGCCGGAATCGCCAATTTCAGATCGGCACTTTCGTCCACGATGATGGCGTTGTTGCCACCCAGCTCAAGCAATGAGCGACCCATGCGGCGTGCGACGCGCTCACCGACCGTGCGGCCGACCTTGGTTGAGCCGGTGAAACTGACCAATGCAACACGTTTGTCGTCAACGAAATCTTGAGCGAGGTCGGTGCCTGCATCGTTGAAGAGGAAGAAGATGTCGGGGAAGCCAGCAGCATTCAATGCTTCGTTGCAGATCTTCATCGAAGCGATCGCCGACAGCGGCGTCTTCGGTGAAGGTTTCCACACGGTCACGTTGCCGCAGACTGCCGCAACAAAGCTATTCCACGCCCACACGGCGACGGGGAAGTTAAACGCGCTGATGACACCCACAACGCCGATCGGGTGCCATTGTTCGTACATGCGGTGGCCCGGACGTTCACTGTGCATGGTGAGGCCGTACAGCTGACGCGACAAACCGACAGCGAATTCGCCGATGTCAATCATCTCTTGAACTTCGCCGTCACCTTCCGGCTTCGACTTGCCCATTTCCAATGCGACGAGCGAGCCCAACGCGTCTTTGTTTGCACGCAGCGCGTCTGCACACAAGCGGATGGCTTCGCCACGCTTCGGTGCCGGCACTTTGCGCCAAGCTTTAAAGGTTTCCGTTGCCCGCGCCATCATCGTGTCGTAGTCAGCGCGACTGCTTGCATGGACCTTACCCAGGACTTCGCCCGTGGTCGGGTTGACGGGTTCCAGCACCCCGGCATCTCGCGTGGATGACCATTCGCGATTGCCAAGGTAGGTGCCCGATTCGGTGTCGTTTAAGCCGAGGGCGGTCAGTACTGGATGCATGAGGAACTCCGTGTATTAAATTCGAGTAACAAAACTGGCGTGGTGACCCCGGCGCGATTCGAACGCACGACCTGTCCCTTAGGAGGGGACCGCTCTATCCAGCTGAGCTACGGGGCCAAGAGTCAGACAAAAGGCAATGTCTAAGGATACCTCATGCCTGTTCAGACTTCGCCCGAACTAATGGATATGGCGTAGCAGTTGTAGGCCGCCGTGGCCTATGGAATAGCCTTGTTTCATAGCCTCAGAGACGTATTCGCTGGCATCCGCGCAGGCTTTGGGCAGCGTCATGCCTTTGGCGAGTTGCGCGGCAATGGCTGAGGCAAAAGTACATCCGGTGCCGTGCCCTTCGACGGGCAGGCGTGGGTGGACGAACTCGAAGTGGTCGAATTGTGTAAAGAGTCGATCAATGACTTGATCGCCTTCGTCGAGGTGCGCGCCTTTTGCCATCACCGCAGACACGCCCATGTCGAGCAACAGTTGTGCAGCGCGCGCGATGTCTTCTGCGTTTCGGATGGATGTCTCTGTCAACGTTTCCAGCTCAGGCACGTTCGGTGTAATCACGGTCGCCCGTGGCAGCAGTAAACGATTCAAGGCATGCACGGCATCTGCTTCCAGCAGGCGTGCGCCTGAGGTGGCGATCATGACCGGATCCAGCACGACGGGCACGTTTGGATGCGCTTGCAGTGCTTCCGCGACTGTCTCAATAATCTGCCGGTTCGCCAGCATGCCGATCTTGACTGCAGAAATCTCAAAGTCCGCGAAGCATGCCTCAAGCTGTGCACGGACGAAGGGAATACTCGGCACCTCAATACTGATGACGCCCAGCGTATTTTGCGCCGTCAGCGCAGCGAAAACCGAGAGGCCATGCACGCCGAGTGCGGCAAACGTTTTTAAATCCGCTTGAACGCCTGCGCCACCGCCAGAGTCAGATCCGGCGATGGTCATGGCACAACGAGGCGGATCTTGATCGTGCATAGATACTTAGAGGACTTCCGAGGCGTGGTCTGCCAAACGCGAACGTTCGCCGCGACGCAAGGTGATATGCGCACTATGCGCCCAACCCTTGAATCGATCGACGACGTAGGTCAGACCGGATGTGGTTTCGGTCAGGTAGGGCGTATCAATTTGCTCAACGTTGCCTAGGCAGACGATTTTCGTACCAGGACCCGCGCGCGTAATCAGCGTCTTCATCTGTTTGGGCGTCAAATTCTGCGCTTCGTCCAAAATCAGGTAGCGGCTTAGGAAAGTACGACCGCGCATAAAGTTCATCGAACGGATCTTGATGCGGGAGGCCAACAGATCATTTGTCGCTGCACGTCCCCATGCACCGCCTTCTTTTGCATTGGGCATGAGCACTTCAAGATTGTCGGTCAAGGCGCCCATCCACGGCGTCATCTTTTCTTCTTCCGTGCCGGGCAAGAAGCCGATGTCTTCGCCAACGCTCACCGTGGCGCGGGTCATGATGATTTCACGATAGCGCTGCACATCCATCGACTGCGCAAGGCCGGCCGCAAGCGTCAGCAGCGTTTTACCGGTGCCTGCGGTGCCGAGTAGGGTAACGAAATCGATCTCCGGCTCCATCAATGCATTGAGCGCGAAGTTTTGTTCACGGTTGCGAGCCGTGATGCCCCACACTGCGTGTTGGGGATTGCGGTAGTCATCCACAATTTGCAACACCGCTTTGCTGCCATCGATGCCGACAACGCGAAATTCAGATTGCTCGTCGCCCGGTAGATACAAGAACTGATTCGGATACCAATCGTCGCCTTCAAGCACGCTGACTTCATAGAAAGTGCGCCCGTGTTCGGTCCACGAACGCAAATCCTTGCCATTTCGCGTCCAAAACTCACCATCAAGCGCCGTAGCACCGGTATAGAGCAAGTTGAAGTCATCGAGCGCCCGATCGTTCTCATAGTCTTCCGAACGAATGCCGGCAATCGCGCCTTTGATTCTTAAATTGATGTCTTTGGAAACGAACACCACCGGGGTGTCGGGCTCTTGCGCTTGCAATGCAACGATCGCGGCAAGAATGTGGTTGTCGGCCATCGATGTGCCGAGCGACTCGCCGCCACCAAAACCTTTTGTTTGAAAACGCAGCACACCGCGCGCGTCACCGGACTTCAGCTGGATGCTGCCGGGCTGCTTGAGTTGCAGGCCCTTTTCAATTTGATCGGTGCCCTGCGCTTCAATCAACTCATTGATAAAGCGGCTGACTTGCCGCGCATTTCGGCTGGCTTCCGAGGTGCCTTTCTTGCCATTGTCCAGCTCTTCGATGACTTGCATCGTGAGATAAACATCGTGCTCCTCGAATTTAAACAAGGCGGTGGGGTCATGCATCAAAACGTTCGTGTCGAGTACGTAGATCCGCTTGCCTTGCGTCATGCGTGATTCCTTCAGTTGGAAAGTTGCTTAAGCGTGTTGAGTACGTCCTCAGCGTGCCCTTTGACCTTGACGGCATCCCAAGCGTGCACAAGCGTGTGTGCAGGGTCGATCAAGAAGGTGCTGCGAACGATGCCTTCATACTCACGGCCATAGTTCTTCTTCATTCGCCAAACGCCGAAGGCTTCGCACAGGTCGCCGTCGACGTCACTGATGAGGTCGAATGCGAAGCCCTGTTTTTGACAGAAATTGCTGTGCGACTTCACTGAATCGCGAGAGACGCCCAAGACCGTTGCGTTTGCTTTGGCAAATTTCGGCAGCAAGGCATTGAAATCGAGGCCTTCTGTCGTGCAACCCGGTGTGCTGTCCTTTGGATAGAAATAGAGGACGAGCCAGCGGCCAGCGTAGTCAGAGAGTTTTAAGGGTTCGCCGTCTTGATTGAGTAACGGCAAGTTCAATACTTTCTTTGGAACTGCTTTACCTGGAGTTAGCATGCTGTGCTCAGAACTTCATGGGATCCATGATCGCATCGAGATTCAAGCGATCTGAGAACTCGAGGAAATCATCGCGTAACGCAGCGATGTGCATATCGGCGGGTACACCGATGGTGAGTTGTGCAGTAAACATCTCGGCACCTGTTTGCATCGCCTTGTAGCGTGAGCTTTGCAGGTTTTCGACGGTAATGTTTTGTCGATCAAAGAAATCCGCCAGTTGATAGAGAATGCCTGGCTTGTCGGCCGCGACAACTTCCACAACGTACGGAATCAAGTTGGACTGGATGGGCTTGGGGCCGGTGCGATTCCAGTTCAAACGAATGCCTTCTTCTTCGCGCTCGAGGCGACCGAGAATGGCTTCCAATTTTGCGATCGCGTCCCAAGAGCCGGTCGCGAGCAAGGTCACGGAAACATCTCGGCCTACGGTTGCCAGTCGCGCATCCAGCAAGTTGCAGCCACTGTCATTGATGCGTCTGGAAACGGGCAACAAAGGAGAGAGCGGGTGCGTGGAATAGGCGTTGATGAGAAGGTGGTTCTCATGCGTGGTCTGGCGTGCAGCAAATTCATTCAATTGGGGTGCTTCCGGCGATGGAGTCATCGCATGTACCTGGGCGGGACGCCTTGTTCCAAGAATACTTGCCCCAAGTTTCCTGCGGCAAGTAACATCGTATGACTATCCCCATTTGGACCTGACGATGCAACTGCGTGGCGTGACTACGGCTTTGGCAACCCCTTTTGCGCCTTCTGGTGAGGTCGATCACGAGGCATGGGTACGACTGTTGCAAAGCCAATCTGCGGCAGGCGTGGCGGCGGTTGTGGTGGCAGGTTCGACGGGTGAAGCCAATGCCTTGAGTGATGCTGAATACGGCGCGCTGATCGAGCTGGCTGTGACACATGCGGGCGGCATGACGGTGATTGCGGGAACCGGCCTACCCAACACAGCAAAAACCATTCAGATGACACGTTTGGCGCGCTCGCATGGCGCGCAAGCAGCGCTGGTTGTTACGCCGCCTTATGTACGTCCGACGCAAGCCGGTTTGGTCGCGCACTTTCGAGCCGTTGCTGACGAGGGTGGGCTGCCGGTCATCTTGTACAACGTGCCCGGTCGCACCGGCGTCGATTTACAGCCGGAAACCGTCGCACAGCTCGTCGGTCATCCGAATATCGTCGGCATCAAAGAGGCTGTGGACACGGAATCACGGATGGCAGCTTTGCTTGCATTGAAGTCCGATCGCTTTGTTGTCTTGTCGGGGGATGATCCGACCGTTGCGCGGGCATGTTTGGCCGGCGCAGATGGTTTGGTCTCGGTTGGCAGCAATATCGCGCCGCGCAGTTTTGTCTACATGGTGGAAAAAGCCATGCAAGGCGACGCCGCGGCACGCACGATGAACGATCGACTTCGCGACGTACACGCGTTTCTGTCGGTTGAACCCAATCCGATACCCGTGAAGGCCTTGTTGTCGAAGTTCGGTTATGGTCACGGCTTGCGATTGCCATTGACGGAATTGTCCGCGGCGCACACACAGGCATTGGCAGACGTCGCCAAGCTTGTTGAATCGCTGGAATCCGACAGCCACTGAACTTCGATACCGAATTGAGAAACGCCCATATGCACGCCAATAAAGCCATTCGATTTACCGCAGTTGTTCTCGCCTCGAGCGTTCTGTTCACTTCGGGCTGCGGTTGGCTCAAGGGTAAAAAGAACGCCGATTACGCATTGCCGGCAGATCAGCGTCCGCTGGATATTCCGCCCGATCTTGATCGTCCCACGGCAGATGCCGCACTGAATGCACCCGCAGCGGGCAACAGCGTGACGCGTTCGTCGGTACAACAATCCATGGCTTCACCCGAATCCGGCGCAGGTTTCACCGTGTCGGGTACGCGCGATCAGATCTTTGAAAAAGTGGGTACGATCCTCGCCGCGACGCCGGGCGTCACAATTGCAAGCAAAGCCCAGCTGCTCGGCAGCTACGACGTTTCCTATGAAGGCTCAAACTTCTTGGTTCGCGTCAGTGACGTCACCAATGGCGCTTATGTCTCTGCCGTCGATCCGCGCGGTGTGCCAGCGCAAGGCGCTGCACCGGTCAAGCTCTTGAATGCGCTCAGGGCAGGTCTTCAGTAATCCACGCACGCAGTAGCAAAAAGGCGCCCTCAGGCGCCTTTTTGATTTTGTGGGTTTATTTTTCCAAGTACTTGAGCTTGTCTTTGACACCATCCCAATCTGCGGCATCCGGCGGTGCATCCTTACGCACAGCGATCACGGGCCAATCACGTGAGAGCTCCGCATTGAGCTTGATGTAGTGCTCTTGGCCGGCCGGCACGTCGTCCTCGGGGAAGATGGCTTGGGCCGGGCATTCGGGTTCACAGAGGGTGCAGTCGATGCATTCGTCCGGATCGATCACCAAAAAGTTGGGACCTTCGTGGAAGCAGTCCACCGGGCAAACTTCCACGCAATCGGTGTACTTGCATTTGATGCAATTGTCAGTCACTACGAAGGGCATTGCCGTCTTTCCAGTCTTATTTCATGGGTCGCAGAGCAAGTCGATGCGCGCCCCTGGTCGGTGAATTACCGACCCTTGCTAGTATATCAGCCAGTTGGCCGCGGATCGTGGCCTGTAAAGACCCCGACCAAGGACTGTCACCGTTTGAATCGGCAGGTAACCCTCATTCCGCGCGATCAACATCCGATCTCGCGAAAACAGATCAGTACAAGCGCATTACGTGTTCTGTACCGTCTACACGAGGAAGGCTACGCTGCCTTCCTGGTGGGCGGTGCTGTGCGAGATGCATTGGCAGGCATTGCGCCGAAAGATTTCGATATCGCCACAGACGCAACGCCCGAGCAAGTGCGCGGACTGTTTCGCAACTGTCGTTTGATTGGACGAAGGTTTCGTTTGGCGCATGTCGTGTTTGGGCGCGAGATTATCGAAGTCGCGACATTCCGCGGGCAATCCGACGATGGCACCGGCGATCGTCAGGTGCATCAAGATGGTCGCGTCATTCGCGACAACGTCTACGGGACGATCGAAGAAGATGCCGCCAGACGCGATTTCACTGCGAATGCGCTTTATTACAACATCGCGGATTTCTCGATCCACGATTACGTGGGCGGATTCGAAGATGTGCGCGCGCGACGTTTGCGTTTAATCGGCTCGCCCGATGATCGGTATCGAGAAGACCCCGTACGCATGCTGCGAGCCGCGCGCCTTGCCGCGAAATTGCAGTTCGACATCAGCCCTGAAACGGCTGAGCCCATTCCAAGACTGGCCAGCCTGCTCACGCAGGCGGCGCCGGCGCGACTCTTTGATGAATGCCTGAAGCTGTTCCTGTCTGGGCACGCCGTGCGCAGCTTTGAGGGCTTGGAGCGGATGGGCCTGCTGGCAGTTTTACTGCCCGACACTGCAAAGGCCTTGAAATCAAACTCAAACGGTAGCTTGAAGGCGATGCTGTTGCGCGGACTGGCGCAAACGGATGAACGCGTCGCCCGAGGCGACTCGGTGTCGCCGGCGTTCTTGTTCTCACTGTTGCTATGGCCGGCATGGTGCCGAACCAAGGCGCAACTGGAAGCCAATGGCATGCACGCGGCCGAAGCGCAGCAACGTGCTGCTGACAAGGTGACGTTGCAGCAAGTGCATCTCATTGCCATCCCGCGCCGATTCTCCATGCCGATGCAGGAAATCTGGCTGCTGCAATCGCGTTTTTCGCAGCGTAAACGTGTGGGCCGATTGGTGGCGCATCCGCGTTTTCGCGCCGCCTATGATTTTTTCAAACTGCGTGCCGATACCGGTGCGTCGCACGCCGAAGATGCAGCCTTCTGGGCGAGCCAAGTCGTCGAAACGCCGGGCGAGCAAGGTGAGACGAACTGGGATATCGCGGTGGATGACGCGCCGCCGCGCACACGAAAGCGTCGGCGTCGGTCCGGCCCGACGAGCTAATGCAGGACGTTTATGTGGGATTCGGCGGCAACCTGGGCGATGTTGCGGCCACCTTCGACGCGGCGCTGTCTGAGCTGTTGGCGGAGAGTGATGCGCGATTCATCTCGGGCTCTTTTTTATACCGCTCACCGCCTTGGGGCGGCGTCGCGCAGCCCGATTATCTAAACGCAGTGGTCCATCTGCAGAGTGCGCGCTCTGCTCAGTCGCTGCTTCAATTAATGTTGTCGATCGAAAAGCGCCATGGTCGCGATCGAAACACAGAAGTCCGTTGGGGTGCCCGCACCTTGGACCTGGATCTGCTGCTCTATGGCGACAGCGAGATCGACGAGGACCACTTGCAAGTACCACATCCGCGAGTGTTGGCGCGCGCATTTGTAGTCATTCCGTTGTTGGATATTGCAGACTCGCAGCTGCGCGTGAACGGCGTGACACTCCGTGATGCCGCAGAGACCCATTCGGGCGCGATAATAGAAAAGTTACCCAGGCAAATTCAGCCGGAGTCAAAACATGAAGCCGATTCAACAACGTGACTTGAAGGCTGTAACGGTACCGGCATTGATCGAGGCCAAACGCGAAGGGCGCAAGCTGGCCATGCTGACGGCCTACGACGCCGGGTTTGCACGCGTGATGGATGCGGCAGGCGTCGATTTGATATTGATTGGTGATTCCTTAGGCATGGTCGTGCAAGGGGAGGGCAACACCCTTTCTGTGACAGTCGATGACATCGCGTATCACACCGGCTGCGTTGCGCGCGCCGCGACACGCGCGTTGATCATTTCGGACCTGCCGTTTCAAGCGGATGCATCGGTCGAACGCGCGCTGGAAGCTTCAGTGAAGTTTTTGCAATCCGGTGCCGGCATGGTCAAGTTGGAAGGCGCAGGACACAAGTTGGAAGTCATCCAATATTTGTCAGAACGCGAGATTCCAGTGTGCGCCCATTTGGGCTTAACACCGCAGTCTGTGTTGCGCTTTGGTGGCTTCAAGATTCAAGGTCGCGGCGAAGCTGCGGCAGATAAGTTGTATCGAGAAGCATTGGAAGTTGAGGCGGCGGGCGCTTCATTGCTTGTGCTCGAAGGTGTCCCTGCGCCTGTTGCTGCACGCATCACCCAAGGCATTCGCATCCCAACGATTGGGATCGGTGCAGGCGCGCAATGCGACGGCCAAGTGTTAGTGCTGCACGACATGTTGGGATTAGACAGTGGCCACCGCCGTCCGCGATTCGTCAAAGACTTTCTTGCCGAGGGCGGTTCCGTTGCTGGCGCCATTGCAGCCTATTGCGATGCAGTGCGTAGCGGTGAATTTCCGACCGAAGCGCATACCTACGCGAGCTAATTCCAATGCAAACGTTTACTGAACTGTCTTCGCTCCGCAAAGGCCTGGCCACATGGCGCGAACGCGGTGCGACGATTGCCTTCGTGCCAACGATGGGGAACTTGCACGCAGGGCATTTCAGTTTGATCGCGCGCGCGCGTCAGTTGGCAGACCACGTGGTCGCCAGTGTGTTTGTAAACCCCACGCAATTCGGTCCTAACGAAGATTTCGACCAATACCCGCGAACACCCGACGAAGACGCCGCTGGATTGGCGAAGGCGGGATGTGACGCGCTTTGGTTGCCGAGTGTGGATGAGATGTATCCCTTCGGCATCGAGGCCACGGTCAAGGTTGCCGTGCCAGGTGTGACGCGCCTTTTGGATGGCGCGCATCGCCCGGGTCATTTCGATGGGGTTGCGACGGTGGTGTCGCGCCTGTTCAATCAGGTGCAACCTGATGTTGCGGTGTTTGGGCGCAAGGACTATCAGCAACTGGCGGTTATTCGCTACATGGTGACGGACATGGCGTTTCCGGTTGAGATTGTCGGCGCGCCGACATTCCGCGCCGACGATGGTCTGGCCTTGAGCTCACGCAATCAGTATCTGGACGCGGCCCAAAGAGCGAAGGCGCCAGCCCTATATGCGACGCTGCAGACGCTGGCGCGCGACGTGCAGGATGGCCGTGATATCGCGTCCGCTCAAGCTGCAGGCATTGCGCATTTGCGTAGCTTGGGTTTTGAGCCCGACTACTTGGCCGTGCATGACCGAACTTTGGGGTCGGCGAATAGCAACACCGATGAACTGGTCGTGCTTGTGGCGGCAAGATTGGGCAAGACACGCCTGATCGACAATCTTGAATTCAGCCGTTTCGCGAGCTCGCAAAACCTTCAGTGACGGCTGTTACACTTGGCGCACGTTGAACGAAGTCGGAACCATGCAACTCACTGTTTTGAAAGCAAAAATTCATCGAGCGACTGTGACGCACGCGGCGCTTCATTACGAAGGTTCGTGTGCCATTGATGGTCGCTTGTTGGAAATCTCAGGCATCCTCGAAAACGAACGTGTAGAGATCTACAACGTCAATAGCGGTCATCGCTTCGCAACCTATGCCATTCGCGCCGAAGAAGGCAGCGGCATCATTTCGGTCAATGGCGCCGCCGCACACCGCGCTCAACCGGGTGATTTGGTAATTATTTGCGCCTATGGCCAATGCAGTGACGCGGAAGCGCGCGCCTATAAGCCCACCTTGGTGTATGTGGACCGAGACAACGCGCTGACCCACACCAACAACGGCATTCCTCAACAAGCTGCCGCTTGATGCACCTCACGCAATTGCTCGAGCCACACGCAGATCGCCTCAAGGCGCTGTCGCTCTCGCAATTAAATGCAATGGATCCGGATCGCGCGCATGATTTTGCGCTGCGATCACATGCGCTTTATTTGAATTTTGCGCGCCAGCGTTGGGATCGCACCGCATTGCAAGCGCTGTTTGACTATGCGGACTCGGCGGGGGTTGAAGCACATATTCGCGCCTTGTTTGAGGGTGAATCTGTCAATCGCACCGAGCAACGTCCGGCATTGCATACGTCGTTACGCACAGATGTTTCGACATCTGCCGTCGCGCGTGCTGCGCGACAAACAGCGCTCGACACATTGGCAGAGATGACCAAGGTGGTCGAAGCGCTGAATCAGCCGGATATCCATGACGTCGTCAGCTTTGGCATTGGCGGTTCCGACTTGGGACCGCGTTTCGTAGTGGATGCATTCGGCCAAGCGCATGGGCCGTGCGTGCATTTTGTTTCAAATGCCGATGCGCATGCCATTGATCGATGCCTTGAGGGCCTTGATCCCAAGCACACGGCGATCATCGTTATTTCCAAATCGTTTACCACCCAAGAGACTTTGTTGAACGCAAACATTGCGAAGGCATGGTTGGGTGCAAACGCTGTAGACCGGATCTACGCAGTCACCAGCAAGACGGACGCAGCGCGTGCGTTTGGCGTCGACGCCAGTCGCATCCTGCCGATGTGGGATTGGGTTGGAGGTCGCTACTCATTGTGGTCGGCGGTGGGTCTACCGATTGCCGTCGCGTTGGGCATGCCTGCTTTCGAGCAACTGTTGGCGGGTGCCGCAAAAACAGATGCGGTCGTCTATTCGAATCCGTTGCGCAGCAATCCGGCTGTTTGGCACGCGTTGTCGATCGTTTGGAATACGAATGCACTTGGCTTGAGCGGGCATGTCGTCGTGCCTTACGACGAGCGTTTACGACTTCTGCCGATGTATCTGCAACAACTGGTCATGGAAAGCCTGGGCAAGTCGACGCAGTCTGATGGCCAGACGGCGCTCGATGCGACTTCGCCGGTGTGGTGGGGCTCGGCAGGTACGGATGCGCAACATAGCTACTTTCAGTGTTTGCACCAAGGCAACCCCACTTCAAATATTGAATTGATTGGCGTCCTGAAACCGGACCATGCGCATGCCGCACAACATCAAGTCGTATTGGCCAATCTTTTGGCGCAAAGCGAGGCGTTGGCGAATGGCCATGCGTCTGCAGATCCGCATCGCGTGCATGAAGGCAATCGCCCCAACACACTGATCTTGCTGGATCGCCTGACGCCCGACACCTTAGGCCAGTTACTGTCGCTCTACGAACACAGCGTTTACATTCAAGCGGTGATGTGGGGCATCAATGCCTTTGATCAATTCGGCGTTGAACTGGGCAAGCGGCTCGCCGGATCCCTGATCGAGCATTGGGGGCATGAAGGCGAGTCGAGTGACGCGGTGACACGAACACTGCTTGAAGAAATACGTCGCAAATAAGCGTTAGGCGTTTCGACGCGCGTGCTGTCCGAGTGCCCAATGCACGTGTTCTCGTACGATGTCATCTGGGTCTTCTTTGGCGGCTGTTAGCGCGCTGAGCACTGTTTCGCTGCTGTTTGCATTGCCCAAAGCCACTGCGATATTTCTTCGCCAGCGACTGAAGCCTGTACGTCTTATCGCTGAGCCCTCGGTTCGCGCCAGAAATTCGGCCTCGGTCCAACGGAATAAGTCTTCTAGCGTGGCAGTGTCGAGATTGTTGCGCACGCGGAAATCCGGCTCATCGGTCCGTTGCGCAAACTTGTTCCAAGGGCACACCAATTGGCAGTCATCACAGCCGAAGATTCGGTTGCCAATCGCTTCGCGGAATTCCTCCGGAATCGCGCCCTCGTGCTCGATGGTGAGGTAGCTTATGCATTTACGTGCATCCAATATCCAAGGCGCAATGATGGCTTGCGTCGGGCACACGTCGATGCATCGCACGCAAGTGCCGCAATGCGCCGTTGCCGGCGGGTCAATGGGCAAGGGCACGTCGACAAAAAGCTCACCCAAGAAGAACCACGAGCCGCCTTCGTGATCGATCAAGCAGGTGTGCTTACCGATCCAACCAAGTCCGGCGTTACGCGCCAGTGCGCGCTCCAACACGGGCGCCGAATCGACAAACACGCGATAGCCCATCGGTCCAACTGCGTCGGTCAACCACTCCGCGAGTTTCTGCAGACGATTGCGCATCAGCTTGTGATAGTCGCGGCCCAGCGCGTATCGCGCCACATAGGCCCTTTCGGTGTCGCGCAAGTTGGCCCATGCCGCATCGGGATCGCGGCCGTAATCCAAACCTACCGAGATCACGCGCAGCGTGCCGGGTACGAGCGCATCGGGTGCGGTGCGTTTCTCGTGATTTCTCGCCATCCACGCCATCGTGCCGTGGCGTCCGGCCGCGATCCAATGGGTGAGGTGGGCAGCGTCAGCCTCGACCGCCACGTCTGCAACGCCGAAATGCGTGAAGCCCAACGCCAGCGCTTGGTTTTGCAGCGCGCGCTTCAAATCAGGCGCTGACAGGGTGTCGGAGGCATCTTGCATAAGAGTGTGAACGACGCTGCTGCGTTTAGAATCCATATTTGGCGGGATCGGCTTGCATCATGCTACATGGATAAATTTCTACCCAACCCTGAAGCGACGGATGCGTTTGCCGAAAGTTTGGCGCGTACGCAGCAATCGCCCGCGTTGATTTGGCTCAAAGGCGACTTAGGCGCTGGCAAATCGGCCTTTTCGCGTGCCTACCTCCGTACTTTGGGCGTGACCGGCGCGATCAAGAGTCCCACTTATACGCTCGTGGAACTCTATGCGTTGCCTGACGGACGCCAAGCAGCCCACCTTGATCTTTATCGACTCGCAGGCCCGGATGACGTGGAATTCCTGGGCCTGCCAGACCGCGCGTCCCTGCATATTGCATTGATTGAATGGCCTGAACAGGGCGCGATCGCGCTCGGTGCGCCTGATCTGCAAATCGAACTCTCGATGCAAGGCGAAGGTCGAGATGCGCGGCTGACCGCTATGAATCCAGCGGCGCAGGCGTGGCTTTTACGTGCTGAATCGGCGCTAGCGGCACTGTGATCAACGCTGATGTGTAGCTGACTGCCACACACTGACATCCGTCAATTCCTTGTAAACCGAGCCCTGTGATGATTGAATCCCCAAGAGTCTCCAGGGAAGTGCATGTGCTTTTAAAATGGATCACGGGTGTCGGATGTGCTTTGCTGTGCGCGTCATCTCTCCACGCTGGCGAGGTTTCGCAAGTCCGACTCTCACAAACGGCCATTGGCACGCAGGCGGAAATTACGCTCTCTGAGAATGCCGACTATGCCTTCATTCAGTTGAAGGATCCTTCGCGTTTGGTGGTGGATTTCAAAGGCACGACGATTTCACCGCGCGTCCGCGTTTCAGAAGGCACGGGCGTCATTACGACGGTGCGTACGGGTGCCCCGTCTGCCGATGTCGCTCGGATTGTGTTTGATCTCAGTGAGAGCGTGACGCCCCTTAACGCGCGGGTCGAGACGCGAGCTGGGAAACGCGTCCTTATTTTTGACTTGCCGGGCGACGACGCCACGGGCACCACGACGACTGAAGTATCAGCGACACCACCGCCGGAAGCGATGCCAACAGTTAAACCCGCTGTCCCGGTCGTAGGCATTGCCACGGGTCAGCCTGCACCCAAGCCGAGTGATTCCCCGCCACCGAACACGACGCCCACCCTACAGGCCCCTGTGCGCACTGTTGCGGACGTTGCGAAGCGTGCGGCCGGCCGCCCTTTGTTGATCGCGATCGATGCAGGGCATGGCGGGCAAGATTCAGGCGCACGCGGCGCGTCTGGCAGTGTTGAAAAACACATCACGCTTGCGGTGGCGAAAAAACTCGCCGCGCAAATCAACGCAACGCCGGGCATGCGCGCCTACTTAACGCGTGATGCCGATTTCTTTATTCCGCTGGCGCAGCGTTATCAAAAAGCGCGCGCGAAGAAAGCGGACATGTTTGTGTCTGTACACGCCGACGCATTTACTAGCCCCTCGGCGAGTGGTTCATCTGTCTTCGTGCTGTCACGGAAAGGTGCATCGTCACAGGCCGCACGATGGTTGGCAGACCAAGAAAACGCCGCAGATCTGGTCGGTGGCGTGCGCTTGAAAGACAAAGACAATTCTTTGGCATCCGTATTGTTGGATCTGTCTCAAAGCGCGACGCAGCGCGCGTCTGAAGAAATCGGCGGGCAAGTGCTGCGCGGCCTGAAAGATTTGGGAAAGACACATAAAGGTGAAATCGAGCGCGCGAATTTTGTTGTGCTGCGCTCGCCGGACGTGCCTTCGATCTTGGTCGAAACTGCTTTCATCAGCAATCCTGAAGAAGAACGTCGCCTGTTGAATCCGGAATATCAAGAACAGTTGGCACGCGCCGTCTTGAATGGCATTCACACCTACTTCAAAAGGCAGCCGCCACCGGGGACGCAATATGCGTCCATTTATGGCGACGGACGTCGCTGATCCGGTGCGCGACGTGCAAGTGATCCATGTCCTGCCTGAAACACTAGCGAATCAGATTGCCGCAGGCGAGGTTGTTGAGCGCCCGGCATCGGTCGTAAAGGAGCTTGTCGAGAATGCTTTGGATGCCGGCGCTACGCGCGTGGATATCGAACTGCAAGAGGGCGGCGTCAAACTCATCCTCATTCGTGACAACGGCATGGGCATGTCGGTGGTTGATCTGCCGCGATCGGTGCAACGGCATGCCACGAGCAAGATCACTTCCTTGGATGATCTGGAAGCCGTTAAAACCTTGGGTTTTCGTGGCGAAGCGCTACCGTCGATCGCTTCGGTGAGTCGATTCGTCGTCACCTCATCCCAATCGGAAGACGGGCGCGGATTTCAATTGCAGGTCGAAGGCGGACAGGTGGGTGAAGCGCAACCCGCACCGCATGCACGCGGTACGACGGTTGAAGTGCACGACCTCTTTTTCAATACGCCTGCTCGCCGCAAGTTCTTGCGTGCAGAGCGCACTGAGTTCAATCACATCGAAGAGTGGTTGCGCACCTTGGCGCTCTCGCGCCCTGAGGTCGAACTGCGTATTTCGCACAACGGCAAAGCCATCCGGCGCTACAAGCAAGAGCTGGATGCGAATGAAACCCGCAATGCGCGCATCATCGACACATTGGGCGAAGATTTCTTCGCGCAGCGTTTGTCGGTGGACGAAGAAATGGGCGGTATTCGCGTGTCCGGTTGGATGGCCAAGCCGGTGTACAACCGCGCCTCAACCGACCAGCAATACCTTTATGTGAACGGTCGCTGCGTGCGCGATAAGACGATTGCGCACGCCATTCGACAGGCCTATGCCGATGTCTTGTTCCATGGTCGGCATCCGGCCTATGTTTTGTTCATCGACATCGATCCCAAGCGCGTTGACGTCAACGTGCATCCGGCCAAGCACGAAGTGCGTTTCAGAGATTCGCGGGCGGTGCATGAGGTTGTCTACCGTGTTCTGAGCCAAGCACTCGCGCAGACACGTGCAGGCGAGGGCTACAGTGCATCAGGCGCACCGCCACTGAATGACCCTTCGACATCCTCTGCGACCTATTCGCCCGCCATGCACTACGCGCAGTCTTCGACCTTGGGTTTAGGCATGCGACTGGACGATATGCGCGCAGCTTACCAAGGACTCTATGGCGCGAACCCCGGCATGCCGACGGAAGCGCGGCAACCGATGGCGGAAGTGAGCGCGGGCGAAGTGCCACCGCTTGGATTTGCTTTAGCGCAACTGCATGGTGTTTTCATCTTGGCGCAAAACGCCCAAGGCATGGTGGTTGTCGATATGCATGCCGCACACGAGCGTATTCAGTACGAACGTTTGAAGCATGCGCACGACGCAGAAGGCATTGTGCGCCAGCCCTTGTTGGTACCACTGGCGGTGTCCGTCGGTGAACGTGAAGCCGATTTGGTTGAGAACGAGAACGAGTCTTTGTTGGATCTTGGATTCGAACTTGTGCGCGTGTCTCCGACGTCTATCCAGATCCGTGCGATTCCCAATCTATTGGCGCAAGGTGACGTTGAGAATTTGGTGCGCGATGTGTTGAGCGATCTCCGGCAGCACAGCACGACGCGCAAAGTTGAAGAAGCCCGCGATGAATTGTTGGCAACCATGGCGTGTCACGGTGCGGTGCGTGCCAATCGACGATTGACCATTGACGAAATGAACGCTTTGTTGCGTCAAATGGAAGCGACCGAACGCTCAGGACAATGTAATCACGGGCGACCGACGTGGACCCAGTTCGCGTTAGCTGACATGGACAAGTGGTTTCTCAGGGGGAAATGAAATGCGATTGAAGCTTCTGGCTGCCGGCACGGCATTGGCTGTCCTTTTGGCAGCACCGTCGTCGCGCGCGAATTCGGTGGCAAAGCCCTTTCTCTGGAAGGCCTGTGACGCAGACAGCTGTATCTACTTGCTAGGCACTTTTCATGCTTTGAAGGCGGAAGACACTCGAATTGCGCCAGAAGTTGAAGCGGCGCAATCGGCAAGTGATCGATTCTTCTTCGAGGTCAATCCAAAGGAAACCGAGAATGCCGCAGTCGCGGGCATGGCATTTTTGCGAGCAGCCATTCGCGAAGACGGGAGTCGTTTGAATGACGACCTGACACCGGCCCTTCAAAAGAAATTGAGTGACGTCATCGACCGGCATGGTAAAGACAGCGAAGTGCTCGCGCTCCTCAGTGGCGAAGGTCGCCAACAACTCGAGCTGTGGTACGTGGCCCTGCTGCTCACGTTGACGGGTGTCGAGCGTGGCGACCTGGATCCGGAATTCGGGCTAGACAAGCAAATGGAGGGCAGGCTTGCGAAAGAAAACAAGCAAGTCTTCGGCCTGGAATCCGTTCAAGACCAAGTGGATGTCTTTGATGCACTTAGCAAGAAAGAACAAGTGCAATTGCTTGAGGAAGCCTTGGACGCAATGGAGAAAGGACCGGCGGAGTTCGCAAAGATGCGTAAGTCGTGGCTAGAGGGTGATGAGCAAGCCTCTTGGATGTCACTTGGCGCGAGCACCAAAAAATCCTATCCCGATCTCTACAAGCGTATTCAGGTCGACCGCAATACCCGTTGGATGGACAAGATTGAAGGCGTGCTCTCAGAGATGAAGGAGGGCAATGCCATGGTCATTGTCGGCACTTTGCATCTGTTAGGCGAGGACAGTGTTGTCGCAATGCTCAAGAAGAAAGGCTATTCGATTGAGCGTATTTGCAAGGCGTGTAAGACGCAGCAGTAATTACGACACAATCTTGATGCAATCGACCGGGCATGCCGGTATACAAAGTTCGCACCCTGTACACAAGGGTGCGATGACAACATGCATGAGTTTCGCGCCACCGATGATGGCGTCAACGGGGCAAGCGGTAATGCACTTCGTACAGCCGATACATTCGGCTTCAACAATGGTGACCTTCAAATCCGGCGCATGATGTCCACGGCTACGGTCAAAGGGTTTAGTCGGTCGCCCCAATAAACGCGCGAGCGCCGCTGCACCTTCATCACCGCCAGGCGGGCAATGATCTATATCGGCTTCACCGCGCGCGAGCGCTTCCGCATAGGGCCTGCAAGACGGATAGCCGCATTGACCGCATTGGGTTTGCGGGAGCAATCGGTCGATTCGCTCTACCCACGCAACAGAGGTTGGAAGGTCTTCGGACACAATTCAGCGCACGGGCATGCCAGGCTCAGCGCCTTGGTCGACATCCAATAGGAACAAACTGCCACCGTCATGGCCGGCAGACAGGATCATGCCTTCGCTCAGGCCGAATCGCATCTTGCGCGGCGCGAGATTGGCGATAAAGACGATGTTGCGTCCAACAAGCGTCTCAGGCGTGCCATAAGAAGCGCGAATGCCAGAGAAGATTTGTCGCGTTCCGAGTGCGCCCGCATCTAGTTCAAAACGTAGCAACTTGTCTGATCCATCGACGAATTCACAGGCGGTGACTTTGCCAATACGCAAATCCAACTTGGCAAAGTCGTCGATACCGATCGTAGCTGCAGTGTCATCCGAGCTGGCAGCAGGTGAAGCCGATTTTTCAACGGGCTTTTTGGTTTCCGCCACAGGTGCGCTGAGCGTTTCTTTACTGGCTTCGATCATGCGTTCAATCGCCTTGCTATCGACACGGGTGAATAGGGCTTCGTATTTTTGGATGTCATGTGACAGCAAGGGTGCATCGCAATCATTCCAGTGCTGCATTGGCGCATTGAAAAATGCGCCCACGCGCGCGGCAGTCGTCGGCAACACCGGCGCCAATGCCAAAGCAATCATGCGGAACAGATTCAAGCCTTGCGTGCAAACGAGCTGCAAGCGGGCTTCTTCACCCGATTGCTTGGCGATCACCCACGGCTTTTGCTCATCGATGTAACGGTTGGCCTCGTCTGCCATTGACATGACCATGCGCAGCACTTCAGCGGCATTGTCTGCGCTATAGGCGGCTTGAATCGCGGGCAGTTTCGAAACGAAACCTGCGTACATGGCCGCGTCGTCCAATTGGTCGGCGAGACGACCATCGAATTGCTTGTTGATAAATCCAGCGCAGCGGCTGGCCAAGTTGACGAATTTGCCGACAATGTCGCTATTCACGCGGCTGGTGAAGTCGGTCAGATTCAAATCAAGGTCGTCAACGGCCCCGGACGTTTTGCTGGCGAAGTAGTAGCGCAGCGCCTCGGGGGCTAAGCCATGCTCAAGGAACGTTCTTGCCTTGATAAACGTGCCACGAGACTTCGACATCTTCGCGCCATCGACTGTGAGGTAGCCGTTGACGTGCAAACGTGTCGGGGTCTTCATACCGGCGCCTTCAAGCACCGACGGCCAGAACAAGCCGTGGAAATTGACAATGTCCTTGCCGATGAAGTGATGCATCTCACTGTCAAAATCAGGTGACAACCAAGCTTCAAAATCCAAGCCACGCTGATCACACAGTGTTTGGAAGCTGGAGAGATAGCCAATCGGGGCATCGAGCCAGACGTAGAAGAATTTGCCGGGCGCACCCGGAATCTCGAATCCAAAGTACGGCGCGTCGCGTGAAATATCCCAAGCGCGCAAGCCACCTTCCGTGCTGAGCCATTCTTGTAACTTCGCTTTGACGGGGCCTACAGCGACATTGCCTGCCAACCAATGACGCAAGAATGTTTCGAACTGCCCGAGCTCAAAGAAATAGTGCTCGCTGTCTTTCATGACCGGTGTCGCGCCTGACACGACGGATCGTGGGTCAATCAAATCCGTAGGTGAATACGTGGCACCACAGTTTTCGCAGTTGTCGCCGTATTGATCCACTGTGCCGCATTTGGGGCAGGTGCCTTTGACGTACCGATCGGGTAAGAACATGCCGCGTTCGGGATCGTACAGTTGGGAAATTGTGCGTGACGAAATATGTCCGCTTTCTTTCAAGGTCAAATAGATGCGTTCGACCATCGCGCGGTTGCGCGGCGAGTGGGTTGAATCGTAGTGATCAAACGCGACGCCGAAATCCTTGAAGTCCACTTCATGGCTGGCTTGCACTTCTGCAATAAATTGTTCCGGCGCAACGCCCGCTTTTTCGGCGGCCAACATGATCGGCGTGCCGTGCGTGTCATCCGCGCATACAAAATGCGTTTCCTTGCCCGCCATACGTTGGGCGCGCACCCAAATATCTGCCTGGATATAGCCCACCAAGTGACCGAGGTGGAGCGGGCCGTTGGCGTAGGGCAGGGCGCAAGTGACAAGCTGCTTCGAAGACATAAATGCGGGCGTTTGGGCGAAACCGCGATTATCGCATGGTCAAAAAAAGGGCCCGCACTGCGGGCCCTTGGGTATAGCGCGATGGGGTTGCGATCAGTTGTGCTTCACCCAAGTCGCGGTGCGACAGAAGATCGCCTTACAGCCCGTCACGGCGAGTTTCTTGCCACCTTCGACAACTTTGACCGACTTCGCACGGAAGCTGTCACCTGAGGAAGGTTTGAAGCCGTTGCCGTCGCCATAGGTGCCGTCTTTTTGAACTTTCAGATTCCAAAGAACAACAACGCCTTCAATCGGACGGCCTTTGTCTTTGCCCTTACAGGTCGTGCAGGTGGCCGGCGCCGCAATGTTTTCCACAACCTTTGCCGCCAGCGTGCCGTTTGCCGCTTTGTAAACTTCGACCACCGTCATCGGCTTGCCGGATTCGTCATCCAACGTCGTCCACTTGCCAATCGGCGAGGCGGTGTCAGCCATGGCAGCCAGCGGCGACAGCGCGAGCGTGAGAAGAGCGGTCTTAAGAATTGTGCGCATTTGAATGGGTCCCTGTAGTCGTATTGCGGCGCCAGTCGCCGTCTCCCTAGGTATATCGCACGTCCAGCCCGCGGTGCAAAGCCGCAACGCAACATTCAGCTGGCGTATGTTCGCCGATGCCGCGCGTTAAGCCTTAAAATGACAATCATGAACATAGAAACACCACGTCGACTCGAAGCCCATGCCGTTCAAGGTGCCCTGAAGCCCCACGCTGGCGTGCGAAACGTCGTTGTGGTGGGATCTGGCAAGGGCGGGGTCGGAAAGTCGACAACCTCAGTCAATCTGGCGGTCGCGCTGCAACACTTGGGCTATCGGGTCGGCATTCTGGATGCGGACGTTTACGGCCCGTCCATCCCAGCGATGCTCGGTGTCACCGGCAAGCCAACGACGCCCGACGGCAAATCATTTTCACCCATGCAAGCGTACGGCCTGCAAACCATGTCGATCGGCTCACTGCTCGATTCCGAAGATGCGCCTGCCATTTGGCGCGGTCCGATGGCGACTTCGGCACTGACCCAGTTGTTCAACGACACGCGCTGGGACGATCTGGACGTATTGGTGGTCGACTTGCCGCCTGGCACAGGTGATATTCAACTGACGTTGGCGCAAAAGATTCCGGTGGCCGGCGCAGTGATCGTGACCACACCGCAAGACATCGCTACTTTGGATGCGCGCAAAGCATTGCGCATGTTTGAGAAAGTCGGCGTGCCCGTGCTCGGTATTGTTGAAAACATGTCGACGCATGTATGCAGCAAGTGCGGTCATGAAGAACACGTGTTCGGCGAAGGCGGCGGACGCGCCATGGCGGAACGCTATGAGGTGTCGCTATTAGGAAGCCTGCCTTTGGATATGCGCATTCGTGCACAAGGCGATGCCGGTGCACCGATCGTGGTCGCTGCACCCGATAGCCCTTTGTCCGCAGCCTATGTGCATATTGCACAGCAAACGATTGAAGCCTTAGAAAAACGCCCACGTACCCAAGGCAGTATTGCCGCATCGCTCGTCTGAGCACCCCCATAAACACGAAGGACTTTGATGAGCATCAAGAGCGACAAATGGATCCGCCGCATGTCGGAACAGCACGACATGATTTCGCCGTTCGAACCGGGTCAGGTCAAAGTCAATGCTGACGGCGGTCGCATCGTCAGTTACGGCACGTCAAGCTATGGCTACGACGTGCGTTGCTCGCGCGAATTCAAAGTGTTCACCAATATCAACTCGACGATTGTTGACCCGAAGGAATTCGATAGCGGCAGTTTTGTCGATATCGAATCGGACGTGTGCATCATCCCGCCCAATTCTTTCGCTTTGGCGCGAACAGTCGAGTACTTCAAAATTCCGCGCGATACCTTGGTGGTTTGCTTAGGCAAGAGCACGTATGCGCGGTGCGGCATCATCGTGAACGTGACACCGCTTGAGCCTGAGTGGGAGGGGCATGTGACCTTGGAATTCAGCAACACAACGCCGCTACCGGCGCGCATCTATGCCAATGAAGGCGTGGCACAGATGCTGTTCTTCCAATCTGACGAAGTGTGTGAAACCTCGTACCGCGATCGTGGCGGCAAGTACCAAGGTCAGACAGGCGTCACACTGCCGAAAACTTGATGCCGCGATGACTTAGCGGTTGCGTTCGTAGGTGACGAAGAAGCCGATCAAGTCTGAGTTCTCCACGTAGGGCTGCACGCTCACCACGTGATAGCCACGCGCATAAAACGCGCCGTGGGCCTCGCTCAAACTGTTGGCCGCACCTTGCTTGCGAAATCCCCACGAGGCGTCCACAAAAATGGTGACGGCCGGCATGGCCGCCGCTGCAGCTTCTTCCGCAGACTTCGCCGGGTTCTTGCTGAAGAGGCCGGCCGAAGCAAATTGGCTGACAAGCAGCAGCGACAAAAGGGCAAGTTTTTTCATGTGCATTCCTGGAGGGGGAGGCGGGCATGCAGCGCTTCGCGCAGTTGCGCGGACAGTGCATCGGATTGTTGTGATGGGCGCTTCTCGACAGGGAAGGCACCCCAAACGGGTGCAGGCCACGCCGCGTCCGCTTTGAATCGGGCGATGACGTGGATATGCAGTTGATTGACCACATTGCCTAAGGCGGCGACGTTGAGTTTGTCCGGTGTAAACACATCGCGAAGTGCATGCGCTGCGCGATCTACTTCCACAGTGGCTTGCGCACGCTGTTCTGCGGACAAGTCGACCAACTCTGACACTGAAGGCACTCTCGGTACGAGAATCAGCCACGGGTAGTGCGTGTCATCCATCAACAGCACGCGGCACACCGGCCAATCGCCCAGTGGCAGCGTATCGGCTTGTAAACGCGCATCCAGTTGCCAATGCGTCTGGCTCAAATCAACGATTCCCTAAAAAAGCGCAGCGTGCGTTCGTTCGCCAATTGCGCAGAAGCTGCATGGTAATGCGAAGGATCGACATCGCGGTTAAATGCGTGGCCCGCATCAGGATAGACATACACCTCAGCCTCAGGATGCGCGCGTCGCGTCGTCTCGATATCGCTTGCTGGAATGGATGCGTCCTTCTCACCGAAATGAAACTGCATGGGTGCGCGCAGCTTTTCATCCATGAAGGGCATGGATCGGGCGCCGTAGTAGCTCACCCCGGGCATGCCCAATCGTGTATTCGCGAGATATGACCACGAGCCGCCCCAGCAAAAACCAACTGTCCCGACCGCGTCTATGCCGCGTTCGTGCAAGGCGTCGCGCGCTGCCTGTATCACCTGCAGGGCGCGCTCGAAACCCACAGCCGTGGCAAGATCGCGTCCGCGCTGCATGCCATCCGCATCGTATTCAAGTACGACGCCCTGGGTTTCCACATCAAAAATGGCGGGTGCAATGGCCATATAGCCCGCTTCGGCATACCTGCGCACAAGGTCTTGGATATGCGCATTCACCCCAAAAATTTCCTGCAACACCACGATTCCAGCCGTGGTGGGTGCTTTGGGTACGGCCAGATAGGCATCGATGTCCGGACACTTTGCAACGGAAAGGGTGACGACTTCCATAGTGGGAACGCTTCAAAGGGATGCGCTTTAGAATAGTCCGGTCTTTCGATAAGAACCACGCCCCCATGTCCAACGCCGCACCCAAAGTCGGTTTCGTCAGCCTCGGTTGTCCCAAGGCGCTCGTCGATTCCGAACGCATCCTGACTCAGCTGAAAGTGGAAGGCTATGCGGTGGCGCCCAACTATGACGATGCCGATGTGGTGGTCGTCAACACGTGCGGGTTCATCGACTCGGCCGTCGCCGAATCATTGGATGCCATTGGCGAAGCGATGGCAGAGAACGGCAAAGTGATCGTCACCGGCTGCCTCGGCAAACGTGCGGACATCATTCGTGAAGCGCATCCCGGCGTGTTGTCGATCAGTGGGCCGCAGGACTACGTGAGCGTGATGGATGCCGTGCACGAAGCCTTGCCGCCGTCGCACGATCCGTTTATCGATTTGATTCCGGATTACGGCGTCAAGCTGACGCCCAAGCACTACGCCTATTTGAAAATTTCAGAAGGCTGTAACCATCGTTGTACGTTCTGCATCATTCCCTCGATGCGCGGCGACTTGGTCTCGCGACCTGTCGATGAGGTCTTGCGTGAGGCCGAGAAATTGGCGATGGGCGGTGTGAAAGAACTCTTGGTCGTGTCGCAAGACACGAGCGCTTATGGTGTCGATGTGCGTTATGCGCCGCGCACGTGGCATGACAAAACCTATGAAACGCGCATGAAGTCATTGTGCGAAGGCTTGTCTGAACTCGGACTCTGGACGCGACTGCATTACGTGTACCCGTATCCGCATGTTGACGACATCATTCCCTTAATGGCCGACGGCAAAATCCTGCCGTATCTCGACATTCCGTTCCAACACGCGAGTCCGAAAGTACTCAAGGCCATGAAGCGACCGGGTGCAATTGATAAGACCCTTCAGCGCGTACACAACTGGCGAAAGATGTGTCCCGACCTCACGATTCGGAGCACCTTTATCGTCGGATTCCCGGGCGAGACGGAAGCAGACTTCCAAATGCTGCTCGACTTCATTGAAGACGCGCAGTTAGATCGCGTCGGGGCGTTTACTTATTCACCCGTTGAAGGCGCAGTCGCCAACGACATCGCCGATCATGTTGTGCCGGAAGAGCAAGCATCGCGATTGGCGAGATTCATGGCGTTGCAAGCAGAAATTTCGGAAGCAAAACTGGCTGCGAAGGTGGGCAGCCGACAAACCTGCATCGTCGATGAGATTGATGGTGAACTTGCCATTGCCCGCTCAAAAGCAGATGCACCGGAAATCGATGGCCTCGTGCAAATTCAAAACGGTTTTGAGGCAGGCCTTAAGCCGGGTGATTTTGTTGAAGTGGACATCATGGGTAGCGACGAACACGATCTCTACGGCGAAGTCCCGTTCGACGACTAAGCTGTGTACACGACAGCCGCAATCACATAGCTGCGTTTGCCTATCGGAAGATCTACTTCGAACGCATCATCCACGCGCCGCTTTAGCAGGGCGCGTGCCATGGGCGAGTCGATGCTGATACGACCCTCGAGTGAGTCTGTTTCATCGGGTCCGACAATGCGGTAGGTGACGTTGCGCCCGTCTTCAATGTCTTCCAGTGTCACCTGTGCGCCAAAGAAAACGCACTCCGGATCCGAAGGTGCGTCTGCGACGACTTTCAGTGCAGGGATACGTTTACTCAAATAGCGAACACGACGATCGATTTCGCCAAGCTGCTTCTTGCGATAAATGTATTCGGCATTCTCAGAACGGTCGCCTTCCGCCGCCGCAGCTGATAACGCACGCACGACTTCTGGCCGACGTACGCGCCAAAGGTCATCGAGCTCCGCTTTCAGTACCGCGTGCCCATCAGGCGTGATGAGCGCGGTGCTGTGTGCAGGTGGCGGTCGCCAACGTCCCATGCGCGCTGCGACGCCTCAGCGTCGCCCACCAAACATGCCGCCCAAAACGCCGCGCAAAATTTGACGGCCGACTTGTGAGCCCATCGTGCGCGCTGTTTGTTTGGCCATGGTTTCGATCATGCCTTGACGGCGCTTCGTCCCGAAGAGTGCATCTTTGACCACTTGGCCAATACCGCCTTCCGATTCTGCTTCTGCCGATTCAATGGGCTTCGCCGGCGGCGCGTTGGCCGCTTCTGTTGCGGCTTGTGCCTTTTTCAAAAGCAATTCAGCTGCTGACTCGCGATCAATCGGCTGGTCGTACTTGCCGCCCACCGGACTTGCTGCGCGCACTTGCATGCGCTCTGCATCGGTGATGGCGCCCAAGCGACAGCCCGGTGGTACCACCAAGGTCTTTTCGACGGGCATTGGGATGCCCTTGTCTTGCAAGGTTGACACCAGTGCTTCGCCGACACCAAGGCTCGAAAGCGTCTGAACGAGATCCGTGATCGCTGGATTGGGAACGAAAGTTTCAGCGGCTGTTTTAACCGCTTTTTGGTCGCGCGGCGTAAAGGCGCGAAGCGCGTGCTGAAAACGATTGCCCAGCTGACCCAAGATGGCGTCTGGCACGTCGTCCGGGAACTGCGAACAAAAGTACACGCCAACGCCTTTTGAGCGAATGATGCGCACAACCTGCTCGACGCGTTGTTGCAAAGCGGGCGGGGCATCATCAAACAACAAATGCGCTTCATCGAACACAAAGACCAACTTCGGTTTGTCCAGGTCGCCGACTTCAGGCAGTCGTTCGAACAGTTCGCTGAGCAACCAAAGCAAGAAGCTCGAATACAAACGCGGCTTCAGAATCAGTTGGTCGGCCGCGAGGATGTTCAACACGCCCTTGCCGTCGAGGGTGGTGCGCATCAAATCGTTGAGATCCAAGGCGGGTTCGCCGAAGAACGCATCTCCGCCTTGTTGTTCGATTTGTAACAAGGCGCGCTGAATGGCACCGATGGATTGCACGCTGACCAAGCCGTAACTGGTTGAAATATCTTTTCGTTCGTCGGCGATCAATCCCAACAAAGCGCGCAAGTCTTTCAAATCCAGTAAAAGCAAACCGCGGTCGTCTGCAAGTTTGAAGACGATATCGAGCACGCCACTTTGCGTGTCATTCAATTCGAGGATGCGAGAGAGCAGCAAGGGCCCCATTTCGCTGACCGTGGTTCGGACCGGGTGACCTTTTTGGCCCCACAGATCCCAAAACACCACCGGATTGGCCGCATGGGCAAAATCCTGCACGCCCAGTTCTTTGACACGTGCATCGATTTTTTCATTGCCGGCACCCGCCATCGCCAAGCCTGCGACGTCGCCTTTGACGTCTGCAAGGAACACGGGGACCCCGCGCTTCGAAAAGCCTTCTGCCAGTGTCAGCAAGGTGACGGTCTTACCAGTGCCGGTGGCGCCTGCGACCAATCCGTGGCGATTGCCGTATTTCGGGAGCAATTCAACGTTGATGCTGTCCGGTGTGCTGACACCTTTGCCGACGAAGATGGGATCCATGAAAGCTCCGCGCAGAAAAATTCATTCTATCTGTACCTATGCCATTTTTCGCGTGTGTGCGTCCTTGCCCAAAACAGCCGGAGCGTCTAGGCTCGGAGTTCTGCTTCACGAACTCGGAACAAAACAAGTGCAATCTGCAAAAAAGTGCGTTTTGGCGGCCACGCCATTGATCCTTGCCATGTTGGCGACACCCGCGCTTGCGGCTAAAAACAAGAAAGAGGCCGCGTTACAAGCCGAGATGACCCGTTTGGAAGCTGAGGTCAAGGCGGCCGAGTCGCCCGATGCGCGTGATGTCTTGATCACCCGAATGGACGGCTTGCTGCAGCAATGCGGTGCAATGAAAGGCTGCCAAATGGTGCCGTTGCTCGAAGTCTATAAGCGTGCGCTTGCCGTTGAAGATGCCAGTGAAGAAGTCGACATTGATGACATCGACGCCGAAGATCGCATCAATGTGACCGGCCAGAATGTGCCCGAGGGCGCGACCGCAGATGCGCTGTTGGACGATCGCAGCCGCAACTTTCTGGCGCGCGTTCAAATGAATCCGGCCGTGCAAGCAGGCATCCGTCGTTGGCTGACGGATATGCGCCCGTCGTTGATGACAAGTTATGAGAACTTTCAATATTTGAAGCCTCAGATGGCACCGGCCTTTCATAAGTACGGCCTGTCAGAAGCGCTTTTGTTCGGCATCGTGACCAAAGAATCGAATGGCAAAGTGCATGTGGGCTCGCGTGTGGGCGCAATTGGCCCCATGCAATTCATGCCGGCAACGGGTCGTCGCTTCGGCCTTGGCAATGACGGTACAGGCTTCGACACGCGTTACGACCCACGCATGTCTGCCGAGGCGGCCGCAAGCTATATCGTTGAACGTTACGCAGAACTCAATGGCAGCATTGAGATGGCCTTGGCCGCCTATAACGGTGGAGAAGGGCGCGCTTTGCGCATCTTCAACGCGACCGGCGGACGGAATTTCTGGGATTCAACCGTCTACAACCAGTTCCCTGCAGAAACCCGTGATTACGTCCCGATGGTGATTGCGGCCGCGTGGTTGTATCTCCACGCGAAAGATTATGGCCTGCGGTTCCCGCGCATTTCTAACAAGCAAGTCAGTTTGCGTCTGCAGAAGCCGACCACATTGAACGAGCTGACGATTTGCATGGGGAATCAGCGCGGCACAGATGGCTTCCAGCGGGCCCTTCGCAATATGAATCCGCGATTGGATGTGAATCAATGGCTGCAGGCCGGCACGACGATCACGGTCAACTCGACGATGTCGCGTGCATACAGCTGGAACTGCGTGAATGGCAAACGCGCTGATATTGCGCGTCAGGTGATCAGTGCGGATCCATCGACTGCCATTGTGCGCGTGGGGACCTTGGTGAATCGAACCGTTGATGGCGGTGATAGTTCGGATCTCGTAGCCAATAACCGGCCAGCAGAGGCTACATCCGGCGTCGTTGATCCTGCGGTGGTCGTGCAGAAGCCAGCGGTCATCAAACCGTCTAATCCGCAAGCTGCAAGCAAATTGCAGCCTTCCGCAAAAAAATCACCCGACTCGCACCGCGTAACGAATGGTGAAACGCTCTATAGCATTGCCCGCGATTACAAATGCAATGTTGCGAGCCTGGCGAAAGACAACAAGCTCAAGGCACCGCGCTACAGCATCAAGCCCGGGCAGGTCTTGCGATTGTCAAAGTGCAAGCCCTGAGCTGAGGCTCAGCGCTGCAGTTCAAACATCGGTTCGCCCAAGCGAACCGGTGCTTCTGCTGTCATAGCGTTCGACCACACGCCGCTACCTTCAGGCAAAAGCACAATCACCGTTGAGCCGTAATTGAAGCGTGCCATTTCAGCAAAGCCATCAAGCGTGATGCCTTTGCCGCGCCAGTCTTTGCGTTGAATCCGATCACCGTAAGCGGGGATTTCAACGCCACTCCAAACGGTTTCAACACCAGACACCAAGAGCGCGCCGACCATCACCATCATCATCGGGCCGAACTCAGTATCGAAGTGGCAGACCAAACGCTCGTTGCGTGCGAACAGCCTCGGCACGTTGCGAACCGCATCCGGACCAACGGAGAACAAGCGGCCTGGCACGTGAAGTGTTTCCACCAAGGTGCCTTTGCAGGGCATATGTACTCGGTGGTAATCACGCGGTGACAAATAGATCGTGGCAAATTCACCATCGTTGAAGCGTGCACCCAATGCGTCGTCACCCAGCAACTCTGCGGTCGTGAACGATTGACCCTTCGCTTGGAAAATACGACCGGCTTCGATCTTTCCGCATTGGCTGACGCGTCCATCTGCCGGCATGGAAAGCCAATTTGGCGCCGTCGGTGGCGTACGCACGCCCGCTTTCAATGCGCGTGTAAAGAACGCATTAAAAGATGCGTAGCGTGATGCGTCGGATTCTTCTGCTTCCGACAAGTTCACCCCGAATTTCCGCACGACCGTATCAATCAACCATTGTTTGATTTTCGGGTTCTGCGAGTAGGCGAGTTTGCGTGCTGCGCTAGACAATGCGCGATGCGGCAATACATAAGTCAACCACGTGACGGCGCTCACGGCGCGCGTGCTCGCGTCAAAGCATCCATGTCCTGTGTGATGGCTGCAGGATCAAACGGTGCTTTCAAAAAGCCTGCAAGTTGGCCCTGCGGATTGATGACTGCCATCGCAGCGGAGTGGTCGACGCTGTATTGATCCGGTTTTTTGGCATCGTCTGGCGCGTTGCGCATAAAGACCATCGACAGCGATTGAGTGAATTTGAGCAAGTTCGCCTCGTCCGTAGTTGCAGCCACGGTGTCCGGGCTAAACGCACTTGCGTAGCGTTGCGCCACTTCCGGCGTGTCCCGATTCGGATCGACGCTCACGAAAACGAGCTGCGGCCGCGTTGCATCCGGGAACGCTTCGCGCCAATGGGCTTGGACAGGCTTCATCGTCGCCAAGGTCGTTGGGCAAATATCAGGGCAATGGGTGAAACCGAGAAAAATCAAGGTCCAATGACCCTTCAAATCGGCAGGTGTAAAGCGCTGCCCTTCGGTGCGCTGAAGCGTAAATGTCGGCAAATCCCTCGGTGCGTCCATCAATTGGACAGCGCGCAAAGGGGGATGCGCAGGGGCTTCAGCTGGGGCCTGAGGGCGGTTGAAATACAGCCAGCCGGAGACCAGACCGGCCAATCCGAAGGCGATGACAAGAATCCACAAGGTCGAGCGATTGAACATGAAAAGTCACTGGCTTTGAGACCGAGCCATCATACCGTTTGCACGACCACTGGCCTCTATACTGTGGCATTCATCCGAAGAGTCTTGCCCTGTGCTTCCCGCATCCGTACCTGAACTGCGCACAATCATCGATCACATCCGATATGGCGGCAGCCGTTTCAATGAAGCGGGTTTGACGTTTGGCCATAGTTTTGACAATGCCATGGACGAAGCCACGCAATTGGTTTTGCACGCGCTGCACATGCCGCATGACTTGTCGCCTGTCTACGGGGCTGCGCGCATCACCGCGGATGAGCAGGCAAAAATCCTGGCCTTGTTCAATCGACGGATCAACGAACGCATTCCAGCGGCGTATTTGACGGGTGAGGCGTGGTTCGCCGGCTTGTCTTTCAAATCTGACAGCCGCGCGTTGGTACCGCGTTCTCCCATTGCCGAATTGATTGAGTCAGGTTTCGAACCTTGGCTCGGCGGCCGTGAAGTCACTTCCGCCCTCGATCTGTGCACGGGCTCGGGGTGTATCGCGATCGCTATGGCGCATTACCAGCCTGACTGGCAAGTGGACGGCGTCGATCTGTCTGACGATGCCTTGTCATTGGCCGAAGAAAACAAGAAGCGTTTGCTGACAGACAATGTGTCGTTCGTGAAGTCGGATTTGTTCACGCAACTCGGTGGTCGCACATACGATCTCATCGTGACCAATCCGCCGTACGTCACGAACGACGAAACAGATGCCTTGCCGAAGGAATATGCACACGAACCGGAGCTCGGCTTGCGGGCCGGCGATGATGGATTGGACCTTGCGCTGAAAATCATGCGCGATGCACCGGCGCATCTGAATGAAGACGGTTTGCTCATTTGCGAAGTCGGTGAAGCGGAAATGGCTTTGGCTGCACTGTTGCCTGAAGTGCCGATGGCCTGGGTGGAGTTCAAGGTGGGTCAAATGGGCATCTTCGTGGTCGAACGCGAAGACCTCGTTCAACATCACGACCGTATTCGCAGCCTGGCGGACGCACGCGCTTGAATACCTTCGGCAAATTGCTCCGCGTGACAACCTTTGGCGAGTCTCATGGCCCCGCCATCGGTTGTGTCGTGGACGGTTGCCCACCTGACATCCCACTCGCGCCGAAAGACTTTGTCGAAGACCTTGCGCGACGTGCGACGGGAAAATCCCGGCACGTCTCTCAACGCCATGAACCGGATGAAGTCGAAATTCTGTCGGGCGTTTTCGAAGGCATCACAACGGGTACACCGATTGCGCTCGTGATTCGCAATGTCGATGCGCGGAGCAAAGATTACGCATCCATTGCACATAGCTATCGACCGGGTCACGCCGATTACACCTATGACCGGAAGTACGGTCGACGCGATCCGAATGGCGGGGGGCGGAGTAGTGCGCGGGAAACCGCCATACGTGTCGCGGCTGGCGTGATTGCTAAGAAGTGGCTGCGTCACACCTATGGCGTTGAGGTGCGCGCTTGCGTGACGCAGGCGGGCGGATTCAAGGCAAACGCAATCGATTGGTGTGTCGTTGAAGACAACGGTTTGTTTTGGCCAAACGCGGAACAAGTGCCAGCCCTTGAAGCGCATCTTGATGCCTTGCGTAAGTCTGGCGATTCCTGCGGTGCGCGTGTGTATGTGGAAGCTTTAGGCGTCCCGGCCGGCTGGGGCGAACCACTCTATGGAAAGCTCGATGCGGAAATCGCAGGCGCCATGATGTCGATCAACGCAGTCAAAGGGGTGGAGATCGGTGCTGGCTTTGACAGCATTGAACAACCCGGTTCGGTCCATCGAGATGCGTTGAGCGCAACGGGCTTCGAGACCAATCATGCGGGCGGCATTCTGGGTGGCATCAGCTCCGGACAAATCATTCGCGTCGGCGTGGCCTTCAAGCCCACATCAAGTCTGCGAATTCCGGTCTCGAGCATCGACGTCAACGGGCAGGCGGTTCAGGTCGTAACCACCGGTCGGCATGACCCATGTGTCGGCCTGCGGGCGCCGCCGATTTGCGAGGCCATGTTGGCACTGGTCCTCATGGACCAAGCAATGCGTCATCGTGCCCAGTGCGGCGAAGTCGTCCACGACACGCCCGGTATGTTACCGGGGAGTTATCAGATTTAATCCCCCATCCAAAGAGAGTTTCGAGACTAGATATGAAAGTTGCAGTAGTGGGCGCAACAGGCGCCGTGGGCGAAGTGATGCTGTCGATTCTTGCCGAGCGCAAGTTTCCCGCCGATGAAGTGATCGCCCTGGCGAGCGAGCGCTCTGCAGGGTCTGAGGTCGACTACGGTCATCGCAGATTGATCGTGCAAGACCTTGCAAACTTTGATCCGAAAGGCGTCGATATTGCTTTGTTTTCTGCGGGTGGCGAAACGTCGAAACGTTATGCGCCGAAATTTGCTGCTGCCGGCGCCATCGTGATCGACAACTCCTCGGCCTTTCGTCAGGATCCAGACGTGCCTTTGGTCGTTTCTGAAGTCAATCCTGAAGCACTGAAAAATATCCCCAAGGGCATTGTGGCGAACCCGAATTGCTCAACGATGCAGTTGATGGTCGCGATTGCACCCATCCATAAGAAGGTTGGCATCGAGCGTTTGAATATTGCAACGTATCAATCGGTGTCGGGCACGGGTAAACGCGCCATGGAAGAGTTGGGCAAGCAAACCGCTGACTTGCTCAACTTCAACGCGGCCGAACCTGAGGTGTATCCGGTTCAAATCGCGTTCAATGTCATTCCGCATGGCGGCGACTTTCTAGACAACGGTTACACCAGCGAAGAAATGAAGCTCGTCTGGGAAACGCGCAAGATCTTGGGCGACGAGTCCATTCAAATCAATGCGACCGTGGTGCGCGTCCCCGTGTTCTTCGGTCACTCTGAAGCGGTCTCCATTGAGACGCGCGAAAAGATCAGTGCAACAGAAGTGCGCGACTTGCTGATGCATGCGCCGGGTGCAGAAGTGGTTGATGAAAGGGCACCTGCGGGCTATCCCACGCCGGTGACCCATGCATCGGGCAAAGACGCGGTCTACATCGGTCGAATTCGCGAAGATATCTCGCATCCGCGCGGCATCAACCTGTGGGTCGTGTCTGACAATATTCGCAAAGGCGCTGCATTGAACGCTGTGCAAATTGCGGAATTAATTGCCAAGCGCCCCTAAATGCCTCTACAGTGCGATGAGGATATTGGGGCTTGACATGAAGAAGTTCTTGCAAGTCATTGTGATTGCACTGGCTTTTGTCTTGGCTAGCGCGCCTGCATGGGCGCTGGGTCTGGGGCAAATCCAAGTCAAGTCGCGCCTGAACGAACCGTTTCTTGCCTATATCCCCATCATTTCGAGCGATCCCGCCGAGCTACAAGAGCTCAGTGCAAAGCTGGCTGACCCTGAAACGTTTATTCGTGTCGGCCTGCCGCTGCCGGACCGCTTGGTCTCCGATTTGCATTTTTCGATCGAGACAGGCGAAGACGGTAAGCCCTTTGTAAAGGTCACCAGCCTCACACCGGTCACGCTGACCGAGCTCGACTTCCTTGTGGAGGTGCAATGGTCGGACGGTCGCTTGGTGCGCGAATATTCGGCCTTGATGACACCGCCGAATACGATCTCAGGCACGCCGCCGGCGATTCAAGCGCCGACAGTTGCGCCAAACAACGCCGTGGTGCGTGCTGAGTCGACCGTCACTGAGGCACTACCCGAACAAACGACGACACCCAGTGTCGCCACCTCGGCAGCACCGGTATCGAGCGTTGCGGACACCGCATCAGCACCTGAGTCGAGCAGTGCATCGAGCGTCGTCGCCTCCGGTCGAACGTATGGGCCCATTCGCTATGGTCAGACATTGGGCGAGATCGCACGCGCGATGGCGGGCAACAACGGCGATCCGACCCAAACAATGCAGCAATTGCTGCAACTCAATAGCGATGCATTCATCGGTGGCAATATCAACCGATTGAAAGCCGGCGCAATATTGCGCACGCCGGAAGGCAGTCTCGACGTTAAGGCACCCTCGGCTGAGGATCGCGCTGCCGTGGCCAAAGCGGCACCTTCAGTCGCCAATCGCACCGTTCGACCGACCGATACGTCGACGGTTGCGAACAAGGCTGCGAACGAGAGCAGAACGAGTGCGTCCGCCGCGCCAAAGGCACTGAGCGAGGCGCGTTTGAAAATCGTCGCGCCGACGGCGAATAACGATGCACCGACCACGCGCAGTGGGGGAGGCAAACAAGGGGATGGCGACATGCTTCAACAACAGATTCAGCAGGCCAACGAGTCGATCGCCACGAAAGACGCAGAGATCAACGAGTTGAAATCACGCGTTGCTGAGCTCGAACAATTGAAAAACAAGCAAGCGCAGCTGATTGCGATTAAAGACACGCAGTTGGCGAGCGCGCAGAAGAATCTACAAACCCGCCAGACCGAAAAGGGCAAAGACGCAGCAGGCGCGAACCATTTCCCGTGGATGGGTCTGACCTGGGCACTGATCGCGGCGGTCTTGTTAGCGGGTTTGGTCTGGGTGTTCCGTGGCCGTAAGAAGTCGAGCGCAAAGCCGGCAGGCACACCGCGTTGGATGCAGGATCTCGCCGCTGCCTCTGCGGTGTCTGAAGCAGCCTACGCAGCTGAGGTCAAAAACGCAGACGCCAACGTCGAGCCTTCACACGAACCTGTCCCGGTGCCGAAAGCAGATCCGATCTCAGAGGATCACGATGCTTTGTCGAAAATTGCGAAGGCGCGTGCTTGCATCGTCGTCGGTGACAAGCACACGGCGCGCGAAATTCTACAAACGCTCTTACAAGAAAGCCTGCTTCCTGAAACGCACAAAGCAGCAGAGCAATTGCTCAACGACCTTCGTTGAACGGAGCGCCCGCCATTCGATTTGCCTTAGGGGTTGAATACGATGGGGGTGCCTTTCGTGGGTGGCAGCGATCCGACGAATCTGTGCCTTCTGTTCAGGCAGCGCTTGAAGACGCGCTCTCGAAGGTTGCAAATCAGCCGATTTCGGTGACCTGCTCAGGTCGAACAGATGCCGGCGTCCACGCACGTTGCCAAGTGGTTCATTTCGATTCGGACGTGCGGCGTGACGCGCGTGCTTGGCTGTTGGGCGCCACCGCAAACCTGCCAAGAAGCGTGGCCGTCGCTTGGTGCCAGCCGGTTGCGTCGGATTTCAATGCGCGATTTTCCGCAGTGCGTCGACGCTATCGCTATAGCTTGCTCAACCGACAGACGCGGCCGGGCTTCATGTCCCAGTATTTGGCTTGGGAATTGCATCCATTGGATGCAGACGCGATGCATTTGGCCGCGCAAGCACTTGTCGGCGAGCATGACTTCAGTAGCTTTCGTAGCTCGCAATGCGAAGCACCACATGCACGGCGATTTCTGTCGAATATTTCAGTGACGCGTGAAGGTGAGGTGTTGCACGTGGACGTTGAAGGCAATGCCTTCTTGCACCATATGGTGCGCAATATCGTGGGTGCGTTGTTAGAGGTCGGAAAGGGACGCAAGTCAGTGAACTGGCTCGGCGAGTTGCTGGACATGCGTGATCGGACGCAGGGCGGGGTCACAGCGCCCGCGTGTGGATTGGTGTTCATCGGGCCGCGCTATTCTGAAAATTGGAACTTGCCGGAAGAGGTCACCACGCGTGAGATCACTTTTTCGTACCCGAACGCTGTTTGACGGATTTATGCGTCCAGGCGACGTACGCCTGGCGGGCGAACTGGGCGCTGACGCCGTCTCTTTTCATTTTGGTCAAGACAGCGCACATGCCGTCCGTGTGGAGGCCGCGCGCAGCATGCGACAGGCCATCACGCCGCTGGTGGGCTCAGTGGCTTCCTTTTCCGACAATACGCAGCAAGAAGTTCGCGAGATCATCAAACAGCTCAGGCCGAACTTGGTCATCTTTTCCGGGCGTGAAGAGGATGCGTTTTGCCGTGCCTTCGGTATTCCATTTCTGAAGACCTTTGAGCAGGCGCTGTTGCCGCCTGGTACAGATGGCAAGCTCCTGCACGCCAGTTTCCCAAATGCCGCCGGGTTCGTATTTCGCGCCAGTGGTCCTCCGAGCAGTGCGTCACACTCCAGCTGGAAATGGCTGCCGCAAGAGCTGACGAAGCCCTTTCTGCTTTCCGGCGGGTTTAGAATCGACGAGTTATTCGAGGTCATCACTACGATCGAGCCGTGGGGCGTTGTCGTTTGTGACGAAATCGAAACGCAACATGGCTTCAAAGATGGCGAGTTGATGCGCGAGGTGGTCTTTGAATCACGCCGCGCAGATTGCCATGAAGTCCAAAACGCCTGTGAAAGTTCACTTCCGGATCTGAAAAAATGAGCGAAAACGAAACCACCCAAACCGAAACAAATGGACAAGAAGGCGTTGCATTGGATCCGCAATTCTTCACTGCGACGAATGCCTACTTGGAACTTGCCAACCAGCAAGGGCAGTCATTCGGTATGAAGCGCGTGAGTGCGGCCATTTTGTACGCGGCGGCGCGCTATAACTCGCACGCCTATATTGGTTATGAAACCAATCCTTCAGCCAACAAAGAGGCGTTCATCGAGTACATGCTTGATTTGTACCGCCGGATGTTGGAAGAAAATGTCGACAACCTGATCGAGAACATCGAGGCAGGTGCCACGGCCCCGCAGGCCTGAGCTCAATTGGACTTGCCCGACACGTCGGCTAGACTGTCGGGCTCTCTGGATCGAAGTATTCCATGTCCTGGCTGAAACGAATTACAACCACACGTATACGTACGGATGCAGGTGGCGAAGCCCGCAAGCGCAATGTCCCAGAAGGCCTTTGGGAAAAGTGCGATGAATGCGGTGCCGTCCTGTATGCCCGTGAATTGGAAGAAAACTTGCAGGTGTGCCCAAAGTGCGCGCATCACATGTCGATTCGCGCACGTGCGCGCCTGCACGCGTTCTTGGACGCGGGTCCGTTGAGGGAGATTGGCAGCGATCTGCAACCCGTTGATGTCCTGAAATTCAAAGATCAAAAGAAGTACGCAGACCGTATCAAAGCGGCGCAAAAGAGCTCAGGTGAATCTGAGGGGCTGATTGCGTACGCCGGCCATCTAAAACGCATGCCGATCGTGGCCAGCGCATTTGACTTCGGTTTTATGGCGGGTTCGATGGGTTCGGTTGTGGGCGAGCGTTTTGCATTGGGTGTGGAAGAGGCCATTCGCCTGAACGCACCGTTTGTCAATTTCGCAGCCAGCGGCGGCGCACGCATGCAAGAGAGCCTCTTCTCATTGATGCAAATGGCGAAGACCTCCGCAGCACTCGCACGTTTGCGCGCGCAGGGCCTGCCTTATATCTCTGTGTTAACGAATCCGACCACGGGCGGTGTCTCGGCGTCCTTGGCAATGTTGGGCGATATCAATATCGGTGAACCCAAAGCGCTGATCGGATTTGCGGGTCCTCGCGTGATCGAACAAACCATTCGCGAAAAGCTACCCGAAGGCTTCCAGCGCTCGGAATTTTTATTGGAGCACGGCGCCATCGATCAAATTTGCGATCGCCGTGAACTGCGTGACCGCATTGCGTCTCTTTTGGCCATGCTGGGCAATAAGCCGGCACCTGCTGAGGATGAGGAGACATTGGCTTGAACAGCCGCAAGTGGTTCGGTACAGATGGAATTCGTGGGCGCGTAGGCGCACATCCGATTGCTGCCGACTTCGTCTTGCAACTCGGCAATGCCTATGGACGCGTGCTGAGCGAGCAACATCACGCGCGCGGCAACTGGCGCAAGCCAGTGGTGGTCATCGGCAAAGACACACGCATCTCGAACTATATGTTCGAGGCGGCACTTGAGGCCGGCTTGGTCGCGGCAGGTGTTGACGTACAACTCATGGGTCCAATGCCGACACCTGCCGTATCGCATCTCACGCGTTCGCTACGCGCAGACGGCGGCATCGTTATTTCTGCATCACATAATCCGCATTTTGATAATGGGATCAAGTTCTTCAACGCAGACGGCGAAAAGATTGATGACGCGATGGAGCTCGCCATCGAAGCCGCGATTGAAACGCCGTTTGCCACGGTCGAATCCGAAAAGCTGGGCAAGGCCATCCGTACACGCGACGCGATTGGGCGTTATGTCGAAGCGTGCAAAAACTCGATCGCGAAGGGTGTGGACCTGTCAGGCATGCATGTGGTGATTGACGGCGCCAATGGTGCGAATTATCAAATCGGCCCGATGGTGTTTCGTGAGTTAGGCGCGCGCGTCGATGTACTGGGCGTGGAACCTGACGGCACCAATATCAATGCCGGTGTTGGCTCAACCCACCCGGAGGCCCTGGCTGAAAAAGTTGTGATGTTGGGCGCGGAACTCGGTATTGCCTTTGACGGCGACGGTGATCGCGTCGTTTTGGTTGATGGCTCAGGCGCAGTACGCGACGGTGACGACATCTTGTACGTGCTTGCGCGTCATTGGAAGCGCCAAGGTCGTTTGAGAGGGCCCGTCGTCGGAACCTTGATGACCAATTTCGGTTTCGAAAAAGCATTGGGCGAGCTGGGCATACCGTTCATGCGTTCCAACGTCGGTGACCGCTATGTCCTGCGAATGCTGCTTGAGAACCAAGGGGTTCTTGGCGGTGAAGCATCAGGTCACGTGCTTTGCTTGGATCGCTCGGCAACGGGTGATGGCATCATCGCCGCATTACAGGTCTTGGAAGCTTTGCGCGAATCGGGTGAAACACTCGTCGAAGCCTTGCACGGTTTGACGAAAGTGCCGCAGAAAACACGCAATGTCCGAATCGACAACGCAAAACAAGTTGTTGCGCGCGAAGAAGTCGTGGCGGCTCTTGCGCATGCCAGCAAACAAGTCGAGGGTAGGGGGCGTGCCTTCCTTCGACCTTCCGGCACCGAACCTGTTGTTCGCGTGACTGTGGAAGCGGACGACGCACGATTAGTCGAAGAAACCCTGCAAGCATTAGCCGCCATCGTCGAAAGTGCACATTGAGCAAGTCATGAGCCAGAGTCCGATTCCCACCTTTGATATCAGCGAATACACGGGCACAACGGATCCCGCTGCGCGCGCCGCATTCGTCAAAAAATTGGGCGATGCATACCGCGAGTGGGGTTTCGCGGGGATTCGCAATCATGGTATTGCCGCCGCCTCTATTGATGCGGCCTATGACGTATTCAAAGCCTTCTTTTCGCTGCCGGATGCAGTCAAACAGCAATACAAGGTGCCGGGTTCAGGCGGTGCACGCGGCTTTACGCCATTTGGTATTGAGACTGCAAAAGGCGCGACACATTTTGATTTGAAAGAGTTCTTTCATATCGGCCGTGAAATTCCGCGTGACTCGAAGTACGCCGAAATCATGCAGCCCAATGTGTGGCCTTCCGAGCTGCCCGAATTCAAAACGATCGGTTATGGCCTGTACGAATCCTTGGATTCGTTGGGCAATGTGGTGTTGGAAATCCTGGCGACTGATCTGGGTCTTGCGCCTGATTTCTTTGTCGAGCGTACTTACTCCGGCAACTCCATCTTGCGTCCGATTCACTACCCGCCGATTCCTGACGGCGATGTGCCGAATGTTCGTGCAGGTGAGCACGAAGACATCAACCTGATCACGTTGTTAGTGGGCGCGAGCGCCGAAGGTCTTGAAGTCAAATCACGAAAGGGCGAATGGGTTCCCTTTACGGCGGATGCTGACACCATCGTCGTGAATATCGGTGACATGTTGCAACGGATGACCAATCACGTCTATCCGTCGACCACGCATCGTGTCGTCAACCCGAAGGGTGCCAACGCGCGTGCACCGCGTTATTCGACGCCATTTTTCTTACATCTCAATCCGGATGCATCGGTGGGCGTGTTGCCTTCCACGATCACACCGGACAACCCGAGTCGGTATGCCGAAGCAATTACGGCGAATGAATACCTGATGGAACGGTTGCGCGAAATCAAACTCGTTTAAGGATCACTTTTATGCGTCAGAAAATTGTTGCCGGTAATTGGAAAATGAACGGCAATCTGGCTTCCGCGCACGCGCTGATGAAAGACCTGGCAGGCATGCCGGGGAACGTCCAAGCCATTGTCTTTCCGCCGTCGGTGTACTTGCCGGGTTTGATTCAGGCGTTTACGGGCGGAGCCATTGCGCTCGGCGCACAAGATGTCAGCGCGCATCAAAAAGGCGCGTATACGGGTGAAATTGCCCCGGACATGCTGTCGGATATCGGCGCGACACATACCTTGGTCGGCCACTCCGAACGTCGCGAATACCATGCCGAATCGAACGCGCAGGTCGCTGCGAAGTTTGCCGCGGCAAAGGCTGCCGGTATTGTGCCCGTGCTGTGTGTCGGTGAAACCTTGGCCCAGCGCGAAGCTGGCGAAACCGAATCGGTGATTCGCGATCAACTGAACGCCGTGATCGAACAGGTTGGCGTCGCGGGTCTGGACGGTGCGATCGTGGCCTATGAGCCGGTTTGGGCAATCGGCACCGGTAAAACCGCGTCACCCGAGCAAGCGCAGGCGGTTCACGCGTTCATTCGTGGCGAGATAGCTGCCTTGGATGGTAGAATCGCCGCCTCGCTCCCGATCCTGTACGGCGGTAGCGTGAAGGCCGACAACGCCGCCTTGCTGTTCTCACAGCCGGATGTCGACGGCGGCCTCGTCGGTGGCGCCTCTTTGGTGGCGCAAGATTTTCTAGGCATCGCGGCTGCTGCAGCTGCGTTGTAATGTTTGGATGACTGCTTAATGTTGATTCTTGTTCTCAATATCTTGTACGTGCTCATCGCTGTGTCGATGACCGTTCTGATTCTTCTGCAACGCGGTGCAGGTGCACAGGCAGGTTCGGGCTTCGGCGCGGGCGCCTCCGGCACTGTGTTCGGTTCGCAAGGTTCAGCGAGCTTCTTGTCGAAAAGCACGAAGTGGCTGGGTGTTAGCTTTTTCGTGCTTACGCTCTTGATGGCTTGGATGAATGTTAAACGTCCGACGGACAGCGTTAACGGCGCGCAAGGTAGCGTGATGGCGAATGCCCCCGTTGCCGCACCGGTCACGAATACGCCGGTAAAAACGGACAACGCAGTACCGCAAGCACCTGCGTCTTCAGCAACGCCTGTTCCGCAAGCACCTGCAACAGCAGCGCCTGCACAAAACACGACGCCAAACGCTGAAAATACAACGCAAACGCCTTCGCAAAAACCTTAATACGGTTTACACTTATGCGCTCGCATGGCGCGTCAAAACATCATGCGAAAAAGATTGCCCAGGTGGCGGAATTGGTAGACGCACTACCTTGAGGTGGTAGCGGCTTAGGTCGTGGGGGTTCGAGTCCCCCCTTGGGCACCACTCTATGGCGCTCCGGACACTATGTCCGGAGCCGCCACTCAAAGACAGAAGGGACCGACGGATCGTGCTCGCCGAATACCTGCCTACACTTTTGTTCTTAATTGTTGCGATCGGTATCGGCATTGCCCTGATCGTTCTCGGTAATCTTCTGGGGCCTAAAGCGCCTTCAGCTGAAAAACTGTCTCCTTACGAATGTGGCTTCTTGCCCTTTGAAGACGCGCGTCTGAAATTCGACGTCCGCTACTACTTGCTTGCCATTTTGTTCATCGTGTTCGATCTCGAAATTGCATTCGTTTTTCCGTGGGCATTGGTGTTCCGTGACCTTGGCATCTTCGGTTTGATCGAGATGGGCATCTTCCTGACGCTGTTGTTCATTGGCTTTATCTATGTTTGGAAGCGAGGAGCCCTGGAATGGGAGTGAGTCACACGCCGTTCTTCAATCCGTTGCCGGAAGGGCGCCTTGACGACTTGTTGCGTCCGGAAGGCGACAACCCTGTCATGCAACAAGGCTTTGTCACCACCAGCATGCACGCGCTTTGGAACTGGGCGCGCACGGGTTCGATGTGGCCGATGAGTTTTGGTCTCGCATGCTGCGCGGTTGAAATGATGCATTCGGGTGCGGCACGTTTGGATCTCGACCGTTTCGGTGTGGTGTTCCGTCCGAGCCCGCGTCAATCCGACGTCATGATTGTTGCCGGCACCTTGGTCAACAAAATGGCACCGGCTTTGCGCAAGGTGTACGACCAAATGCCTGAGCCGAAGTGGGTCATCTCGATGGGTAGCTGCGCCAACGGTGGCGGTTACTACCACTACTCGTATTCGGTTGTGCGCGGTTGTGATCGCGTTGTGCCTGTGGATATTTATGTGCCGGGCTGCCCGCCGACCGCAGAAGCGCTGATCTACGGCATTTTGCAACTCCAAAAGAAGATTCGGCGCGACACTGTTTGGGGCGAACGTAAAAATGCCGCCGACACTCGCATCGTTACGGCGCGTTGATCTGATATGACCCAGACCATTGAACAATTCGCACATGCACTGCGCACGGCATTTCCGGACGCGACCGTTGACGTTGCGCTTCCGCGCGGCGAAGTCACGCTGAGTGTGTCTGCCGCAGCCTGGTACAAGACCAACGAAGTGCTGAAAAACGACTTTGCGTTCGAGCAAGCCATGGACATCTGTGGTGTGGATCACCTCGGCTATGGCGAAGGCGAATGGGATACCGACGTTTCGTCGCAAGGCTTCAGCCGCGGCGTGGATGCGATGGGTCCCGGACGTTTCTCTTGGGGCGAGTTCCCGACGCATACGGACCTACATTCAGGTGAAGAAATGCCTGATGAAGTCCGCGCAAAGCGCTTCCAAGTCGTGCTGCAGTTGTTGTCGATTTCAAACAATCAACGTCTGACGGTTCAGTGCTTCTGTGAAGATGCGCGCATGCCGACCGTCGACTCACTCACATCGATTTGGCAGGGTCTCAATTGGTTTGAGCGTGAAGCTTTCGATTTGTTCGGCATCATTTTTGTCGGACACCCGGATTTGCGCCGAATCCTCACCGACTATGGTTTTGTCGGCCATCCGTTCCGCAAAGACTTCCCGCTGATCGGAAACGTGGAAGTGCGTTATGACGCAGAGAAGGAACGCGTCATTTACGAGCCAGTGACTTCAGTTGAACCCCGTGTCGGCGTTCCGCGCGTCATCCGTGACGATGCACGTACGGTCACCGCCATTGGCGAAAGCAAGGATCTCAAAATTGCATCGCGTATTGGGCCTGCCGGAGAAATGAAATGACCGCAAGTTCAATTCAATCGGGTCCCGCGGGCGTCGCGTTAGCCAGCAATGCAAAAGAAAAGATGCAAGAAATTCGCAACTACACGATGAACTTTGGCCCGCAACATCCGGCCGCTCACGGCGTGTTGCGTTTGATTCTCGAAATGGATGGTGAAATTGTCCAGCGTGCAGATCCGCACGTGGGGTTGCTCCATCGCGGTACTGAAAAGCTCGCGGAATCCAAGCCGTTCAATCATTCGATTGGCTACATGGACCGTCTCGACTACGTTTCGATGATGTGTAACGAGCATGCGTATGTCGGTGCCATTGAACAGCTGATGGGCATCACGCCGCCGGATCGTGCTTTGTACATCCGCACGATGTTCGACGAAATCACCCGCGTCTTGAATCACTTGATGTGGATCGGTTCCAACGCGCTCGATCTGGGTGCGATGGCCGTCTTCCTCTACGCATTCCGCGAACGCGAAGAATTGATGGACGCCTACGAGGCAGTGAGCGGCGCGCGCATGCACGCGACTTACTATCGTCCGGGCGGCGTCGCACGTGATCTTCCGGACACCATGCCGAAGTACCACGAATCGCCCTGGCGCAAGGGCAGCAAATTGAAGGCTTTCAACAAAGCGCGCGAAGGCAGCTTGTTGGATTATCTCGAAGATTTCACCAAGACTTTCCCAAGCCGCATCGACGAATACGAAACCTTGTTGACGGACAACCGTATTTGGAAACAACGCACAGTCGATATCGGCATTGTCACGCCAGAGCAAGCGTACCAATGGGGTATGTCGGGTGCCATGTTGCGGGGTAGTGGTATTGCATGGGATCTACGTAAGAAGCAGCCGTATGCCAAATATGCAGAAGTCGATTTCGACATTCCGGTTGGCAGCAATGGCGATTGCTATGACCGTTACTTGGTGCGTGTCGCAGAAATGCGTCAATCCAATCGCATCATTGCGCAATGTATTCAATGGCTGAAGGCCAACCCGGGCCCGGTGTTCGTTGACAACTACAAAGTTGCGCCGCCGCGTCGTGAAGAAATGAAAGACGACATGGAAGCATTGATTCACCACTTCAAGTTGTTCTCTGAAGGGTATTCGGTGCCGGAAGGTTCGACCTATTGTGCTGTCGAAGCGCCGAAGGGCGAATTCGGCGTCTACATGGTGTCTGACGGTGCGAACAAGCCGTTCCGCGTCAAATTGCGCGCGCCGGGTTTTGCACATTTGTCGTCCATGGACGCCATTGTCAAAGGCCACATGTTGGCCGACGTGGTGGCAATGATCGGTACCTATGATTTGGTGTTTGGTGAGGTGGACCGATGAAGGCCACAGGTAATTTTGAAAACGCGCGTCATGTCGACCCAATGGTCGCCCTGACCGACGCTACGCGCGCACATATTGATCACTGGCTGTCTAAGTTTCCGGCAGACCGCAAACGCTCTGCTTTGTTGCAAGGTATTTTTGCCGCGCAAGAACAGAACAACGGTTGGCTGACAGACGAGCTCATCGCTGCCGTTGCACGCTACCTCGGCTTGCCGCCGGTGTGGGCCTACGAAGTGGCGACCTTCTATTCGATGTTCGAAACACAACCTGTGGGCCGCAACAACGTGGCGTTCTGCACCAATATCAGCTGCTGGTTGAACGGCGCTGAAGACTTGGTCGCACATGCGGAAAAGGTCTTGGGCTGCAAGTTGGGTGAATCGACCGCAGACGGTCGTGTTTACCTCAAGCGCGAAGAAGAGTGCGTGGCCGCATGCTGCGGCGCGCCGGTTGTTGTCATTAACGGTCATTACCACGAGAAGTTGACGCCTGAAAAAGTCACGGCGTTGCTGGAAGGGTTGAATTAAGCATGGCGCACGCAAGTCACTATTCCGAAGGTTACGGCCCGGTCGGTCCGGCACCTGAAGAGCACAACGTCGTACGAACCACTTTGCATTTCGACAAACCGTGGGCGTATGAGAACTATTTAAAAACGGGCGGCTATAGCGCATTGCGCAAAGTGCTCGAAGACAAGATGGTGCCGTCTGACGTCGTTGAGATGGTCAAGCAGTCGGGTCTTCGCGGCCGCGGCGGCGCTGGCTTCCCGACCGGTCTGAAGTGGAGCTTTATGCCGAAGGGCGAAGGCCAGAAATACATGCTGTGCAACTCGGATGAATCCGAACCCGGCACCGCGAAAGACCGCGATATCCTGCGCTACAACCCGCATGCCGTCATCGAAGGTATGGCCATTGCGTGTTATGCAACGGGTTGCACTGTGGGCTACAACTACTTGCGCGGCGAGTTTCACCACGAGCCCTTCGAGCATTTTGAAGAAGCCTTGGCGGAAGCCTATAAGAATGGCTGGTTGGGCAAGAACATTTTGGGCAGCGGTATCGACATCGACATCTACGGTGTCTTGGGTGCCGGCGCCTATATTTGCGGCGAAGAAACCGCATTGATGGAATCGTTGGAAGGTAAGAAGGGTCAACCGCGTTTCAAACCGCCGTTCCCCGCGGGCTTTGGCTTGTACGGCAAACCGACCACGATCAATAACACTGAAACCTATGCATCGGTGCCGGCGATTATTCGCAATGGTGCCGAATGGTTTGCCAACTTGGGTAAGCCAAACAACGGCGGGCCGAAGATCTTCTCGGTGTCGGGTCATGTGAACGCCCCGGGCAACTTCGAAATTCGTTTGGGCACCACGTTTGCAGACTTGTTGAACATGGCCGGCGGCGTGCGCAATGGTCACAAGTTGAAGGGCGTGATTCCGGGCGGTTCATCGATGCCGGTCTTGCCGGCCGACACCATGATGGATATCACCATGGACTACGACGCGCTGCAAAAAGCGGGTTCGGGTTTGGGTTCGGGTGCCGTCATCGTGATGGACGAAACGACATGTATGGTGCGCGCTTGCCATCGCATTGCACGCTTCTACTTCAAAGAAAGCTGTGGTCAATGCACCCCGTGTCGCGAAGGAACGGGTTGGATGTACCGCTTGCTGTCTCGCATGGTCAATCACGAGGCCACGATGGATGACTTGCAAATGTTGAAGGCATCCGCAGGTCAAATCGAAGGACACACCATTTGCGCATTTGGTGAAGCCGCTGCCTGGCCGGTGCAGGGATTCTTGCGTCACTTCTGGCATGAATTCGAATACGCGATTGTGAACAAGCGTTTCTACGTCGATGACGAACGCGCAGGTACTTTGATCAAAGCGCAGGTGGCCGCATGAGCACGCCTCCGTCACCCGTGAATCCGAACTTGCCACCTGACCACGTCACCGTGTTCATCGATGGCCAAGAGTTGGCCGCGCCCAAGGGCTCGATGATCATCATGGCAGCGGATAAGGCCGGCATTCCTGTGCCGCGTTTCTGCTACCACGAAAAATTGCCGATCGCGGCGAACTGCCGTATGTGCATGGTCGACACCGAAATGGGTGGACGCATGGCACCGAAACCGTCGCCTGCGTGTGCCACGCCGGTCGCAGACGGCATGAAAATCTTTACCCGCAATGATCGCGCTTTGAAGTTCCAGCGTGACGTGATGGAGTTTTTGCTGATCAATCACCCGCTGGATTGCCCGATTTGCGATCAGGGCGGTGAGTGTGAGCTGCAAGACGTTTCGGTCGGCTATGGCCGTTCGGTCAGCCGCTATTCGGAACGCAAGCGTGTCGTTGCCGACGAAGACATGGGCCCGTTGGTCGCCACGGAAATGACGCGTTGTATCCAATGCACGCGGTGTATCCGTTTCACCGCTGACATCGCCGGCACCTACGAACTCGGTGGCATGCAACGCGGCGAGAACTTGCAAATCGGCACCTATGACGGCAAGCCTTTGACCACCGAACTTTCCGGCAACGTGATCGACGTGTGTCCGGTCGGTGCGCTCACCAACAAGGTGTTCCAATTCCGTGCGCGTCCGTGGGAATTGGTGGCGCGTGCGTCCATCGGTTATCACGATGCCATGGGCAGCAATTTGTTCTTGCATGCCAAGCGTGGCGAAGTGTTGCGTGCTGTACCGCGTGACAACGAACTGGTCAACGAATGCTGGCTTTCAGACCGCGATCGCTACTCGCATCAGGGTCTGTACGCCGAAGATCGCGCGACGTCACCCATGGTGAAAGACGCCAATGGCGAATGGCGCGACGTCAGCTGGGATCAGGCCTTCGAAGCAGCGGCTGCGATTCTTGAAAAACATGCGGGCGACGATCTGGGTGTGCTTGCGCATCCGTCGACCAGCAATGAAGAAGGCGAGCTGCTCGTTCGCATGGCGAATGCGCTCGGCACCGGCCACCTTGACCACCGCATTCAAGCGCGTGATCTCGGAGACGGTGCACAAGCAGAAGCGTTCGGTATGTCGATTGCAGACTTTGAATCCGCAGACCACATCGTGATCGTGGGTTCGAATATTCGGCATGAACTACCGCTGCTGCACCAACGTATCCGCAAGGCGGTTGCGCGCGGCGCCAAAGTCCATGTTGTGAATCCGGTGGACTTTGAATTCACCTTCGAAGTTGCACAGAAGTCGATTGTTGCGCCCTCTCGAATGGCCGCAGTCTTGTCAGGCTTGAATATTGAAGCCGCCAATATGCCGGTTGTTCTCCTGGGTCATGTGGCTGAAAGCAGCGCCTACGCCAGTGAGTTGCGCGCTGCAGCGCGCGCATTCGCTACGCGTACACATGCCAAGCTGTGTCGCGTTCCGCAGGGCGCAAACGCGGTCGGTCTGGCCCGTGCGGGTGTGTTGCCTTCAGGCAAAGACGCGCTGCAAATGTTGTTGGAGCCGCGAAAGGCGTATGTCATTTACGGCATCGAGCCCGGTCTGGATTTTGCAGATCCTGGTTTGGCGGGTAGGGCGCTCGGCCCCGCGAAAGTGATTTCGTTTAGTCATTACGCCTGTGCGTCAACGCGCGCAGCTGCTGATGTGATTCTGCCAATCGCGTTGTTGCCGGAGCTCGAAGCTACGTTGACCAACTTGCAAGGCGATGTGCAAGGCACAGAGCCGTCCGGCAAGTTGCCTGGCCTCGCGCGCGAAGGCTGGCGTGTATTGCGCGCCTTGGGCGGTGGTTTGGGTTGGCAGGGTTTCACGTTCAACGACTTGGCGGGTTTGCGCGCAGGCTTTGAAACACGTGCGACTTCGCTCAATTCAGGTGGCGCTTTGTCGAACGGTCAAGGGGGCCTTGAAGTGGCGACAACAGATGCGATTTACCGCGTCGATGCCGTCACCCGCCGTGCGCAAGCATTGCAAGCCCATCCGCTGACACGCGAAGCCGAAGTGACGATGAATCCAGTGACGGCAGCCGCCGCAGGTTTGGTGGAAGGCGCGATTGCAAAGCTGAGGACCGGCGCTGGCACGGCCGCACTGCCTGTGCGTCTGGATGCAGCCGTTGCGCAAGGTGTCGCATGGGTTGAACGCGGCTATGGCGCCACGACACCCTTGGCGACGTCGCATGCAGAGGTAGGTGCCGCATGATGCAGTTCATCGACCCGATCCGGGACTTGTTCTTGTCCTTCGGCACTGTTGGTTTGATCGCTTGGATCGTGCTGAAGATCCTGTTGATTGCCGTGCCTGTGATTATTGGCGTGGCAATGTATGTCGTTTGGGAGCGCAAGCTCATTGGCTGGATGCATGTGCGCCACGGGCCGATGTATGTCGGCATGGGCGTGTTTCAGGCATTCGCCGATGTTTTCAAACTTCTGTTCAAGGAAGTCTTGAGCCCGGCAAAATCCAATCGATTCTTGTTTGTATTGGCGCCACTGATTGGCCTCGCACCTGCGTTCGCGGCATGGGCTGTGGTGCCATTCGATACCAAGCTCGTATTGGCCAACGTCAATGCAGGCCTGATGTATTTGCTCGCCATGACCTCGTTAGGCGTGTACGGCACGATCTTGGCCGGTTGGGCTTCTAACTCGAAATATGCATTCTTGGGCGCAATGCGTTCGGCCGCGCAAGTGGTCAGCTATGAAATTGCCATGGGTTTTGCACTTGTCGGCGTGTTGATTGCCGCAGGCAGCTTGAACCTGACGGATATCGTCATGGCGCAATCCGGCAGCAAGGGTCCGTTTGATTGGTTCTGGTTGCCGTTGTTGCCGCTCTTCATCGTGTATTTCGTATCTGGCGTTGCCGAAACCAACCGCGCACCGTTCGACGTTGTGGAAGGCGAGTCGGAAATCGTTGCCGGTCACATGGTCGAATATTCCGGTGCACAGTTCGCGCTGTTCTTCTTGGCCGAATACGCCAACATGATTCTCGTGAGCTTCCTGACCGCATTGTTCTTCCTCGGGGGCTGGCTGAGTCCGTTCCAAGGCTTGTATGCGGGTCAGGTGCATTGGCTGGTCGACTGGATTTGGATGGGCGGCGCGCCGTGGTTGTTTGTGAAGGCGTTCTTCTTCATGAGTTGCTTCATTTGGTTCCGTGCTTCATTCCCACGTTACCGCTACGACCAAATCATGCGTTTGGGCTGGAAAGTGTTTATTCCGGTTGCCTTGGTTTGGATTTTCGTCACTGCACTGATGGCGTACTTCAACGTGTTTGTGCCGTTCAAGTGAGACTGACATGAACCGAATCATTTTCACGCTGAAAAGTCTATTTCTCATCGAGCTCTTCAAGGGCTTGTGGCTGACGCTTAAGTATCTGTTCCGTCCGAAGTACACGGTGATGTACCCGATGGAAAAGACGCCGCAGTCACCGCGTTTCCGTGGCATCCATGCTTTGCGCCGTTACCCCAATGGCGAAGAGCGCTGCATTGCCTGCAAATTGTGTGAAGCGGTATGCCCCGCACTTGCAATCACGATTGACTCTGCGCCGCGCGAAGACGGCACACGTCGCACCACGCGATATGACATCGATTTGTTCAAGTGCATCTTCTGCGGATTCTGCGAAGAAAGCTGCCCGGTGGATTCGATCGTCGAAACACACGTGTTCGAGTATCACTTCGACAAACGCGGTCAAAACATCTTGACCAAACCGACATTGCTCGCCATCGGTGACCGCCTCGAAGCGGAAATCGCAGAACGTCGCGCCATTGACGCGCCTTATCGCTGAGGAACGCATGGACTTTACGCTCATCGCTTTTTATGCATTTGCAGTGTTAGCTGCAGCCGCCGCGCTCGGCGTTATTTCGGTGCGCAATCCGGTTGTAGCTGCCTTGCTGCTCGTCTTGACGTTCTTCTCGGTCGCTTGCACCTGGATCATTGCGGGGGCCGAATTCCTCGGTGTTGCGCTGATCGTTGTCTACGTCGGTGCCGTGATGGTGTTGTTCTTGTTCGTGGTCATGATGTTGGATTTGAATGTCGCGCCCTTGCGCGAGGGATTCGTCAAGTTCTTGCCTGTCGGATTGGCCGTGGCTTTGATCATGCTCGCCGAAATGCTGACCTTGATTGGCGTGCGTTCAAACCTGGTGCCGTTCAAAGAAGTCGCAACAGACATGCCGAACGCAGTTTGGCTTGCCCGCACGCTGTTCACTGATTTCCTGCTGCCGTTCGAAGTAGCGGCGGTTATTTTGACGATGGCGGTCGTCGCTGCCGTGATGTTGACGCTGCGTCGTCGTCCGGGCATCAAGCACCAAGTGCCGTCTGATCAAGTGCGCGTGAAAGCAGAAGACCGCGTTCGCATGATCAAGATGCAGGCCAGCGAGAAGCGTGTGATTTCAGAAGATGCATCGACAGAGGAGGGTGCGCCATGACCGCACTAGGCTTGGGCCATTATCTGACATTGGCCGCCGTGCTGTTTTGCATCAGCGTGGGTGGCATCATCCTCAACCGTAAAAACGTCATCATTTTGCTGATGTCGATCGAGTTGATGCTGCTGTCGGTCAACATCAATTTCGTCGCATTTTCGCGTTATATGAACGATGCCGCAGGGCAAGGGTTCGTGTTTTTCATTTTGACGGTTGCAGCGGCGGAAACGGCTATCGGCCTCGCCATCCTTGTGACCTTGTTCCGTAATCGCCGCACGATCAACGTGGCTGAACTCGATACCTTGAAGGGCTGAACATGACGGGTACTGAAATCACGTTGTCGCAACCGGTTCTGGTCGCCATTGTTCTGGCGCCATTGTTGGGTTCGATCATCGCCGGCCTTTTCGGAAAGTTCGTCGGACGCACAGGCGCGCATGTGGCGACCATTGCGGGCGTTGCACTGAGCTGTGCCTTGTCTATTTCTGTCTTGTGGCAGTTGCAGCACGGCGCCGCAGTGTTCAACCAGAACCTCTACACCTGGTTCGACATTGGTGGCATTAGCGCACACGTCGGCTTCTTGGTCGACAACCTGACGGCGATGATGATGGTCGTCGTCACCTTTGTGTCGCTGTTGGTCCACATCTACACGATCGGTTACATGCACGAAGACGCGGGCTATCAACGCTTCTTCAGCTATATCTCGCTGTTTACGTTCTCGATGTTGATGCTCGTGATGAGCAACAACTTCCTGCAGCTCTTCTTCGGCTGGGAAGCCGTGGGCTTGGTGTCTTACTTGCTGATCGGTTTCTGGTTCAAGAAGCCGACCGCTGTGTTCGCCAACCTCAAGGCCTTCTTGGTCAACCGTGTGGGTGACTTCGGGTTCTTGCTGGGTATCGCGGGTGTCCTGTATTGGTTGGGCACGCTCGATTACGCACAGGCCTTTGCGAAGTCCGGGATGCTGACGAGCCAGGTGGAGATTTTTGCCGGTCACCCATGGTCGATGGCCACCGTGGTCTGTATTTGTCTCTTCATCGGTGCAATGGGTAAATCGGCACAAGTGCCCTTGCACGTGTGGTTGCCGGACTCGATGGAAGGTCCGACTCCGATCTCTGCATTGATCCACGCCGCGACGATGGTCACGGCAGGCATCTTCATGGTGGCGCGCATGTCGCCGCTGTTCGAGTTGTCGCAGACAGCACTGAACTTTGTACTCTTCATCGGCGCGACCACTGCGTTCTGGACGGGTTTGATCGGTATCGTTCAAAACGACATCAAGCGCGTCGTCGCTTATTCGACCTTGTCGCAGTTGGGTTACATGACGGTGGCCTTGGGTGTCAGCGCCTATTCGGCAGCTGTGTTCCATTTGATGACCCACGCCTTCTTCAAGGCGCTGTTGTTCTTGGCGGCAGGTAGCGTGATCATCGGCATGCACCACGAACAAGACATGCGCAAGATGGGCGGTCTCCGTAAGTACATGCCCATCACGTACTGGACCTCTTTGATCGGCACGCTGGCACTGGTCGGTACGCCGTTCTTCAGCGGTTTCTATTCGAAAGACACGATCATTGAAGCCGCCGCGGAGCATGCACACGTCAATGGCGGTGGCATTGCGCTCTACGGTTATTGGGCGGTTTTGCTTGGCGCATTCGTCACGTCGTTCTACAGCTTCCGTTTGCTCTACATGACCTTCTTCGGCAAGGAGCGCTTCCGCGATTCGCATGACGACCATCACGCGCATTCGGATGCTGCGCATCATGATGACCATCACGGCGCGCACGAACCGCACGAATCACCTTGGGTCGTCACGTTGCCGCTCATTTTGTTGGCCATTCCTTCGATCATCGTCGGTTTCTTCACGGTTGGCCCGATGTTGTATGGCACGGGTTTGAGTGGTCAGCACACTGGTCCGTCCTTCTTTGAAGGCATCATTCGTATGCCGGCCGAGGGCGCGATGGCGAAGTTGGGCGAAGAGTTTCACGGTGCTGTTGCGATGGCTCTGCATGGATTTACCGCAATGCCGTTCTTCTTGGCGCTAGGCGGTTTCCTGCTCGCCACGTTGATGTATGTGTGGAAGCCGGAACTGCCTGCGAAGGCTGCCAAGGTGTTCGCACTTCCGATTCGAATCCTCGAAGAGAAATACGGCTTCGACAAACTATGGATCAATGGTTTTGCTGGCGGCAGTGTCTGGCTCGGCAGAGTCTCGCGTTGGTTCGACAGTCAAGTCATCGACGAGCACGGCGTGAATGGTGCTGCGCGTGATGTCAAAGACTTGGCCACCCTTATCCGTCGCGGATCAACCGGTTATCTCTATCAATATGCGTTTGCCATGATTGTGGGCCTCATTCTCCTGTTTGCTTGGTTGATCAAGGAGGCCGCATGATGAATATGCCGCTTCTTAGTTTGCTTATTTGGTTGCCGATTCTCGGTGGCTTCGCAGTGTTTGCCTTTGGCGCGCGCGCGAACGCTGCGCGTTGGTGCGCGATCTTGGTGGCAGCTACGACGCTTGCGCTCAGCTTGCCGCTCTATGTCGGTTATGCGCAGGGCCTTGGCGGCATGCAGTTCATCGAGCAGCGTGCCTGGATTGATGCCTGGAACATTCAATACCACTTAGGTGTCGATGGCATTTCAATTGCCCTGATCATTCTGACCACGATCACGTCGTTGCTGGTGTTGATCGGTGCGTGGGGTTCGGTCGACAAGAAGGTCAATCAGTACTACGGACTGTTCTTGATTCTTGAAGGCCTCATGATCGGCGTATTCAGTGCGCTCGATGCCATCTTGTTCTACGTCTTCTTCGAAGGCATGTTGATCCCGATGTTCATCATCATCGGTATCTGGGGTGGACCGCGTCGCGTGTATGCGTCGATCAAGTTCTTCCTGTACACCTTCCTTGGCTCATTGTTCATGCTGTTGGCCTTGATCTACCTCTACATCAAGGGCGGTAGCTGGCAGTTGCAAGACATGTACGCATTGCCGCTGACGGCGACGGAACAAACGTGGTTGTTCTTTGGCTTCTTGGCAGCCTTCGCCGTCAAAGTGCCGATGTTCCCAGTGCACACATGGCTTCCGGACGCGCACGTTGAAGCGCCGACCGGTGGTTCCGTGGTGCTTGCGGCCATCATGCTGAAGATCGGCGGCTACGGCTTCCTACGTTTCAGTCTGCCGATTACGCCGGATGCGAGCCATGAGTGGGCTTGGTTGGTCATTGCGTTGTCCTTGATCGCAGTCATCTACGTCGGCTTGGTGGCATTGGTGCAAGACGATATGAAGAAGCTCATTGCTTATTCGTCGATCTCCCACATGGGTTTCGTGACGCTCGGTACCTTCATTGCGCTCAGCATGATTCGCGATCAATCCAATGTCGCGGGTGCACAACTTGCCGTGCAAGGCGCCATGGTTCAAATGATTTCCCACGGCTTCGTGTCAGGCGCGATGTTCTCGTGTGTCGGCGTCCTGTATGACCGTGTGCACAGTCGAATGATTCGCGACTACGGTGGGGTGGCTAACACCATGCCGTGGTTTGCGGGCCTTGTTGTGCTGTTCGCGATGGCGAACTCCGGCTTGCCGGGCACGAGTGGTTTCGTTGGCGAGTTCATGGTCATTCTGGCCAGCTTCCAACACAACCCGCTGATCGGCTTGGGTGCGGCGCTGACCTTGATCATCGGTGCGGGTTACACGCTGTGGCTCGTGAAACGCGTGATCTGGGGTGAAATCGGTAACGCCAACGTCGCTGCACTGAAAGACATCAACGCACGCGAAGTCACGGTGCTGGTCGCATTTGCGGCGGGTGTGCTGATTTTGGGCATCTGGCCAAAGCCGCTGACCGACCTGATGCAGCCCGCCATTGAACATCTCGTGACGCTGATCTCGAGCAGCAAGATTCCCGGACCGTAATGATGCAAACAAACCTTACAACCTTGAATCCCGCTGAACTGATGCCGCTGTTGCCAGAATTGGTTTTGGCAGGCGCTGCATTCGTCTTACTGATGCTGGACGTCTTCCTTGGACCCAAGCGTCAAGGGCTCGCGCACTGGCTGGGATTGATCGTCCTCTTGGTCGTCGCCGGTCTGGTTTTGTGTGGCGTCGGCGGGCAGGGCATCGTGTTGAACGATATGTTCATTCGCGACAACGCAGCGGATGTCATGAAAACCGTGATCTGCTGCGTGAGCGCACTGGCATTTGTTTACGCGTGGCCTTACCTCAAAGCGCGTGGTCTGTATCAGGGTGAAATTTCAATCCTGATGTTGCTTGCGACACTCGGCATGATGCTGATGGTGTCGGCCGGTAGCTTGGTGATGATCTACCTTGGCTTGGAAATGCTCGCGCTGAGTTCCTATGCATTGGTTGCATCGGACCGTGACAATGCCGTGGCCGCGGAAGGCGCGATGAAGTACTTCGTGCTGGGTGCGCTGGCGTCGGGTATGTTGTTGTTCGGTATGTCGCTCATCTATGGTGCTGCGCATTCGCTCAACTTGGCGGAGATTTACGCCGTCGCTGGTAGCAACAGCCAGCCGGGCCTGCTTTTGGCCGGCGCTGCATTGTCGATTGCGGGTATTGCCTTTAAGTTCGGTGCCGCACCGTTCCATATGTGGTTGCCGGACGTCTACGAATCCGCACCGACGCCGATCACTTTGTTCATCGGTTCCGCGCCGAAGATTGCGGCATTGGCGATGCTATGGCGCTTGCTCGAAACGGGTCTCGGCTCGATGGGCAACCAATGGCATGTGATGGTCGCGGGCCTGGCGGCATTGTCACTGATTGTCGGTAACTTGTTCGCCATCATGCAGACGAACTTGCGTCGTATGTTGGCCTACTCGACGATCTCGCATATGGGTTATGTCCTCACTGCGGTCGCGGGTGGCGGTTCGGAAGGGTACAGCTCAGCGCTGATTTACACGGTGTTCTATGCACTGATGACGACCGCGTCTTTCGGCTTGATCGCCTTGCTTGCACGTGATGGCTTCGAAGCGGACAAGATCGACGACTACCGTGGCTTGCTGCATCGTTCGCCGTTTACTGCCTTCATGATGCTGTGCGTGATGGCCTCCTTGGCAGGCATCCCGCCGTTCGTTGGCTTCTTCATCAAGTTGTCCGTGCTTCAAGCGGCCATCAATGGTGGATTCATGTGGCTGGCTCTGGTCGGTGTCGTGATGGCGGTTGTCGGTGCGTTCTATTACTTGCGCGTCATCAAAGTCATGATGTTTGACAGTGCAGAAGGCGCGCCTGAAATGAAGATCACACCTTCGCCCGCTTATGGCGTGATCATTGCGATCAATTGCGTTGGTCTGTTGGTAGCGAGCGTTTTCTACCAGCCGATCATGGCGTGGTGTGTAGGTGCCTTTGCATAATCGTTGCGCGCATTCATACGCTTGCGCGATTTTGGATTGGATGTTAAAGTCTCCAACTTGCTGCGGGGTGGAGCAGTCTGGCAGCTCGTCGGGCTCATAACCCGAAGGTCGTAGGTTCAAATCCTACCCCCGCTACCAAACATGCAGCATTTGGCACGGCAACCTCAGGGTTGCCGTTGCTTTATCAGCGACGCGTTGGGCGCGCTTGCCCGGGATTTTGGCGTTTGTTACAATCCTCGGGTGAATCCGGTATGCCTGTGCTAGGCATACCACCGAAATCCAGTTTCTTGGAGCGGGCCCATCGGGGCCTTTTTTGTTTTTTGAGGATTCGAAACCATGACACGATCGGATCAGTTGCAGACATTGCTCGCACCCACGGTGGAAGCATTGGGTCTGGAACTGTTGGGCATCGAGTACCTGCCGCAGCCCGGCGGGTCGCTGGTGCGCCTCTATATCGATGCCGATGCGAAAGGCGTTGCTGAAGGCAAGGGCGTCGGCATTGAAGAATGTGAAGCCGTCAGCCGCGAGGTTTCGGCACAATTGGACGTCGAAGACCCGATTACCGGGAACTACACCCTTGAAGTGTCGTCCCCAGGCCTTGAACGCCCCCTGTTCACGCCGGCGCATTTTGCGCGCTTCGTGGGCGAGAGTGCGAAGGTCGGGTTAAAGCTTCCGCAAGACGGTCGCCGTCGCTTTACCGGCCGAATTATTTCCGTCACCGGCGAAACCCTTCTGTTCGAAGTGGAAGGCGCGGGTGATTTTGAAGTGCAGCACGACAACATTGATAAAGCCAAACTTGCGCCCAATTGGGCAGCGCTGGGGTATGCACCCCAAGCGCCCAAAGGCGCAGCTAAACCCAAACAACCCAAACACAACGTCGGCAAGAAGCCGTCCAAGTCGGAGTAATAGATGAGCAAGGAACTTTTGCTGGTCGTCGAAGCAGTCGCAAACGAAAAAGGTGTGCCCGAGCGCGTGATTCTCGAAGCCATCGAGGCGGCACTCGCATCGGCCGCCAAGAAGCGCTACGTAGATCAAGACGTTTCCGTGCGCGTTGCCGTCAATCCGAAGGATGGCAGCTACGAAACCTTCCGTCGTTGGGAAGTCGTTGCCGATGACGTGGTCATGGAATCACCCGATCGCCAACTGCGCTTGATGGATGCCATCGACGAAAGCGAAGGCGCCGAAGTGGGTGATTACATTGAAGAGCCGATCGATAACGCAGAATTCGGCCGTATTGCTGCACAAGCCGCCAAGCAAGTGATTGTTCAACGCGTGCGCGAAGCTGAGCGCATGCAAGTCGTTGATGCCTGGAAAGACCGCGTCGGTGAATTGGTGACCGGTACCGTGAAGCGCGTCGAGCGCGGCAATATCTATGTGGATCTCGGCGGTAACGCTGAAGGCTTCATTGCCAAAGACAAAGGCATTCCGCGTGATGCCTTGCGTACCGGTGATCGCGTGCGCGGTTACTTGTACGACGTCCGTAGCGAACCGCGTGGTCCGCAGTTGTTTGTTAGCCGTGCCGCACCTGAATTCATGATGGAGCTTTTCCGCTTGGAAGTGCCGGAAGTCGGTCAGGGCTTGGTTGAAATCAAGGCGTGTGCACGTGATCCCGGCGATCGCGCCAAGATCGCTGTGCTTGCGCACGACACCCGCACCGACCCGATCGGCGCCTGTATCGGTATGCGCGGCTCGCGCGTACAAGCGGTCACCAACGAACTCAATGGTGAGCGCGTTGATATCGTCCTTTGGAGCGACAACGTCGCCCAGTTCGTCATCAATGCGATGGCCCCAGCTGAAGTGCAGTCGATCATCGTTGACGAAGACAAGCATTCAATGGATTTGGCAGTCACCGAAGAAAAGCTTGCGCAGGCCATTGGTCGTGGCGGTCAGAACGTCCGTTTGGCAAGCCGCTTGACCGGCTGGCAATTGAACGTGATGACGGCTGATCAAGTGCAAGCCAAGTCCGAAGCTGAACAAGCAACGGCACGTCAGTTGTTCATGGAAAAGCTCGAAGTTGACGAAGAAATCGCAGGCATCTTGGTCACCGAAGGCTTCAGCACAGTGGAAGAAATTGCCTATGTGCCGGTTGGCGAATTGTTGGCGATTGAAGGCTTCGACGAAGACATCGTGGAAGAATTGCGTGCCCGCGCACGTGATGCCTTGTTGAACGAAGCGCTTGCGGCCGAGGAAGGCTTGGAAGATGGTAGTCCGGCTGAAGATTTGTTGTCTTTGGAAGGCATGGACGAAGCCACCGCTTACGTGCTCGCATCACGCGGTGTACGCACACGCGACGACTTGGCCGAGCTTGCTGTGGACGAAATTACAGATATCGAGGACATGGATGAGACGCGCGCTGCTGCGCTGATCATGGAAGCCCGCAAACATTGGTTCGAATGAACATGTTCATCATGTTCTGATTACTCAATTCCGGCTGCCGTCAGGCGCCAACTAAAACGGAAAACGCATGTCGCAAAACACCACCATTCGCAAACTCGCCGAGTTGGTTAACAAGCCGGTTGAGACTTTGCTTGTGCAGCTTGCTGAAGCAGGCATGCCCTTTGATAGCGCAGATCAAGAAGTGTCCAGCGACCAGAAGACCAAACTTCTGGCGTACTTGAAAAAAACGCATGGACGCGGTGAAGCTTCCGGTGGTGCCAATGTGGCGCCGAAGAAGATCACATTGTCGCGCCGGAAAGTTGAGGAAATCACAGTCGGCGGCGGCAAGAACAAGTCGACCGTCGGCGTCGTCGTCCGCAAAAAGATTCAGCTCGGTCCGACCGCGGAAGCGAAAGCAGCGGGACCGGTGAGCGACGAGCAGGCAGAGATCCAACGCAAGCTCGATGAATCGAGGCAGCGCAATCTTGAAGAGCAACAGCGCCTGGCCGAAATGGACCGTGAGCGTCGCGAAGCAAAGATGGCAGAAGAGGCCAAGCTAGAAGAAGCCAAAGCCAAAGCTGACGCCGCTGCGGCGCAAGCTGCCTTGGAGGCTTCCGAAGCGCGTGGCAAACGCAGCGATAGCGAAGCACCGAGCGCAGCGCGACCGAAACCGGCGGCGACACGTCCGGCGCCTGCGAAGAAGTCGACACGCGACGATCGCACATCCACGCCGGCCAACAAGGCGCATCGTGGGCGTGGCGACAATGCCATGGTCTCGACGGTTGAAGACGATGACAGTGCAGCACGTTTCGCCGGCAAGTTGCACCTGACTGCGCAAGATCGCGCGCGTCGTGGTGGTGCGGCACGCGGTGGCAAACAAAAGGCACACCGTCCGGAGCAAGTGCGCACCGGCTCGGGCGACCATGGTTTCCAACGTCCTACCGCACCGATCGTGCGTGAAATCGCCTTGGGCGATGCCGTTACCGTGTCAGATCTTGCACAGAAGTTGGCTTTGAAGGGCGGCGACGTCGTCAAGGCTTTGTTCAAGATGGGCGTCATGGCGACGGTCAATCAATCGATCGATCACGACACGGCGGCTTTGGTGACTGAAGAACTGGGTCACGTCGCAACACGTGCTGCGGACAATGACGCTGAAAGTGATTTGCTGGCACATGTGGAAGACGTGAACGATGGTTCCCTGACCCCGCGTCCGCCGGTTGTCACCATCATGGGTCACGTCGATCACGGCAAAACCTCCTTGCTCGACTACATTCGCCGCACCAAGGTGGCTAATGGTGAAGCGGGTGGCATTACCCAGCACATTGGCGCCTATCACGTGGAAACGCCGAAAGGTGTGATCAGCTTCCTTGATACGCCAGGCCATGCTGCATTTACCTCTATGCGCGCACGTGGTGCGAAGCTGACAGATATCGTGGTGTTGGTTGTGGCTGCGGATGACGGCGTTATGCCGCAAACGATCGAAGCCATTCAACACGCACGTGCAGCCAAAGTGCCGTTGATCATTGCGATCAATAAGATGGACAAGAGCGATGCCAATCCGTCCAACGTCAAGAATGAACTCTTGACCCACGAAGTGGTGGCGGAAGATTTTGGTGGTGATACGCAGATGGTCGAGATCTCGGCCAAGACGGGCCAAGGCGTTGACGATTTGCTGGATGCCATTAGCCTGCAATCCGAAGTGCTTGAACTGACGGCAGTTGCAACAGGCCGCGCACAGGGCATCGTGATCGAATCGACGCTTGATAAGGGTCGGGGTCCGGTCGCCACCGTGTTGGTGCAACGTGGCGTCCTCGAGAAGGGCGACTACTTGGTCTGCGGCGTGCAGTATGGCCGTGTCCGCGCCTTGTTCGATGAGACAGGTAATAACGTCGCTGCGGCGGGTCCGTCCATTCCGGTGCAATTGCTCGGTCTGTCCGGCGTGCCGGATGCGGGTGATGATTTTGTCGTAGTAGCGGATGAGCGTCTTGCGAAAGACGTGGCACAGCAACGTGATGCAAAACGTCGCGAAACACGTTTGGTTGCGCAAGGTGGCAACCGCATGGAAGACATCATGGCGCAAATGGGCGAGGGCGCTTCGCAGCAAACGCTCAACCTCGTCGTCAAGGCCGACGTCCATGGCACCTTCCAAGCATTGCGCGAAGCATTGACGGGTCTGTCCAACAACCAAATTCGTATCAATGTGATCGGCGGCGGCGTAGGTGGTATCACCGATTCCGATGCGCAGTTGGCGGCCACTTCCAAGGCTGCGATCATCGGCTTCAACGTGCGTGCAGACGCAACCGCGAAGCGCACGATTGATACGCACGGATTGGATGTTCGTTACTTCTCGATCATCTACGACGTCATCGACCAAGTGAAGCAAATTGCCTCGGGTGTGTTGGGCAAGGAAATTCGCGAAGAGATCATCGGTACGGCAGCCGTGCAGCAAGTGTTCCGTCACTCGAAGTTCGGCTCCATTGCCGGCAGCGTGGTGATCGAAGGCGTGATTCGTCGCGGCAAGCCTGTGCGCGTGTTGCGCGACAGCACGGTGATCTTCGAAGGCGATTTGGATTCTTTGCGTCGCTTCCAAGAAAACGTCGACGAAGTGAAGCAGGGTACCGAATGCGGTATCGGCGTGAAGGGTTACGATCAAGTGCGTCCGGGTGACCAGATCGAATGCTTCGAACGCATTGAAGTGCAACGTACACTCTGATGGTCGGTCGCAAGTCCTTCCATCGAAGTGACCGCGTCGCGGCGCAATTGCGCCGTGACGTCGGCACCTTGGTGCACAACGCCATGCGCGAATACGGACTCCCTTCGGTCAGTGTTTCGGACGTAGAAGTCACGCGTGATCTCGCGCATGCGAAAGTATTTGTCACCGCGTTTGAAAAAGACTCTGCGCTTGAAACTTTGAAAGCACTGCAACAGCTTTCAAAAGAACTGCGCAAGTCGCTCGCGCACATGATGAAGTTGCGTCATGTGCCCGAACTGCATTTTTTCTATGATGAATCTCTGGATCGCGGCGAGCATATCGAGACACTCTTGAAGCAATTGCCGACCGCGGACCTGTCTGAAGAAGACGAAGGCACGGCGGACGGGGACGACACGTCCCATTGAGTAAATTGCTGGCGGTTTTGGCGCACGTTGCGTCTACAATCGGTGCATGACGCAGTCGCCGCGACGCCCACGCTTTCGACCATTGCACGGCATCTTGCTGTTAGACAAATCGCGTGGGCCAAGTTCGAATCAAGCCTTGCAGCGCGTCCGGCATTTGTTTCAAGCCGAGAAAGCGGGACACACCGGTTCATTGGATCCGTTGGCCACCGGTCTGCTACCTATTTGCTTTGGTGAGGCCACCAAGATTGCCGGCGGTTTGCTCGGTGCTCGCAAAGCCTACGAGACGGTTGCGCGCCTGGGCGTTGTGACCGACACCGATGATGCAGAAGGCGAAGTGCTTCGTACCTGCGAGGTGCCTCCTGTCACCCTCGATCAAATCCAAGCAGCACTGTCCGAATTGACCGGTCATTTGCAGCAAGTGCCTCCCATCTATTCCGCATTGAAGCGTGGGGGTGAGCCCCTCTATGTCAAAGCGCGGCGTGGCGAAAAGATCGAAATCGCGCCAAGAGCCGTCGATGTGCATGCTTTCGAATTAGTCGGAGCGGGTGACCTTCTGGAAAATGTGCCGCTGTTACGGCTTCATGTTGAGTGTGGCTCCGGTACCTACGTACGCAGCCTGGTGCGCGACTTGGGTGAAAAGTTGGGCTGTGGCGCACACGTTGCTGAATTGCGCAGGCTTTGGGTCGACCCCTTCCGTGAGCCGCGCATGTGGACCTTCGAAGCCCTGCAAGACATGGTGGAGCGTGGCGGACTACAGACGCTGGACGCCTGCCTGCTGCCGATCGAGACGGGGCTGACGGCATGGCTTGAAGTGTCCGTTCAGCCGTCGCAGGCCTTGGCTTTGGCGCGCGGCCAAGTTGTTCACGGTGCCTTTCCAAACCCTGGTGAAGTGGCGATCTTCGATCGAGCCGGCAAAGCCCTGGGCCTCGGGCTGGTGGACGAAACCGGTGCGCTTCGCCCAAAACGCCTGTTCATTTGGACGGCTCATTTAGCCAAGCCCGATCCGACATTAAGCGCAGGCATGTGACACGGGCGAACGCCTTGACGTACAATATGTCCGCCCATGCATAACGCATGGGCATTTCTTTCACGGCGATATGCACGGTGTCTGGCTGCCGAACCAGGTTCCTGTGATATGCGCATCTAAATAGGGTTAGTAAGGCAATGTCAATCGACACCAGCAAGATCATTGAAGACAACAAGCGTGGCGCCAACGACACCGGTTCGCCGGAAGTCCAAGTCGCGTTGCTCACCGCTCGCATCGAAATGCTGACCGGTCACTTCAAAGTGCACAAACAAGATCACCACAGCCGTCGCGGTTTGTTGAAACTCGTCAACACGCGTCGTAGCTTGCTCGACTATCTGCACCGCAAGGACGCAGAAAGGTACAAGGCTTTGATCCAGAAGTTGGGTCTGCGCCGCTAAGCCAATATCAACCGCGGCCTTATGGCCGCGGTTTTATTTTTGCAATACCAAAATTCGCACGGGCAGGGGCTCGGCGAAAACCATGAAACCAAGGATCAAACCATCGTGGCAAAAATCACCAAGAGCTTTCAGTACGGCGGTCGCACCGTCACCCTAGAAACCGGCGAAATCGCACGCCAAGCCGGCGGCGCCGTCATGGTTTCGGTGGATGGCACGGTTGTGCTCGCCACGGCAGTGTGTGCAAAGTCGGCTCGCGAAGGCCAAGACTTCTTCCCGCTGACCGTTGACTACCAAGAGAAGTTCTACGCAGGTGGTCGCATTCCGGGTGGCTTCTTCAAACGTGAAGGCCGTTCGACTGAAAAAGAAACCTTGATCTCGCGCTTGATCGATCGCCCGATCCGCCCGCTGTTCCCCGAAGAATATAAGAACGAAGTCCAGATCATTGTGACTTTGATGTCATTGAATCCGGAAGTGGAAGGTGACATCCCGGCATTGATTGGTGCCTCGGCTGCATTGTCTTTGTGTGGCTCGCCGTTCCAAGGCCCGATCGCTGCGGCCAAGGTCGGCTACGCAAACGGCCAATACATTCTCAACCCCAGCGTTGAACAACTGAAAACCTCTGAGCTCGAATTGGTGGTTGCAGGCACGCAAGACGCCGTATTGATGGTTGAATCGGAAGCCAAGGAATTGTCCGAAGACGTGATGCTCGGTGCTGTGATGTTTGGCCACCGCGAGTCGCAAGTCGTCATCAATGCCATCAAGGAAATGGTCGCCGAAGCCGGCGTCCAAGCCTCCGACTGGGCCGCACCGGCGAAGAACGAATCGCTGATCAGCGAACTCGCCAGCGCCATTGGTGATCGCATGAAGCATGCTTACTCGATCATCGAGAAAGCAGACCGTCGCTTGACGCTCAACTCGCTGCGCAAAGAAATCTCCGATCTGTTGAATCCGAAGGGCGAGGCCGCTGGCTGGACAGCCGGCGACGTTGGCAAAGAATTCGGCGAGCAGGAATACAGCACGATGCGTCAATCCGTGCTGCAAACCAAGAAGCGCATCGACGGTCGTGGTTTGACGGATGTCCGTCCGATCTCGGTCAAGGTCGGCGTGTTGCCGCGCGTGCACGGTTCGGCATTGTTCACCCGTGGCGAAACGCAGGCCTTGGTTGTGACCACGCTTGGTACGGCACGTGATGGCCAAATTATCGATGACGTCGCCGGTGAGTGGAAAGAGAACTTCATGTTCCACTACAACTTCCCGCCTTACTCGGTTGGTGAAACGGGTCGTTTCGGTGCGCCGAAGCGTCGCGAAATCGGTCACGGCCGATTGGCTAAGCGTGGCGTCCTCGCCATGATGCCGACGCTGGAAGCGTTCCCGTACACGGTTCGCGTCGTGTCTGAAATCACCGAATCGAACGGCTCGTCTTCGATGGCTTCGGTGTGTGGTTCCTCGCTCGCCTTGATGGACGCCGGCGTGCCGGTGAAACGTCCGGTGGCAGGTATCGCCATGGGCCTGGTCAAAGAAGGCACTGACTATGTCGTCTTGTCGGACATCCTGGGTGACGAAGATCACTTGGGCGACATGGATTTCAAGGTTGCCGGTTCAGAAGCAGGCGTGACCGCCTTGCAAATGGACATCAAGATTCAGGGCATCACCGAAGAAATCATGAAGGTTGCTTTGGCGCAAGCCAAGGACGGCCGTTTGCATATCCTCGGCGAAATGGCCAAGGCACTCACGACCGCGCGTTCGGAACTCTCCGAATTCGCACCGCGCTTGCTGACGATCAAGATCCACCCGGACAAGATCCGCGAAGTGATCGGTAAGGGCGGCGCCACGATTCAAGGCATCACCAAGGAAACCGGCACCCAGATCGATATCCAAGATGACGGTACGATCACCATCGCTTCGGTCAACAATGCCGCGGCAATGGCTGCCAAGACGCGCATTGAACAAATTACGAGCGATGTCGAGCCGGGTCGCGTCTACGAGGGCAAGGTTGCCAAGATCATGGACTTCGGTGCATTCGTTACGATCTTGCCGGGCAAAGACGGCCTGGTGCACGTTTCGCAAATCTCCAACGAACGCGTTGAAAAAGTCAGCGACAAGTTGAAAGAAGGCGATATCGTCAAGGTCAAGGTGTTGGAAGTCGACAAGCAAGGCCGTATTCGCCTGTCGATGAAGGCGCTCGATGAAGAGGCTGGCGAAGCGCCTGCTGCTGAGTAATCGAAAGCATTCAACTGTTCCGGAAAAGCGGGCCTACGGGCCCGTTTTTTTTCCTCTTGCATATATACAATAACGTTGTATATCCGTGGTGCGTCCAATGCTCGATAAGAAACAAGACGAAGTGCTCTCTGAATTCCGATGCCAGTTGGCCGGCTTTCTGCGGTTCAGTGAATCTGCAGCCAGAGAAGCAGGTCTGACGCCCGCACAGTATTTGCTGCTATTGCATCTCTGCGGCTTTCCGGATCGCGACTGGGCCACCATCGTTGAATTGGCCGATCGCCTACAAGCCAGTCATCAATCCACCGCGGCGTTGGTGAAACGATGCGAGGCGCAGGGCTGGGTCAAGAAGCGGGCAGGTCGCGGCGATGCACGTTTCGTCGAAGTGGCGCCGATGCCAAAGGCCAGACGTGCAGTCGCGCGTGTTGCAAGCCATCACGCAGAAGAGCTTGCGCAACTCGGCGCCGTCTTTGACGCGGCAACACGCGTGGCGGCGATGGATCGATCTAACGAAAAGAAGGGGCGTAAGCCATGAGAGGTCGAGATTTTGCAAGAAACGATCGCTTGCCATGGCTTGCTTTGTTCGCTGTTGTCATCGGCGTTCTAAGTACGATTGGTGCATGGGTCTTGCTGAGCATGATCCGCTTTTTTACACAGCTGTTCTTCTTTCAACGACTCAGTTTCGACGAGGTTTCGCCAGCAACCAATACGCTGGGCGCGTGGGTCATCCTTGTCCCCGCACTCGGCGGGTTGATTGTTGGGCTCATCGCACGCTACGGCAGTGAAAAGATTCGCGGCCATGGCATCCCTGAAGCTTTGGAAGCCATTCTGTTTGGTAAGAGCCGGATGTCGCCCAAGGTGGCCGTCCTGAAACCCTTGTCTTCCGGGATTGTGATTGGCAGTGGCGGCCCGTTTGGTGCTGAAGGGCCCGTCATCATGACCGGTGGTGCAGTGGCCTCCCTATTGGCGCAAGCGTTTCACTTGACTGCCGCCGAACGCAAAGCCTTATTGGTTGCGGGTGCATGCGCAGGTATGACGGCGGTGTTTGGTGCGCCTATTGCTGCGATTCTGTTGGCAGTAGAACTGCTCCTCTTTGAACTCCGACCGAGGAGTCTGCTCCCCGTCGCTGTTGCGTGTGCCGTGGCTGGATTCTTGCGCCCCCTCTGGGCACCGGCAGCGCCGCTGTTCCCAATGCAAACCCCACCGGTTGAAACGCTGGCCATCTTCTCGAGCATTGTGGCGGGCTTGGCCTCAGGCGGACTCTCGGCGCTGATGACCCGTCTGTTGTATTGGGTTGAAGACGGCTTCGAACGTCTACCTCTCCATTGGATGTGGTGGCCCGCCATCGGTGGTTTGGTGGTCGGCTTGGGCGGATGGCTGGAGCCGCGCGCGCTTGGCGTCGGCTATGACGTCATCGCCGATCTGTTGGCGCACCACTTGCTGCTCAGCACCGTGGTCGCGCTACTTGCGGTGAAGGCCATTATTTGGGCGGTCGCTTTAGGTTCGGGTACCTCAGGCGGCGTTCTGGCCCCCTTGCTGATGATTGGTGCCGGACTGGGCTACCTGATCGGCCCTTGGCTGCCAGGGGGCGATCCCCGCCTATGGGCTTTGGTATGTATGGCGGCCACATTGGGTGGAACCATGCGTGCGCCCTTGATGGCTATTCTCTTTGCCTTCGAACTGACCGGAAACAGTCATGCACTTCTGCCGCTAACCTTAGGCTGCGCTACAGCCTATGGGTTTTCGGTCCTGGTGATGCCGCGTTCAATTCTTACCGAAAAAATCGCACGCCGCGGACTGCACGTCTATCGAGAGTACGGGGTCGATCCTTTGGAACGTAGCTTTGTCGACGAGGTCATGACGCGAGACGTTGTCGCGATTCCGGCGGATATGCCTATTGAACGCGCACGGCAGACTTTCTTCGGCGCACATCAAGCCCATCGCGGCTATCCCGTCGTAGATGGCGAAACCTTAGTGGGTCTGATTCGACGTGATGACTTTAAAGATGCAACGGAAGGACACGTCCGTGATCTCCTGCACGGCGTGGGACCGGTTGCGCTGCTGGGGGAAACCTGTCGATCGGTCGCTGCGCGCATGGCGGCGACAGGCGTTGAGCGACTTCCCGTGATCGACGCGCAGGGCAGTCATGCATTGGTCGGCATCGTGAGCCGAAGCGACTTGTTAGATCCCGCGCGTGACACACACGAAGATGAAATGCCGCGCGAGCGTTTCTTTGGCGGATCTGGTGCTTAGTCGAAGTTGAACACGCCTTCTTGTGCGAAGGCGACACTCAGGGTGCCGGCGCCGATATTGATCAATCCAGTGAGACTCATCATGGATTCGAGCAGGGTGACGCCGTTGTTCAAACAGGCTTGCTTGAGGCTGGCATAGCCCGGCATGTTGCGCATTTCGTCCAAGTCGCCGCCATAGGCTAAGGACACGACGGGCGTAAGCAAGCCTTGGCCAACCGCGCGCGTTGCGTAGTTCAACATCTTTTCGCAGGCGGGTTCAAAGCCGCGAAGCTTTGCCACAGGCTTGGTCATACCGCGATTGGCATACAGCAATGGCTTGATATCGAGGGTCGTACCGAGTGCGGCGCTTAGCAGACTGACACTGCGATCGCCCTTGGCGCGGCCGCGGTTGCGAATGTAATAGAGATCCGGTGTCACCAAGAAACCATGCGTATTGGCAATCACACGGTCGATTCGATTACGAATCGCCTGCGTCGATGTGCCGTTATGACGCAATTGAATGGCTTCCCATGCAACAACGGCTTGTCCGGTAAATAGCGTGCCGGTATCCACCACACGCATATTGAAGGGCGTCGCAAAACCCGCGGCTTCGCGTGGCGCGTGGTATTCGCTAAGGATCTTGAAGCTTGCCTGCACACAGCGCTCGTAGATCGGGCTACGCGACGCCGTAATGGTCTGAACCATCACGTAGTCATAGTCGACGACGAGCTTGGTCAGGAACAATTCGGAAATCTGCTCAACCGTATAGGGAATGGTTTCGGCCTCGGCTGCATCTTTAGCGATCCCGCTATCCAAGAACTGTTGGCTAACCACGTCTTGGCGACTGTCGTTGATGACTTGTTCGCCAATTCGAACCGCAATTGGCAGCACGACGACGTTTTCTTGATCAATGATTGATTGCGGTAAATCGCAGCCCGCGTCGACAACGTATCCAATGCGCATGGTCAGGTACAAGCTCGGTGAACAGTTAGGTAAGCGTACCCTGTTTTGCGCATGAAAAACCCATATAAATACGGAGTTTTTGCATCCAGGTCGTCTCAGAAAAAGTCTGCTTTTGTGCTGCAGAGCGGCAATTTAGCCGTCGAATAATTGCGCGATGTAGCCGGGGTCGGAAGAGGCGTCCTCTTGAAATCCGGAGACACCCACGCCAACCAATCGAAACAGTGTCGACTCGGGTAGGGCGACGCGCTCGCAGAGTGATACAGCGCGCGCGTACAGTGCGTCTGCATCAACAGGGAAGGGATGTTCTGTCAGCGATCTCGTCAAGGTACGAAACTGCGCCGTTTTTAATTTCAAAACTACTGTGCGCGCATGTCGACCCGGATGACGCTGAAGTTCACGTTGGTAGGCTTGCCACGTTTTGATTGAGAGCGCGCGGATCGCGTCATTGCATGCACCCAAAGGCACATCGACCGCGAATGTGTCTTCACTGGAGATTTGCAGTGTCGGTCGTTCTGGCACGACTGCGCGATCATCGATGCCATGCGCCAATTCGTGCAACCTCTTGCCCCACTTTCCAAACTGCGCTTCGAGTAGTTGCGCATTTGCAGCACGAATATCGCCACACTTTTTGAAACCCAATTTCTGCAAGTGAGCATCCGTCACTTTTCCCACGCCGGGCAAACGCGCCAACGGAAGATCTGCAAGGAATGCCTCGACTTGGTGTGGTTTGACGACGAACAAACCATCCGGCTTGTTGATGTCACTCGCGATCTTCGCAATGAACTTATTCGGTGCGACACCCGCAGATGCGGTGAGTCGCGTTTCTTGTTTGATCTCTTCCCGGATTTGCGCCGCGATATGTGTGGCACTGCCAAGATCGCATTTGGGACGCGTGACATCGAGGTAAGCCTCGTCCAACGACAACGGTTCAATCAGATCCGTGTAGCGCGAAAAGATCTCACGAATCTGTTGCGAAACAACTTTGTATCGACTGAAGTCCGGTGGCACAAACACCGCGTCCGGGCACAACCGCTCAGCGCGCACGGCTGGCATGGCAGAGCGAACCCCAAACACCCGCGCCTCATAACTCGCCGCGCAGACCACGGAACGACTACCGCGCCAAGCCACAACAACGGGGCGCCCTTTGAGTTCCGGTGCGTCCCGTTGCTCGACCGATGCATAGAAGGCGTCCATGTCGACATGGATGATTTTCCTTTGCAACGGGGGTTCGGCAACGTGCATGGATGCAATTTTCGCAGGCACATGCACATTGCGCGAGGGATCCATTCAAATTTCGTCGAATGCCTTCAATTCATCCAAGTTCTTTTGTGCTTTGACCAAGGTGCCCCCGGTGACAGCATCTTCCATGGCGCGGCGGAGGCGCGGTCGCGCAGGGTCACGTGACCAGCGATGGAACCACGCAGTAGCCATCAAGCCTGCGACGCCGACTGCAACGGTGATCCACAGTGATCCACCCATACGTGCATAGAAGTCCACTTGGCCTCGCGTCAGCACATCGGCCAAGGTCGCCATAAAGGGAAGCCAGAACAACCACCAGGCCAGACCGACCACCATGCCACCGATCACATAGGCTTTTCGGCTGCGAGCAAGCTTCTCTTGGAGTTCGAGTACGGGCTGGCTTGCATTCAAACCTGCGAGCTGCCCAAACAAAATGCCGGCGGCAACGATGCAGGCAACACCATATGTATGCACGATGATGCCCGACCACATGAGCATGCTGCCGTCGCGGTGCTGCGTCCATCCAGCCACGCCGAGCGCGATCATCAGCACACCAAAGGCCATTTGGAACACCTGCCCCACATACAACGGCCATAAGGCGCGCTTGAAGTGGTTGGCTTTGCGCCTACGCAGTGCTGATTTCTCTTCCTTCTCGTCCTTTGCCAAGCGCGCGGTCAGTGCGTTCAACGCGTTCTTCAATTCGTCCAGTTGTAGATCTTGGTTGGCAATCATGATTCAGGTCTCCGATGCTGCAGAGAAAAGGGTTTTCAATCTCTGTTTGATGCGATTGAGTTTGGTGGCGACATTCGATTCGGACATGCCCAGCACTTCGCCAATGTCGCGGTGACTCAAGTCATCGAGGTGCATGATGAGCAGGGCGCGATTAAAGACGTCGAGTGCATCCAACGCGCGATTCAGGCGCTGCATGCTTTCATTCACGCGTTCGCTGTCTTCGGGCGCAGCGACGTCGTGCGCGGTCGGATCGAATGCGACGTGGTGCTTTTGTATGCGGGTCTTGCGACGAACTTCGGAGATCGCAACGTTGAGTGCGACGCGATACATCCAAGTCGAAAAGGAGCGCGTCGCGTCGTACATTGGCCATGCCGCCCAAAGTGAGGCCCGGATGTCCTGCGCGAGATCCGCGCGATCTTCCGGCGTCCAGGCATAGGTCGCGGTCACTTTGTGCAGAATGCCGATGTGCGTGTTCAGTAAGCCTAGGAAGGCGGCCTCTGAAGTGTCCGGTGGATCATGGGTGAGCGAAGCGCCTGTCATGCGTTGTGTCCAGTAGGTTTAAAGAGTGATTCGCTCGAGATCGCGAAATATCACAGCCCCGACGACCGGGCCGCGACGCGAACTTGGCTATCCTGTGCAGACTGGCGAATGGAGCCCACTATGCAGGACACCCCAAGTAAGCCCCGTCACTTCTCCATGTTCCGTGATTTTCATCTGGCGGACTGGTTCACGCTCGGGAACGCGTTCTGCGGCACAGGTGCTGTCTTCGCCGCGATGCGCTATCTGCAAGAGGGCAATGTGCGCGATCTCTTGATTGGCATGGCACTGATTCCCTTGGCCTTCATCTTGGATGCACTCGATGGTCGAATCGCGCGTTGGCGCAACGTCTCTTCATCTTTGGGACGCGAACTTGATTCGTTAGCGGACGTGATCTCTTTTGGTGTTGCGCCAGCCGCGCTGGCTTATGCCTGTGGCTTACAAGGGGGCTGGGATTGGGTGGTGTTGAGTTACTTCGTGTGCTGCGGTGTGAGTCGATTGGCGCGTTACAACGTCACTGCAGAGGCGCTCTCTGGCGCCGAAGGCAAGGTCAAATATTTTGAAGGCACGCCCATCCCTTCGAGCTTGGTGTTGGTTGTGATGCTAGCCGTTGCTGCATGGCAAGGGGCGATTGGCGACAACGTGTGGTTTGGCAAGATCGTTCTTGGTCCGTGGCAATTCCATCCGTTGGTGATCGCGTTCGCTGTGTCGGGCTCATTGATGGTGAGCAAGACCCTGCGCATTCCGAAACCTTGAGCTGGTTTGGGTCGTCCATCCAGTGTCATTATTCAAGTAATTCCAAGGAGTAATTAGCAATGAATCCGCAATGGCCCAACGATTTCGAAAGCCTCGGCCGCCACTATATGGAAGCGTGGCAAAACATGATGCGCGGCGCGATGTCCGGCCAAAATGTACCGCCAACCGGCTTTGCAGGCATGGGCGGTTGGCAGGATCCGTCTCAAGCATGGACGCGTGCGGCTTCTCAATTTGCAAACCCGGAGAGCATGGCGGCGATGCATCGCTTTAATGCACAGTCCAACGGCTGGTATGCACAGATGCACGAGTTGGCTGCGAAATTTGCCGATCAAGGCGCAACGGCCAAAGCGGTGGCAGAAGAGTGGCGCCGAATGCTGGAAAACAGTTCGGGGAATGTCATGGCGGATGCATTGAAGAACATGCAATCCGGCGGTAGTCAGGGTTTCGATGCGTGGTATTCGTCGGTGGAGCCGATGTTGAATGGCTGGAAGCGCGAATTTTCGGCATGGTTGAATGTGCCGACCTTCGGCCTTGCGCGAGAGCACCAAGAACGTCTGCAAAAGTTGATGCAGGCGCAAATGGACTATCAAGAAGCACTGTCCACACACAATGCGTTACTCGGCAATTCCGGTGAAACAGCGATGAAGTATTTCGAGGCCTTGCTCGAAAAGCAGGGCGTGACCGGCAAGCCGATCACCTCTGCACGCGGCCTATTTGATACTTGGGTCGACGCGGCAGAACAGGCCTATGCGAAGGTGGCACTCTCGCGTGAATATCGCACTGCCTACGCCAATATGGTCAACGCTCAGATGCGTTTGCGCGCGGGCGTGCAGCGCGAAATCGAACAGGCCTGTGACGCCTTAGGTATTCCGACGCGAACGGAAATGGATGCTGCCCATCGCAAAATCGCAGAGCTCGAACGTGCACTGAGGCGCGCGTCAACGTCTGCGAGAACGGAAGATGCCGAACGTAAAGTCGCGCCCAAGAAGTCAGCGGCCAAGAAAGCCCCTGCGGCGAAGAAGGCGGCCAAAAGGACAGCTGCGCGTAAAGCCCCGGCAAGCCGTAACTCAGCCAGGAAGCGCACATGAAAAACACGTCACCGATTGATATCACGGCGGAAGGCATCGCCGACGAAGTCGCGAATGTGCAGGCCAAGCTCGGTGCAAGTTTTGGCACTTTGCGAAACGTCGATAACTTCGACTACGGCGCATCAGACAAAGAAGAAGTTTGGCGCGACGGCAAAGTTGTTTTGTACCGCTACACGCCGGTGCGAAAGACACTCGCACGTATCCCGATTCTTGTCAGTTATGCCTTGGTCAATCGCCCCTACATGATCGACTTGCAAGACGATCGATCTTTGGTAAAGGGCTTACTTGAGCGCGGCGAAGACGTCTACGTGATCGATTGGGGCTATACAGATCGATCAGACAAGTTTCTGACCTTGGAGGACTATATCCAGCGCTTTTTGAATGGCGCTGTCGATTTCCTGCGCGAACGTCACAAGGTCAATGCGATCAATCTTTTAGGTATTTGTCAGGGTGGCGTTTTTTCTTTGTGCTATGCCGCGCTCAACCCTGCCAAGGTCAAGAACCTGATTACGATGGTGACGCCGGTCGACTTCCAAACCCCGGACAACATGCTGTCAAATTGGACGCAAGAATTGGATGTCGATTTGTTTGTCGACACCATGGGTAACATTCCTGCTGACGTCATGAACTATTCGTACCTGATGTTGAAGCCCTTCCGACTCAATATGCAGAAGTACGTTGGCTTGGTCGATATTCTCGACAATCCCAAAGCGGTGACTGACTTCCTGCGCATGGAAAAGTGGATTTTCGATTCACCAGACCAAGCGGGCGAAGCGTTCCGTCAATTCGTGAAGTTGTTCTATCAAGGCAATGGCTTTGTTAACAAAGACGTGGATATCGGCAATCGCCCGGTGGATCTCGATGATGTGACCATGCCAGTTCTGAACATCTATGCCGAGCAAGATCATTTGGTGCCGCCGGACGCGTCACGCAAAATGAAATCACTGCTCGGCACGCGTGACTACACCGAACTCAGCTTCAAAGGCGGGCATATCGGGATTTACGTCTCGAGCCGCGCGCAAAAGGAAGTGCCAGAGACGATCCATCATTGGTTGGCGAAGCGCGCCGTCTAGTTGCCATGGATACACGCCTCGTTTGGGCACTCAAATGTTTGGGTGGCATTTGGACGTTACCTAACACGGCCATTGGCTTGATATTGGGAAGTGCAGGTCTCCCATTTGGTGCGCACATGCACCTAAGCACACGCGAGTGTGCCTTGGTATTTCATGGCTGGCCATGGGGGCCGGGTGGTGCGATCACCTTTGGCAATGTCATCGTGCACACCGGCAATTCACTGGATTCGCCTTGCCTTACCTACGCGACGCGCGCGGGTCGTGCACAAGAGGCGCACATCCGCTTGGGTGATCACGAGCGCGCCCACGTCTTTCAGTACATGGTGTTGGGTGTGCTGTTCTTGCCGGTGTATGGATTGTGTGGGGGGGTCAGTGTGCGCAATCCATTTGAACGCGCCGCAGACCGATATGCCTTGACTGGCCGGGGTTGGTGGCCATTGGGTCGAATCCGCGTTTAAGTCGCCTGCGGCAGAATCTCTTCCACGCGTTCCGGTGGGCGACACAGTCGTGTGCCTAGTTCGGTACGCACAAACGGACGATTCAAAAGGCGAGGGTGGCTCGCCATTGCCGCGATCAGAGTTTCCGGATCCGCGTCCGCAAGGCCGAGCGCGTCGAACTCTGCCTCTTTGCTGCGGATGGCATCGATGGGGGTCAGGCCTGCCTCGGCAATGAGTGCGCGCAGGGTATTGGCATCGGGCGGCGTCGCCAAATAGTCGATGACCTCAATGTCCGCCCCATGCGCCTGGAGCCGCGCCAATGCGCCGCGGGAATTGCTGCATTGGGGGTTGTGGTAAATCGTCGCCTTCATTTTTTGCCCTTAAACGTGCCAATCCAGTCAGTTTGGGAAGGAAAGCTATGCAGGACAAGGGTTTCCATCGCTATACTTCAAGATCATCTATCTTCAATGTGTCAAATCGCTTGTTGTTTCAATGGCTTGCGTAACTTGGCTCATCTAACTTCTAACGTTTCGCATGCGGAGCGTTGACTGAGTGTTGAATGCGTCTTTCTACTATTAAGTTGGCTGGTTTCAAATCCTTCGTCGATCCGACGACCCTGCATCTGCCGGGAAACATGACCGGCGTGGTCGGACCCAACGGGTGCGGTAAATCCAACATCATCGACGCCGTGCGCTGGGTGATGGGCGAATCATCCGCCAGCCGTCTGCGTGGCGATAATGCAACCGATGTGATCTTCTCCGGTTCGACGGCACGAAAGCCTGTCTCTCAAGCCACGGTCGAATTGATCTTCGACAATTCCGATCACGCCATCACGGGTGAGTACGCGAGCTTCAACGAAATCTCGGTCAAACGCACGGTAGGCAGAGACGGCCAAAGCAGTTACTTCTTGAACGGCACACGCTGTCGTCGTCGCGACATTACGGACTTGTTCTTGGGCACCGGCTTGGGCCCGCGCAGCTATTCGATTATTGAACAAGGGATGATCTCCCAAATCATCGAAGCCAAACCGGAGGAACTGCGGGTTTACCTAGAAGAAGCTGCAGGCATTTCCAAATATAAAGAACGCCGCCGCGAAACTGAAAACCGCATCCGTCATACCCGCGAGAATCTGGATCGACTCGGGGACTTGCGTGAGGAAGTGGGTAAGCAACTCAATCATCTTGCGCGCCAAGCTAAGCAAGCAGAGCAATACACCGCGATCCAAACAGAAAAGAAGAACAAAGAAGCGGAATGGAAAGCTCTGCAGTTCAAGACATTGGATTTGCAGCTCTCAACGCAACGCAGCGCGCTGCTCGCGGACGAAACTCGACTGGAGCAACTCATCGCCGAACAACGCGAGGCAGAGCGTCAGATTGAAACCGGGCGCATTCGACACCAGGAAGCTGTTGACTTGCACGCCGCGGCGCAAGCTGAGGTCTATCGCGTCGGCGGACAGCTCGCCCGGTTGGAACAACAAATTCAGCACCAGGCTGAAATGCAGCAGCGCTTGCATTCCGCGCATACGGAAGCACAGGGGGCTTTGGGCGAGCTCATCGCGCATATCACCAATGACGCGTCAGCGCTCGAAAGCCTTCGCGAAGAATTGGCGGCGAATGAACCGGCTTTGGAAGCCCTGCGTGCGACTGACGAGCTGAAGCAAGCCGAATTGCGTGAAGTCGAATCGCAACTGAGCGATCTTCAACAACAATGGGATGTGCACCAAGCCGCGCAGGCCGAAGCGGCGCGCGCCGGTGATGTTGAACGCACGCGCGTGGATTATCTCGACCGGCAGGTGCTGGAAAGCGAGCGTCGTCGTGAACGCTTGAATGAAGAGCGTGGCAGTTTGGATCTCGACGCACTCGCAGCTGTGCTCGCAGAGCACCAAGCGCGACACGACGCTGAGAAAGCGTCGCTCGAAGACCTGCAGTCTGAGATGGAAGCTCGCAAAGAGACGGTGGCGAAGCTGCAAGAGCAACAACGCGAACATCAGAACACCTTGTCTGAGCTACGCAAGCGCATTCAGCAATCACGTGGCCGTCTTGCGTCGCTAGAAGCGCTGCAGCAATCTGCGCTTGGACAAGAACAAGGTGCGGCGCTGGCGTGGTTGCAAGCGAATCAGCTGGCTTCCGCTGCACGTGTGGGCGAACGACTGAACGTCGACGCGGGCTGGGAGAACGCAGTTGAAATTGCGCTTGGCCGCATGCTTGAAGCCGTATTGATTGATCGCCCGGAACATCTGATCGATGCACTGAGCGCGCTGACCGAAGGCCATGTCGCATTGGTTGACGCCGCCGAAGGGCGCGCCGAATTTGCCTCGACGTCTTTGGCAAACAAAGTACGCGGGCCGGGTGCGGTCTTGGAACTCTTGGCGAGCATTCATGCGGTCGAATCGTTGCAGGACGCAAAAAATCTGTTGCCCACGCTGCCCAAGGGTGCTGTTTGCATAACGCGTGCCGGTGAACGTGCGGGCAAGGGTTGGGTTCGCATCGAGCGCCGCTCAGGTGCGGAACAAGGTGCGCTACTGCGTGAGAGCGAAATTCAGGCACTGCGCACGAGCTTGGAAGAAGACGTTGCGCGCGAAGAAGCGTTGGAGCAACAGATTGCAGAAGCCAAGCAGCGCGCATTTGAAGCAGATCAGGCACGTGAAGAAAGCCAGCGTGCGCTCTATATCGCACATCGGAGCGTGTCCGAACTGGCCGGCGCCATGCAGGGCCAGAAGAGCCGCGTAGAAAACACCGGCAATCGCATCGCGGCGATTGATCAGGAGCTCGCCCAACTCGTACAAAGTCGAGGCGAAAGCGAGCAGCAAAGCAAAGCTTCGCGCGCGGCGCTGGAGACCGCTGTTGAGCGAATGGCCGAACTTGAGGCCACGCGTAAGCAATTGGAAGAAGCGCGTCGCGCCTTGAGTGCGAAGCGAGACGCCGCACGCGATGGCGCGCGCGCAGCGCGTGAAACCGCACATGCCTTGGCCCTGTCAGTGGAAACACAGCGGACGCGACTGAGTGCGTTGAGCCAAGCCTTGGAACGCATGGGCCAACAGCGTGGGCAATTGGACCAACGCTTGGATGAACTCTCGCAACAACTCAATGTTGATGTCGATCCCAGTGTCACGCTTGAAGCCGATCGCCAAGCGGTATTGCAAGCACGTGTGCAAGTGGAGCAGGCCTTGGCCGAAGCGCGCTCAGCCATGAATGGAATTGAGCATGAATTACGTGAGTTCGAACAAACGCGTCAACAACGTGAAGTTCAATCGACGCAGCAGCGCGAAAGCATCAGTGAACGCAAACTTGAACAACAAGCACTCTTGTTGGCCAGTGAACAACTGAAAACATTTGTTGTCGAAGCGGGCTTCAATCTGGAAGACGTTGTCAATCAACTGGATGACGCGGCAGATGCCGATGTTTGGGGCAAGCAGGTCGCGGAACTCGAAGGCCGTATGCGTCGTTTGGAACCCGTCAACCTTGCGGCGATTTCCGAACATGCAGAAGCGGCGCAAAGAAAAGAATATTTGGACGCGCAAGATACTGACTTGACCACCGCGCTCGATACCTTGGAAGAAGCGATCCGTAAGATCGATCGCGAAACGCGCGGCCGATTCAAAGACACGTTTGATCGTGTCAATGCCGGTGTACAGGAGCTCTATCCACGGTTGTTTGGCGGTGGCCATGCCTATCTCGAACTCACCGGTGAGGACTTGTTGGATACCGGCGTCGCCATCATGGCGCGTCCACCCGGCAAGCGCGTCTCGAACATTTCATTGCTGTCTGGCGGTGAGAAAGCCATGACTGCGGTGGCATTGGTCTTTGCAATCTTCAGGCTCAATCCAGCACCGTTCTGTCTGCTCGACGAAGTCGATGCACCGTTGGACGAGGCCAACGTGGGTCGATTCACGGCCATGGTCAATGAGATGAGTGAGCAGGTACAGTTCCTGTTTGTGACGCACAATAAGGCCACCATGGAAGCAGCGCGTCAGTTGGCGGGTGTCACCATGCGCGAGCCGGGTGTCAGTAGGCTTGTGTCGGTGGATCTTGCCGAAGCAACGCGTCTTGTGGGCGCCTAAGGGGACACAGCATGTCGGTAGATTGGTTGATCAGAATTTGCATCATCATCGCGGGCATCGTGCTCGCCGTCGCCATTGTCTGGCAGGGACGTCCGAAGCGCGCCAGGCAAGGCAAGCGATTGTTCGACCGCGCCGCAGACCGCAACGAACCTGGCATGGGCGAGGAAGCATTCGAGGAAAAGCAAGATGTCACCTTCGACGCGGAACGTCAGTCCGAGCTCTCTTTGTCGGGGGCTGAGAGCGAGTTGGGTAAACGCGCGGATGAAAGCTTCGACAAGATCGTGGCGATCTATGTCGCGGCCAAGGCGGGCCAAACGTTTCATGGCCCGGACATTGTTGTGGCTGCCGAGAAAACCGGTTTGACGTTCGGTCATATGAGCGTTTTCCACCGTTTGGTTGAGCGCCAACCGGAACGCGGTCCCGTGTTTAGCGTTGCGAATATCGTTAAACCCGGCAACTTCGACATGGCCGATATTCATGCACTTGAGACGCCGGCACTGGCGTTCTTCTTAACTTTGCCAGCGCCTGTCACTGCGTTGGAGGGTTGGGAAATGATGTTGCCGACCGCCACCCGAATTGCAGAGCTTCTGGATGGTGTTGTGTTGGATGAAGACCGCAATGCATTGGGTCGCCAGCGTATTCAACACATCCGCGAAGAGTTGCGCACCTACGATCGCCAGCGTGAAGCACCGCTGTTGCGTCCGAACAAGTGGTGAGTCAGGTCGTTTTATGAAAGACATCGCCGGCCGCGTCGAGGCGCTCCGTGCGCAGTTGGAAGAGGCAAATCACCGCTACTACGTGTTGGATGATCCATCGATCACTGACGCCGAATGGGATGCGCTGTTTCGCGAACTGCAAAGCTTGGAAGCAGCACACCCTGAGCTCGTGAGTCCGGAGTCGCCGACGCAACGCGTTGGCGCAAAGCCTTCTGGAAAGTTCGAAAGTGTGACCCACAGCATTCCGATGTTGTCTTTGGGGAATGCCTTCAGCGACGAAGAAGTCGAAGATTTCGTCAATCGCATTCGTAAAGAACTCGGTGTCGAAGCGCCCGTGTTCTCAATCGAACCGAAGTTCGATGGTTTGGCGATCAGCTTGCGTTACGAGCACGGTCGATTTGTACGCGGCGCGACCCGCGGCGACGGTCTCACTGGAGAGGATGTCACCGCAAACCTGCGTACGATCAAATCGCTGCCGCTCAGGCTGCGCGGTGAGGCGGTGCCCGCGGTGCTTGAAGTTCGTGGCGAGGTGGTCATGCCCAAAGCAGAGTTCGACGCCTACAACGCACGTGCATTGGCATCGGGGCAAAAAGTGCTGGCCAACCCGCGCAATGGTGCGGCTGGCTCTTTGCGTCAATTGGATCCTGCAGTGACTGCAAGCCGGCCCCTCGCGTTCTTCGCATATGCATTGGGTGAAGTTGAAGGCGCTGAAGCGTTGCCGACGAGGCATTCTGAAGTCCTGCAATGGTTGCGTTCGCTGGGCTTTCCGATCAGTGCAGAGGCCACCACGGGTGAGGGTCTGCAAGGCGTGCTGGATGCGTTCAAGTCGATGGGCGAACGACGCGATGCCTTGCCTTTCGATATCGATGGCGTGGTCTACAAGTTGGATCGCTTCGATCAACAACGCGAGATGGGCTTTGTGTCGCGTGCACCGCGATGGGCAATTGCGCATAAATTCCCGGCGCAAGAAGTGACCACGCGCGTCGAGTCCATCGAGGTCAATGTTGGGCGCACCGGCGCTGTGACGCCTTGGGCATTGATGCAACCGGTGCACGTCGGCGGCGTCACGGTGACGCGCGCCACGCTGCACAACGCAGACCAAATTGCGCGCCTGGATGTGCGCGCGGGCGATGCCGTCATTATTCGAAGAGCGGGCGACGTGATTCCGGAAGTCGTTCGCGTTGTAGAAGAAGCACGCCCCGTGGACGCTGCGGGCATGCCCATCCACCCGCCATTTGAGATGCCGACGAAATGCCCTGTGTGCGGCTCAGCCGTTGAGCGTGAGGAAGGCGAAGTAGTTGCGCGATGCACCGGCGGATTGTTTTGTCCGGCGCAGCGCGTCCAGGCCTTGTTTCACTTTGCAGGTCGACGTGCAATGGATATCGAGGGGCTTGGAGAAAAGATCGCAGAAGCCTTGGTGGAAACAGATCTCGTGCGCTCGCCTGCAGATCTCTATCGTTTGACGGTAGAGGATTTGCTAGACATGAAGCGTCGACTGGACACGCGTGAAGATGCGAAAGAAAGCCAAGCCACGCGATGGGCAGAAAATCTGATTGCATCCATCGATGCCAGCAAAAATACGCAATTGGAACGCCTGCTTTTCGGTCTTGGCATTCCAGACATCGGCGAAAGCACCGCGAAAACACTCGCACGTCACTTTGGCAGCCTTGAAGCCTTGCAGAACGCATCGCTTGAATCACTGATGGCCGTGAATGACATCGGCGCGATCATGGCGCAGCACATTCGCCATTTCTTTGATGAACCCCACAATCAGGAAGTGCTCGGTGCGCTCTTGGCACATGGCGTTTCATTCCCGGAAGGGGCACCACAGCGCGCGGTTGAAGGCCCTTTGCTGGGTAAAACCGTTGTTCTGACCGGGGGGTTGTCGGCGATGTCGCGAGATGAAGCTGGCGCAAAGTTGGAGCAATTGGGTGCGAAGGTCAGTGGCAGTGTGTCCAAGAAGACATCGATCGTCATCGCGGGCGAAAGTGCGGGCAGCAAACTGACGAAAGCCCAAGAATTGGGCGTCGAGATCTGGGACGAGACACAGCTCATGACTTTCTTGGCGGCGCATGAACGCGACGGGTGAGTGGCGACCTGGTGCAGACGTGGAGGCGTTGCGTTTGCGCGCTGCGCTCTACCGCCTTATTCGGGCGCACTTCCAAGAAACAGGTGCTTTGGAAGTTGAAACGCCGATCTTGTCGTCGGCGGGCACCACCGATGTGCACATCGAATCCTTTTCGACGCACTTCACAGGGCATGTAAGCGCGGGTCCATCGCAACGTTGGATGCGCACCTCTCCGGAGTTCGCGATGAAGCGACTCCTCGCTGCAGGGATCGGCGATTGCTATGAACTGGGCCGTGTCTTTCGCAATGGCGAAGCCGGCGGTCGACATAACCCTGAATTTACGATGCTCGAGTGGTATCGCGTCGGTTGGTCATTGCAAGCTCTGATCGATGAAACTGCGCAGTTGGTCATGGCCGGCATGGCGATGACGCATCAACCGCTATCGCGCGTGGATGTACGCTATCGCGATCTGTTTGAATCCGTCATCGGTATAGATCCCATGCGCGCAACAGACGAAGACATCATCCAAGCGGCATCGACCATCCGAATTGATCCGGCAGGCCTGACACGCGACGATTGGTTGGACCTGCTTTTTACCCATCGCATACAAAGCGCGTTTCCATCAACGCAGCTCACTGTGGTGCGCGACTATCCGCCCTCGCAATGCGCTTTGGCGAAGGTGTCTGAAGATGCGGATGGAGATGCTGTGGCGCAGCGATTTGAGCTGTATGTCGGCGCGCTCGAGCTCGCCAACGGCTATGACGAGTTAATCGACGCTGACGAACAAGCGCGTCGTCAGCAAGCGGATCAAGCGGTGCGTGGCGCGCGGGGTAGCGTCGGGCCGCCTTCGGATCAAAATCTCGTGGCTGCGCTCGCATCCGGTATGCCTGCATCGAGTGGGGTGGCCTTGGGCGTCGACCGTTGGATGATGGCAATGTCCAAGGTTCAAGCGATCGAATCCGTGATCGCGTTTAACTTCCAGCGTGCTTGAATCGCGTGGGTTGTCATCGCATTCATGATTGTGCGATAGATTGAAGCCATGAATTGTGGACTTGCCACCGCTTTGTCTTCGCTCGGCTGCTTGCTGGTTGCAGCGGCTTGGCCGTCGCCTGCCTATTCGGGCGACATCCGCAATCTGTTCCGCAAACCCGAAGCCGGCAAAGTGGTTCGCTGCGAATCGCGCGACATGGCCGCACAGTTTTGCAAAGCAGAGACTTCCGGTGGCGTCCAAGTCTTGCGGCAGCTCTCCAAGACGTCTTGCATCGAGAATAAGAATTGGCGAACCACGGGCGAGGGGATTGAAGTGAGCGGCGGGTGCCGTGCGGATTTCAATACCGGATCCGCGAAGCACGTCTATGGCAATCAAGTGATCTTGTGTGAATCGGTTGGGCGCCGCTGGAAGCTGTGCGCCGCCGATACGTCGAACGGTGTGAACCTGGTACGACAAGTGTCAGATGAGTCGCCCTGCATTCGAAATCAGTCGTGGGGCGTTCGTTCCGAGGGCGTGTGGGTCGCGTCCGGTTGTCGTGCTGAGTTCAGTGTCGGCGACCCGATTGTGCCGCCAGAGACGGGTGAGCCTGCACGCATCACGCGCTGCGATTCCGAGAACGGGATGCGCACGCGGTGTCGACTCAAGACAGGCAAAGGCGTGCGGCTGGTGCAACGCATCTCGTCTTCGCCCTGCACGTTTGGAAGTACTTGGGGATTTGATGAAAGTGAGATTTGGGTGCGACGCGGCTGTCGCGCCGAGTTCCAGATCGACGTTGAACCGCGCGACATTGAAGCCAAGCCGCAGATTCCTGCGGATGCACGTTTAGTGAAATGCGAATCAGAAGACAACCGCACGCATCGCTGCGACATCGCGCCACAGACCCAAGTGCAAATCAAAGAACAAGTGTCAAAGAAAGTGTGTGAAGAAGGAAAATCTTGGCGCGTTGAAAAAGACGCCATCGTTGTGAAATCGGGTTGCCGCGCCGTTTTCGCGGTTTGGTAGGATTGAACTTTTCAGGAGGCTTGAACAATGCGAATTCAACATCAATGTCTGCTTGCACTGGGCCTGTGCGCACTCGCGTCTTCGGCATATGCGCAACGCTACGGTGACAACGGTCGCGGGAACTATGACCGCGGCAACTACTACGGACAAGAGTTCGAATGCGCATCTGTGCGCAATGACTATCGGGAATGCGCGGTGCCTGGCCGTGGCTATGCCGTGATCGTTCGACAAATATCCAAGAACACGTGCGACGAAGGCCGCACTTGGGGTCAGCGAAACGGCACCGTCTGGGTTCAGAAGGGCTGCCGTGCACGTTTCAGAGTGCGTGCAGGCAATGGCCATTGGGGTGGCAATGGCAATGGCTGGGGCAATGGGAACGGTTGGGGCAACAATGCCACGCGTTCGTTCCTGTGTGAATCGATCGATGGCCGACGCAATTACTGCGATTCCAATTCACGCAGTCGCGCGACCTTCCGCCGTCAAATTTCCAAAGCCGCTTGTATCGAAGGTCGCACTTGGGGCATCGATCGTCGTGGCGTCTGGGTCGCGGGCGGCTGCCGCGCAGAGTTCGAGGTCCGCGGTCGATAATCGCGTCGATGTTTCGATCGGTCATTTAAGATGACGGCATGAATACCGTTGACTTTGACCGCTATGATCGCGTCCGTCCAATTCGTTGGACGGGCGAATCGCTTGAGTTGTTGGACCAGCGCGTCCTGCCGTTTGAAACGTTTTATCGTGACTTGCGAAGCTACGAAGCGGTCGCCGATGCGATTCGAGATTTAGTTGTACGGGGTGCACCCGCCATCGGGATTTCTGCAGCCTGGGGTGTGGTGTTGGCCGCACGCGCCATCGACGCCGCAACGGGTGCGGAAGCACTTGAACATCTGCAACCCGCCTTTGACAGGCTCAACCGTTCACGGCCGACAGCCGTGAATTTGGCATGGGCACTCAATCGCATGCGTGCCGTGTTGCCGCAAGCAGGTGCCAACTGGCGTACAGCGCTAGAAGCAGAAGCACATGCGATTGCGACCGAAGACCTCGCGGCAAATCGCGCCATGGGTGTCGCAGGCGCAGCATTGATGGATGTGGGGAGTGGGGTGCTGACGCATTGCAATACCGGTTCATTGGCGACCGCGGGATTCGGAACGGCGTTGGGCGTCATTCGTGCAGGTGTCGCAGAAGGACGCATTCAACAGGTCTTTGCCGGCGAAACGCGACCCTGGAACCAGGGTGCCCGCTTGACGGTCTGGGAGCTGCAAGAAGATGGCATTCACGCCACCTTGATTGCAGACGCCGCCGCTGCGCATCTCATGAAGACGGGTCAAGTGCAGTGGGTCGTGGTCGGCGCGGACCGAATCTGCGCGAATGGCGATACCGCGAACAAGATTGGGACCTATCAGCTGGCGATCTCGGCGCGCCATCATGGGGTCAAGGTGATGGTGGTCGCACCGTCTTCCACGGTCGATATGCAGACCGCGAGCGGTGATCTCATTGAGATTGAAGAACGTGACCCAAGGGAGTTGTTGCACGCTGTGGGGCAGCGCACGGTGGCTGAAGGGGTCGTCGCCTGGAATCCGGTTTTCGATGTCACGCCACATGCCCTCATTGATGCCATCGTCACCGAGCGCGGCGTGATCCTTGAACCCGACGAAAAAAAGATGCGCGCAACGTTTAAGTAATTGATTTTTGAGGTGAAATCGGTTGGCGTGAAGGCTCGGTTCATGTTAAAATTTCAGGCTGTTACGGGGAGAAATCTAACCCCGATCCCGCCTGAATTCGGAAGACTTGATGTCACAACAACCGATGGACCCGGCACGGGAGATTATCCCGGTCAATCTAGAAGACGAAATGCGCCGCAGCTACCTCGATTACGCCATGAGCGTGATCGTGGGACGTGCATTACCAGACGTACGCGATGGCTTGAAACCTGTACACAGACGCGTCTTGTTCGCGATGGACGAGCTCGGCGCGCATAGCAATCGCCCGTACTACAAATCGGCACGTATCGTCGGTGACGTCATCGGTAAATACCACCCGCACGGCGATGTATCGGTTTACGACACCTTGGTGCGAATGGCGCAACCGTTCTCGTTGCGCTACATGTTGGTGGATGGCCAAGGTAACTTCGGTTCTGTCGATGGTGACTCCGCCGCGGCCATGCGTTACACCGAAGCACGAATGGCCAAGCTCACCCATGAGCTGATGGCTGACATCGACAAAGAAACCGTCGATTTCCAACCCAACTACGACGAGAAGGAACAAGAGCCGACGGTGATGCCGACGCGCTTCCCGAACCTGCTCGTCAACGGTTCCGCAGGCATCGCGGTGGGTATGGCGACCAATATCCCGCCGCATAACCTGACCGAAGTGATCAACGGCTTGTTGGCCCTCATCGACAATCCGGAATTGGATGTCGAAGGTTTGATGGAATACATTCCAGGCCCGGATTTCCCGACCGCCGGCATCATCAATGGCGTGGGTGGCATCCACTTGGCATACAAGACCGGCCGCGGTCGTGTGCGCATGCGTTCACGCGCAACGATTGAAGTGGCCGAGAACGGCCGCGAAGCCATTGCAGTGACGGAGATTCCGTATCAGGTCAATAAGGCGCGCCTGATCGAGAAGATCGCTGAGCTCGTCAAAGAGAAGAAGCTCGAAGGCATCAGTGAGCTGCGCGACGAATCCGATAAAGACGGCATGCGCATCTACATTGAAGTGAAGCGCGGTGAGTCTGCGGACGTCGTGCTCAACAATTTGTATGCGCAAACGCAAATGGAATCGGTGTTCAGCATCAACATGGTTGCGTTGGTCGATGGTCGACCCAAGACCTTGGCGCTGAAAGAGATTCTTGAAGCCTTCTTGCGCCATCGTCGTGAAGTGGTCACGCGCCGCACCATTTTTGAACTGCGCAAAGCACGCGCGCGCGCCCACATCCTCGAAGGTTTGACGGTTGCGCTCGCAAACATCGACGAAATGATCGAGCTGATCAAGACCTCGGCCAATCCGGACGAAGCAAAGCAACGCATGCTTGCAAAGTTGTGGCAGGCAGGCATGGTGGGTGCCTTGTTGCAGTCAGCGGGCGCGGATGCATCGCGTCCCGAAGATTTACCGTCAGGCGTCGGCTTGTTGGATACCGGTTACCAATTGACCGAAATTCAAGCGCAGCAAATTCTCGATATGCGTCTGCATCGCCTCACCGGGCTCGAGCAGGAAAAGCTGACCGATGAATACCGTGAGTTGCTTGAAGTCATTCGTGGCTTGATCGAAATCCTCGAGAACCCCGACATTCTGATGAAAGTCATTCGGGAGGAACTCGAGAAAGTGCGCGCGGAATACGGTGATGAACGCCGCAGTGAAATCCGTGCAAGCGAAGAAGATCTCGACATTCTCGATCTCATTGCCCCGGAAGACGTGGTGGTGACCTTGTCGCATGCGGGTTACGCAAAGCGCCAACCGGCAACGACCTATCGTGCGCAACGCCGCGGCGGTAAGGGACGTAATGCGGCAGCGACCAAAGACGAAGATTTCATCGATCAACTGTGGCTTGTGAATACGCATGACACCTTGCTGACCTTTACCAGCAATGGACGTGTGTTCTGGTTGCCGGTGTATCAATTGCCGGACGCAGGTCCCCAGGCACGTGGTCGTCCAATCATCAATTGGATTTCGCTTGAAGAGAACGAACGCGTTCAAGCGGTCCTGCCTGTGCGTGCGTACGAAGAGGGCAAGTACGTCTTCTTCGCCACGCGCAATGGCACGGTGAAAAAGACCGCGCTGACGGAGTTCGCGTACAAATTGGCACGCGGCAAGATTGCGATCAATCTGGCAGAAGGCGATGCATTGGTGAATGCAGAGCTGTCAGATGGCACACGCGACATCATGTTGTTTGCATCGAACGGTAAGGCGATTCGATTTGCGGGCGATTCCGTGCGCCCCATGGGCCGTACCGCAACGGGTGTGCGCGGCATGAAGTTGGCAGCCGGTGAGCACGTGTGCAGCTTGATCGTCATAGATGGCGATGGTGACATCCTGACGGCCAGTGAAAACGGATTTGGCAAACGCACAGAAGAAAGTGCGTTCCCACGCAAAGGCCGGGGTACGCAAGGTGTCATCGCGCTTAAGACAACCGACCGCAATGGTTCATTGGTCGGCGCGATTCAGCTCAGCGATCATCACGATGTGTTGTTGATTTCCGATGGCGGCACCTTGGTGCGGACGCCTGCGTCTGACATTGCACAAGTGGGCCGCAACACCCAAGGTGTCACCTTGATGCGGATGCAAGAAGGCGAGAAGTTGCAGGCGATTGAACGCCTCGATGTCTCGCTGGAAGAAGCAGATTCGGAACCCGAAGCCTAATTAGCACACACCCACGCACCCCTTTTCGCCAGCGCGAAAAGGGGTGCGGATGCTTCAGCTTCCGACCCAGCCGTTCAGTAGATCGGCGAAGTCGTCTGCATGCTCTTCTTCTTGCGCGAGAATTTCCATCAGCATGCGCTTGGTGGTCGTGTCACGATCACCGATGTAGTTGATCATCTCGCGATAGCTGTCGATAGCGATACGCTCAGCGATCAAGTTTTCCTTGACCATATCTTTCAGGTTCGAGCCTTCTTTGTACTCGGCGTGCGAACGCTGGGTGAGGGTGTCCGGATTGAAATCCGGTGAGCCGCCCAATTGAACGATGCGCTCGGCAATCATGTCGGCGTGCGCTTGTTCTTGCTGCGCATGCTCGAGGAATTCGGCCTTGACGGAATCCGCCAACATGCCGGAAGCCGTGAAGTAGTGACGCAGATAGCGGAGCACGCAAACCCATTCGGTTGCGAGTGCTTCATTCAGTAGCTCAATCACCAACTTGCGGTCGGCACCATAGCTATCGGTCACTGCACCTTGATCAATATTTTTCCGCGCGTTCGCACGTAAAGTCGCGACATCGGTAAATGCTTCACTGGCGTAAGACACGTTCACTGAGCGGGCTGCGGTGGGCTTCGGGTCCGTCGCGCTAGCGCGTTTGGCTGTCGCTTTCTTTGCGGCGGATTTTTTGGCGACTGCTTTTTTTGCAACTGCTTTTTTTGCAACTGCCTTCTTAGTCACTTTCTTTGTAGCCATAAAGTTCGCTCCTCAATCCGATTAGGAAATATGGGTCAACATGTTCTCGGCGCTCGATACGCGCATTTCTCCGGGTGCCTCAACTTCCAGTGCCCGGACGACGCCGTTTTCCGCGTACAGTGCGAATCGCTTGCCGCGCGTGCCCATGCCGTAGGCACTGAAGTCGGAGTCCAAGCCCAAGGCTTTGACCAAGTCGCCATTGCCATCGGCGATCATCCGCATGCCGTCAGGCACGTTTCTTGATTGCGCCCAAGCTTGCATCACGAACTTGTCATTCACAGAGACGCAGGCGACATCAACGCCCTTGTCCTTGAAGGCTTGAAAGTGTTCCACATAGCCCGGCAAATGTTGCTCAGAGCAGGTGGGGGTGAATGCACCCGGGACGGTAAACAGCACCAGCTTTCGACCGGCGGCGAATTCGCCGAGCTCAGTCACTTCGGTTGCGGCGCCCGGCGCGTTTCCAACAAATTCCACACGCGTAGCCGGCAAGGTGTCACCCACAGAGATGGTCATAGCAATGTCCTATTGATCGAATCACAAGTCTATGCACGAGGCTGGAAAGGCCGCGTGTACAACGGCAAGCAATCGGCCGAGCGGATGTCATCGCATCAGCAAGGATTCACCTGCAACTGCCGCGGGACATTGGATAATGGTGCAGAAACGCCGGATCTGGACTGGATATGCAATTCAAGGACTATTACGCCATCTTGGGTGTTGAACCCAGCGCAGGTGAGGCCGAAATCAAGACGGCTTATCGTCGTTTGGCGCGCAAGTTTCACCCGGACGTGAGTAAAGAAGCGGGTGCAGAAGAACGTTTCAAAGAGGTCAATGAAGCCTATGAGGCGCTTCGTGATCCCGAGAAGCGTGCGCATTATGACCAGTTGAAATCGGCTGGATATCGACCGGGACAAGACGTTCCTCCGCCTGGGGCGGGCTATCGTGGCGGCGGTCAGGAAGGGTTCGACTTCGAAGAGATTTTCGCCGGGGGTGGTGCGGGTGGCGGATTCAGTGATTTCTTTGAACAGATGTTCGGGCGAGGTCGCGGACGCGGGGGTCCTTCGCAAGGTGCCAGACCCAGTGGTGACACGCGTGCGAAATTGAGCGTGCCATTGGAGGCGGTTTATAAAGGTGATTCCATTCGAATCAGCGTGGGCGAGAAAGCACTCGACATCAAGATTCCGAAAGGCATTCGACAAGGCCAAGTGATTCGACTGCCGGGCCAAGGCAGGAACGGTGGCAACTTGCTGCTTGAAGTGGAGTACGCGGCGCATCCCGACTTTGAAGTCGATGGGCGCAATATTCTCTACATCGTGCCGATCATGCCTTGGCAAGCAGCCCTAGGCGGCAATATCAGTGTGGCTACCTTAGGCGGTCACGTGGACCTCAAAATTCCGCCGGGCTCGGAAGCCGGCAAAAAGTTGCGCCTTCGCGGGCGAGGTTTGCCCGGTGCCACACCCGGTGATCAGATTGTGGAACTGGAAATCGTCGCACCTGTGCCGGTGACCGATGCACAAAGAGACGCATACGCGTCTCTTCAAAGTGCATTTTCAAGCTAAAAGGTGCGTTGAACTATCAGCCTGCCGGCGACAAGAATGCGTTAATTGAAGCTTGCAGCTCTGATTCGCTAAAAGGCTTTGTGACATAAGCCTTGGCGCCCTGGCGCATGCCCCACACTTTGTCGGTTTCCTGATCTTTAGTGGTCACCAAGATCACGGGAATATGCGCCGTAGTGGGTTCGCGTGAAATCGCACGCGTGGCTTGAAAGCCGTTCAAATTCGGCATGACCACGTCCATCAAAATCAAGTCAGGCAAGAGGTCTTTCGCTGCTTGAACACCAGCAGCGCCATCTTCAGCAGAGCTGACTTGATGGCCCATCTTCTCAAGAATGCGTTGCAAGCCTAAAACTTGCGAAGGTGAGTCGTCGACGATCAGGATGTGTGACATGCGGTTTTCCCAGAAACTTGGCTCAGTTTACAACGTGGATGCGTCAATTCGCACAAGCGTGCGTCCAATTGAACGACCCGCCAGCATACGCTCGAAGATGGGGTGGAGGCCATCCAGATCAACGGTCTCGGTCGCGATGCTATCCAGGTGCTCAGGCTTCCACTTGGAGGCCAAGTTTTCCCAAATGGCCTCTCGAATGGCGCGCTCAGTGCCTGCTGAAGCGACACCTAGCAGAGAAACACCGCGAATGATGAAAGGCATCACCGTGGTGGGCAGCTCCGCAGTGGCGGCCAGTCCCGCCGTCGCCACGTTTCCGTAAGGCACGGTCTGCGCCAACAGGCTGTTGAGCATCGGGCCGCCGACATTATCCAAAGCGCCACCGAAGCGTGCGGACTCCATCGGGCGTTTAGTCGCCAAGGCATCTCGACCCAAGACTTCGGTCGCACCCAGGCGCTTCAAATAATCGGCTTGGTCCGCTTTGCCGCTGATGGCGTGCACGGTAAAGCCCGCGCGCGAAAAAATTGCCAATGCCAGCGATCCGACACCCCCTGTGGCGCCCGTCACGGCAATGGGTCCGAGCTCGGGTGTTTGTCGGTTGTCTTGCATCCGGTAGAGCGCGAGCGCAGCCGTAAAGCCTGCTGTGCCCAGAATCATGCTTTGTTTGAGCGTCAAGCCTTTAGGGCAGGGGATGACCCATTTGGATTCCAATCGTGCGTATTCGGCATAACCCCCATCGCGGGTTTCGCTCAGGCCACATCCGGTGACCAGCACTTCGTCTCCTTCCTTGAACTTGGGATCGCGCGAAGCGACGACAGTGCCTGCGACATCAATGCCGCCGTTCAATGGAAATTGGCGCAAGATCTTGCCTTGGCCAGTACCCGCCAGTGCATCTTTGAAATTGATCGACGACCACGCCACTTTGATGTCGACTTCGCCATCGGTCAGATCGTCCAAGGTGACGGACTCAATGCCCGCGCGATAGCCCTGTTCGTCATCGCGAATTCTAAACGCCCTGAAAGTGCGCATGGTTTAGGTATCCTCCAGGTGCTTCAATTGACTTCGACGCTTTTCATCCAACCATTTGTCAGCATGCGCCGGTGTGTAGTTGGCGATCCAAGTAAACAAGTCATCCATGTCTTCACCATGCCATAGATCGTTGCGCTGGTCTTCGTGCAAGAAGCGCTCTTGAACAAGTGCGTCGATCATTGTCATGAGCGGTTGCCAAAACCCCTCTACACTCAAAAACGCACAGGGCTTTTCGCCAAGACCCAACTGCCGCCACGTGAGCATTTCAAACATTTCATCTAAGGTGCCGAAGCCACCTGGAAGTGCGATGAATGCATCCGCCATCTCAAACATGCGCATCTTTCGCGTGTGCATGCTATCGACGACGATCAGTTCAGTCAGGCCTTTGTGCGCGACTTCCCAATCCACAAGTTGCTGTGGAATCACACCATAGACCTCGCCACCTGCTGCAAGCGTCGCATCCGCGACTTGCCCCATCAAACCCACATTGCCGCCGCCATACACCAAGGCATAGCCTTGTTTTGCGATGCGCTCGCCCAACAAGCGCGCTGCGGTAGTGTAGGCGGGGCGGGCGCCCGTATTGGCACCGCAGTAGACACAGATCTTCTTCATTTCACACTCCAAATAACAGCGTTAAGGCACAACGCTCATAAACAAATAGACCGCAAGCAAGGTGATATGCACCATGCCGATAAGCTTGTTGGTCTTACCCGTTCGTAGAGAAATCGAAGTAATGAACAGACTGATGAGCAGGAGCATGGAGGATTTTTGATCAAGGCCTAGCTCAAGTGGCCAACCCATGATCAAAGCAAGTGCTGCAACCGTTGGGATCGTCAGACCGATACTTGCAATCGCAGAACCTGCAGCAAGATTCAGACTCGTTTGAACTCGGTCATTGAGGGCGGCGCGCACGGCAGCCACACCTTCGGGCAACAAGACGATCATGGCAATGAGAATGCCGACTACAGAGCGTGGGGCTGCGACGGCTTCAAGACCCAGTTCTAACGTGGGCGCGAGTTTCTTTGCCGAGATCACGACGACTGCCAGGCCAATCAGCAAAAGCACGAGGCTTGTGATCGTTTCGCCTTTGCTCGGCTTGTCGATATCGCCAACGGACTCATCTGCGGGTTTCCCTTCAACGAGTGGCAAGAAGTAGTCGCGGTGATCGATCGTTTGAAAGACCGTAAACGCGACAAAGAGCACCAAGGTCACAATGGCGACGAATAACAGTTGCGAGCTTGTGTACGTGGGACCTTGAGAACTGCTGGTGTAGTTCGGAAGGACCAAGGTCAAAGTGACGATGGCGGTCAAAGTAATCAGGGCCGCTGTGATGCTGTCAATTTGATACGTTTGCGTGTGATGCTTGCGACTACCGGCGAGCAAACTGAAGCCGATAATGCCGTTCAATATCAGCATCACGGCCGCGAATACGGTGTCTCTCGCCAGCGCAAATGTGCCGGAATTTTCGCCACCGGCGATCATCATTGAAACGATGAGTGCGACTTCAATCGCTGTCACAGCCAAGGCGAGCACCAATGTGCCATAGGGTTCGCCCACGCGATGCGCAATCACTTCCGCATGATGAACCGCGGCAATGACGCAAATGGTCAGGCACACGACCAGCAGTACGTTGATGAAGATCGAAGGAGACGCGACGATTCCGACAAGCAGAATCAGCAAGCCAATGATGGGTGAGCTCGTGGCCCAAAGTGGATTGTGCGTACTCGTGAACTTCATCGATAGGGTTTGCCTCTGTATAAGTCTGGTGTCGGATTGGGCCGAAACAAAAACGGCGCGCTAGCGCGCACCGTTTTCGAAAGCCCGCACGCGAAAGTCAATTAATTGGCTTTGTGAATCGCGCGCTTGGCCACCGCCATAGCGGCATCGTGTACCGCTTCTGACAAGCTCGGATGCGCATGGCAGATGCGTGCCAAATCATCAGCAGAACCCTTAAATTCCATGGTCAGGACACCTTCGTGTACCAATTCGGAGACATTGGGTCCAATCAAGTGCATGCCGAGCACTCGATCCGTTTCGGCATCCGCCAAGACTTTGACGAAACCGATCGGCTCAGCCATCGCAACCGCGCGGCCTACAGCGGCAAACGGGAAGCTGCCGGCCTTATAGGCGACGCCCTCCGCCTTGAGCTGTTCTTCGGTTTTGCCAACCCAAGCCAATTCCGGTTCGGTGTAGATCACCCAAGGAATCGTATCGAAGTTGACATGACCTGGCAGGCCTGCAATCAGTTCTGCAACTGCAATGCCTTCTTCAAAACCTTTGTGCGCAAGCATCGGGCCGCGAACACAATCACCAACGGCCCAAACGCCATCGACGCCGGTGTGGCAATGTGCGTCGACTTCGATCTGACCGCGATCGTTGAGCTTCACGCCCGTACCTTCTGCCAGCAAGTTCTTTGTGGCAGCGCGGCGACCGACGGCAACCAACAACTTATCGACGACCATCTCTTGGTCACCTTTGGCATCGGAGAAGGAGACATGCACGCCGTCCTTTTGCACTTCAATCTTGGTGCACTTCGTACCTAAGCGAATATCGAGGCCTTGCTTCTTGAACTCGCGTGCAGCGACCTTTGCGACTTCTTTGTCTGCTGCAGCCAAGAAGTCCGGCATCGCTTCAAACACGGTCACCTCAGAACCGAGGCGATTCCAAACACTGCCCAATTCCAGGCCGATGACACCGGCGCCAATCACACCGAGACGCTTCGGGACTTCCGTAAAGTCCAGTGCGCCTTCGTTGTCGACGATATTCTTGCCGTCGAATTTTGCAAACGGCAGCTCAATCGAATCGGAACCTGCGGCGAGAATAACGTTCGTGCCTTTCAATTCAACGACGCTACCGTCGTGTTGCTTGACGCTCACCACGTTGCCAGCATTCAAAGTGCCGAAGCCATAGAAGGCCGCGACTTTATTCGCCTTGAACAGTGCTGCAATGCCGCCGGTGAATTGCTTCACGATCTTGTCTTTGCGGCCGACCATTTGGCCAACATCCATCTTCTGATCTGCAAAGCTGATGCCATGCTCACTGAAGATATGACCCATATTCCAATACTGGCGACTTGAATCGAGCAAGGCCTTCGAAGGAATACACCCCACGCGGAGACAGGTACCACCCAGAGCGGGTTGTCCGTCTTTGCCGAGTGCAGCGTCAATACACGCTGTTTTCAAGCCCAATTGTGCAGCGCGAATGGCAGCATGATAGCCCGCAGGGCCGCCACCAATGACTACCACATCGAATTCTTGTTGCTCTGCCATGTGCAGTGTCCTGTTATTCAGTGCTTTAACGGTTGACGCGACTTACAAGCTGAGCAGCATGCGGCTCGGGTTTTCGAGTTGGTTCTTAATGTCGACCAAGAACAACACGGCTTCCTTACCGTCAATGATGCGGTGATCGTACGACAACGCGATGTACATCATCGGTGCCGCAATGACTTGACCGTTTTCGACAATGGCGCGTTCTTTGATCGCATGCATGCCGAGAATGGCCGATTGCGGCGGGTTGACGATCGGTGTCGAGAACAACGAGCCGAAGGTGCCGCCGTTGGTGATCGTGAAGGTGCCGCCTTGCAGGTCTTCAAGCTTCAGGCCACCTTCGCGTGCGGCCTTGGCGTAACCGGAGATGCCTTTCTCAATGTCGGCAAAACCCATGCGTTCGACGTTGCGGAGGACCGGCGTGACCAAGCCTTTGTCTGTCGACACAGCGACCGAAATATCGGCGTAGCCGTGATAGATCACGTCGTCGCCATCAACCGAGGCATTCACGACTGGATATTTTTCCAACGCGTTGGCGGCGGCCTTCGCGAAGAAGCTCATGAAACCGAGCTTGATACCATTGTCTTTCTCAAACTGTTCGCCGAGCTCTTTGCGCATCGCCATGACTTTGCTCAAGTTCACTTCGTTGAACGAGGTCAACATGGCGATGGAATTCTTCGATTCCATCAAGCGTTCTGCGATGCGCTTGCGAATGCGCGTCATCGGCACGCGTTCTTCCGGACGTGCGCCTTGCGTGCCGGCCAATTGGTTGTTGCTGATGCCTGCGGTCTTGCCACTGGCGTAGTTCACCAAATCTTCCTTGGTGACTGCACCGCGACGACCCGTGCCTTGCACGCCTGCAGCATCAATCCCTTTGCTTTCCGCGGTGAAGCGTGCGCCCGGCGGCAACTGTGCATTGGCGTTCGAAGCCGGTGCGGCTGGTGCGGCACTGACGGGGGCCGGTGCGGGAGCTGCTGCTGCAGGTGCTGCGGGTTGCGCAGCCTGAGCAGGCGCCGGTGACGGTGCAGCGGCAACTGCGCCTTCTTCAATCACGGCAATCACTTGTTGACTGGTGACGGTTGCGCCGCTTTCGAATTTGATTTCTTTCAACACGCCATCGGCCGGCGAGGGCACTTCAAGCACGACCTTGTCGGTTTCCAGATCCACAAGATTTTCGTCGCGGCTGACAGCATCACCCGGCTTCTTGTGCCAAGAGGCGATGGTGGCGTCCGAAACGGATTCGGGGAGAACCGGAACTTTGATTTCAATGGCCATGTGTGGCGTCCTGAGTCTGAAATGAGGTGAATTATTCGACGCCGAACCCGGGGTTCGGCGCATTAACGAGTGCATCCGCAATCAACTGTTGCTGTTCGATCACGTGGTCATTGGTATGACCTGTTGCGGGAGAAGGCGAACGACCGCGGCCTGCATACGTAATCGATTGGCCATTGGCCAAGCACGCACGCAGATGATGTTGGATCTGGAACCAAGCACCTTGGTTTTGCGGTTCTTCTTGACACCAAATCACATCTTGCGCGTTTTTGTACTTTTCAAGTTCGGCTTTCAGCATGTCGCGCGGGAACGGATACAACTGTTCGACACGGATCAATGCAACGTCCTTCTGGCCACGCTTGTTCACGTCTTCCAGCAGGTCGTAATAGACCTTGCCGGAACACAGAACGACGCGCTTCACTTGCGCAGCTACTGCGTTTGCATCCGGAATCAACAACTGGAATGTGCCTTCGGCCAATTCATCCAGCGTGGACACAGCCAACTTGTGGCGGAGCAATGACTTCGGCGTCATCACCACCAACGGTTTACGCGTGTCCATGCACAACTGACGGCGAATCATGTGGAAGGCTTGTGCGGGCGTCGTCGGCACACAGACCATCATGTTATTCAGTGCACACAGTTGCAGGAAGCGTTCGAGTCTGGCGGAACTATGCTCCGGACCTTGACCTTCATAACCATGCGGCAAGAAGAGCGAGAGACCACTCAGTCGACCCCACTTCGCTTCACCCGAGGCGATGAACTGATCGATCACGACTTGCGCACCGTTCGCGAAATCACCGAACTGCGCTTCCCAAATATCCAGGGTGTCAGGATCGGTTGTCGAATAGCCATATTCAAACGCCATGACCGCTTCTTCAGACAGCAAAGAATCGATGATGGTGGCGTCTTCGGGCTTCTCGACCAATTGGCGCAAGGGCAGGTAGTAGTTGTCAGTCTTTTGGTCATGCAAAACAGCATGACGATGGAAGAAGGTGCCGCGACCAGAGTCCTGGCCCACAAGACGCAATCGCTTGCCCTTCGAGAGCAAGGTCGCATAGGCAAGGTTCTCAGCAAAACCCCAGTCACCCGGCAGTTCGCCCGCAGCCATCTTGCGACGGTCTTCGTAAATCTTTTGCACGCGCGGATGCAGAGTTACTTCAGCCGGAATCGCGTTGATCTTTTCTGCCAATGCATCCAAGTCTTTGCGCGGGAAGCTTGTGTCGACTTTATCGGTGAGCTTGCCCTTCAACAGCGCCGCCCAATTCGGCGACATCGTATCCGTGGTGTTGGACACCACTTCTGCGGTGACTTCGCCCGCATCGAGTTTGTCGCGGTAAGCGTCCGACATGGCTTTGACGTCAGCGTCTGATAGAACGCCTTCCGCAACCAAGACCTTGCCGTACTTCTCGCGCACAGTCGGCATTGAACGGATTTTTTGGTACATCAACGGTTGCGTCGCTGCCGGCTCGTCGGCTTCGTTGTGACCGTTGCGGCGATAGCAGACCAAATCGACGACGACGTCTTTCTTGAATCGCTGACGGAATTCGAACGCCAAGTGCGTGATGAACAAACAGGCTTCCGGGTCATCGCCATTCACATGGAAGACCGGTGCTTCAACCATTTTTGCGACGTCGGTTGAGTACAGCGTCGAACGTGCGTCTTCTGTCGCCGAAGTCGTAAAGCCGACTTGGTTGTTGATGACGATATGTAAGGTGCCACCGACATTGAAGCCGCGTGCTTGCGACATCTGCAGCAATTCCATGCCGACACCCTGGCCTGCAAACGCGGCATCGCCGTGCAACAGGATGGGCATGACCCATTTGCGTTCAGTGTCATCACGACGCAACTGACGTGAGCGGACGCTACCCGCGACCACCGGATTGACGATCTCAAGGTGCGAGGGGTTGAACGCGAGAGCCACGTGGACAGGACCGCCGGGGCTCGCCAAGTTGGCGGAGAAACCCATGTGGTACTTGACGTCACCGGTGTGTGCGCCGTCGTGATCCGGGTGCTCAAACTTGCCTTCAAATTCGTTGAACAAGACGCGCGGCGGTTTGCCGAGCGTGTTGACGAGTACGTTCAAGCGGCCACGGTGGGCCATGCCGATCACGATGTCCTTCATGCCATCAGCGCCAGCGCCACGAATGGTGCTGTCCAGCATCGGAATCAGGGTGTCACCGCCTTCAAGTGAAAAGCGCTTTTGACCGACGTACTTCGTACCAAGGTAACGCTCCAAGCCTTCTGCGGCCGTGAGTCGCTCGAGGATGCGTTTTTTGTCGTCGGTCGACAGGGCGTAATTTCCGCCGGCAGCCTCAAGGCGATCGTAAATCCAACGGCGTTGTTCGATATCGGTGATGTGCATCAACTCCGCACCGATGGAGCCGGTATAGGTGGCCTTGAGCAATGCGAACAGGTCGCCCAACTTCATGCGGGTTTTGCCGCCCACGCCGCCGGTGCTGAATTCAACATTGGCGTCGGCTTCACTCAAACGGTGGAAGCCCAAGGTGAGATCGGGTGCGTCCGGCTTGACAAGGAGACCCAACGGATCGATATCCGCGCCCATATGACCACGCGAACGGAATGCCGTAATCAATCGACCAACGTTGCGCTCGCGTTCATCTCCCGAGCCAAAATTGCCGGAAATCGGCGCATTTGAGGCCTGCTTCGACGCTTTGCTTACGGTTTCAGCAATAACGGAATGCGGCACATCGCCCGCTTCACGGCCCTTACTTGCATCAAAATAGGCCTTCCAATCTGCGTCTACGCTATCCGGATTGACGAGATATTGCTCGTACATGTCCTCGATGAAGCTCGCATTGCTGCCCAGCTGCGAGGATTGTCCAAACCGCTTGATCAGGCTGTCCGCCATGGAATGTTGTACTCGTATGTCAATTACGTGTGTCAAGCCCTTGATTCATTAGGCATAAGCGCCAAAGTTGAATGGGGCTCGGAAGGGACTGTCAATTATAGGCGCATGTGACGGACGGGTGCATCAAATACCCAATGCGCGGAGTTCAGTACACGCACGGGCGCGGTCCCACACACGATTGAACTGCATCAAGATTTGCTGCGCGCGCGCCCGTGATTCGAAGGCAAATTCACCGCGATTTCGCGTCGTCAAATCCCATTTCATAACACCGCCGCGGTCAGTGACCACGACTTCGTGGTCGAGCTGCTCTTCTTCGGGGTCCGGTGTTCGAAGGGTCACGTGCGACGAAAGCCGCTGAGCAATGGCCATGAAGCGCGTATTGCCGGTGTTCAAGGCACTCGGCTCATCAATCAAAATGCGAATATTGCATTGGGCGCCGTCCGTCAAATACGCACGCAATGCTGAAATGACGATTGGATTTTCCCAAATCGAGGGTTCGAGATTACGTGTATGCACGGCCACATCGCGGCCGGCCGTGGCGATCAACCTGGCAATGGCTTCGGCTGCAGCTTCCGACTCGTCGAAACGATCAAACTGTGTCGAATCACTCATGGTCTTCCTCCAAGAGATAGTGACCTGCGTCCGCCAATGATTGCAGGATGGCGCGACCGGTGTCGCTGAGTGCGTCCACAAGCACCGCATCGAGATAGTCAGCGGCCGCAATCGCTGACGCGTCGCGCACACTGCACGAAAACGCCATGCCGTTCACGAAAAGTTGTGCGTTTTTACCTTGTCGCGTCCAGGCGGCGCGAGAGTACGCGTGGCGAATCCAGACATGCCCCTCGGCAATGGAGCGGACAATATCCAAACCGCTCGCGCTGTCCGCATCCGGTGCCATGTTTGCCGCGACGCGATACGCAGACATCACGCGACCAAACCACTCGGCGAACTGCGCACGATTCTCGAGTCGAAGTTTATGGATGGCTTCGACGGCGCGATCCAAAGCCGCATCGTCGATCTCGTAGGGATCCGACGGGACTTTCAAGCCCGCATCTTCATAACGGATGGATTCTGGCGCGTCATAGATCAGTGCGCCCGAGAGTTCGTCAATGAGTTCCGCGCTTGACGGGGCACGTAAGCCGACGGAAATCGTGACGCAGGCGTCTACACCGATGCCGTGATGTGGAACGCCTGGCGGTACGTACAGCATGTCGCCCGGATTTAAGACCCAATCTTGATTCGGAGCGAAGTGCTTCAGCAAGCGCAGTGGCACGTCTTCTCGATAGGTGTGATCGGGGTCTGGTCGCGTGTCGATCAACCAACGACGATGACCGACGCCTTGCAGCAAGAAGACATCGTAATTGTCGATATGGGCTCCAACCGATCCACCCGGTGCAGCAAAGGAGACCATGATGTCGTCCATGCGCCAACGGGGCAAAAACTCAAACGCATAAAGCAGCGCGCGAACGTCCGCATCCCATTTGTCGACGTCTTGCACCAGCAAGGTCCAATCTTTACGTGGCATGCCCGGGAATTCATCTTCTAAGAAGGGCCCATTGCGCACCTGCCACGTATCGCGCTTCGAATCGCGTGAAACAATTCTCGACAGCGCTGCGTCTTCGCAGGCGAGACCCGCAAGATCTTCAGCGGTGATCGGTGATTCGAAGTCCGGAAACGCGTTGCGAATCAGCAGTGGATGGCGCTGCCAATAGACATCGAGAAACTTTTGCGCGGGCATGCCGAGAATAGGGAAATCACGCGCATCCACTTCGATAGGGGGCGTTGTCTTGCGGGCCATAGCACGAGCTCGTTGCGTTTGAAGGCTTCATTCTAGGCGACTGCTGCAGCGTGCAGCATTCCACTGCTAGGATGGAGTCAATTCACGTCAGCAGGTGTGCGTATGGCTGTGGTGGTTGGGGCGTTGCGCGAGGGTGCGAGTCACGAACGACGGGTTGCATTGACGCCCGAAACCTGCAAAAAACTTGTTGCCTTGGGTGCAGAAGTCCTTTTTGAACCGGGCCTTGGTGACTCAGCTGCTTTCATTGATTCGGCCTATAGCGAAGCAGGCGCGACTGCGGCCGCTGCAGAAACGATCTTGCAGCGCGCAGATGCGTTGGTGTGCGTGCAATCGCCCAGCGCAGAGATTCTGCAAAAGGCGAAGCACGGCGCCGTGTTGGTCGGGATGCTCTATCCGGAAGCAGAGTCTGCGCGCGCGGATGCGATTCGCGCTCGGGGGTTGATGAGCTTTCCACTCGAGCGACTACCACGCACAACGCGTGCACAGTCGATGGATGTGCTGAGTTCGCAGGCGGGGATGGCCGGCTACAAAGCGGTGTTGATCGCAGCGCAACTTGCGCCGAAGTTCTTTCCGATGCTCACGACAGCCGCCGGCACCATTCGACCGTCGAAAGTGCTGATCGTGGGTGCGGGTGTTGCGGGTCTGCAGGCGGTAGCAACGGCGAAGCGATTGGGTGCACAGGTGGAAGGCTTCGACGTGCGTCCTGAAACACGTGAGCAGATCGAATCATTGGGCGGCAAGTTTTTGGACTTGGGCGTCAGTGCCGCAGGCGAGGGTGGCTATGCGCGCCAGCTGACAGAAGAAGAGCGTGCACTGCAACAACAGCGGCTGGGCGACCACCTTCGCGGTGTCGATGTCATTGTGTGTACCGCCGCGGTGCCGGGTCGTCCGGCGCCGAAGATCATCACCGAGACGATGGTCGATGGTATGAAGCCCGGCAGTGTCATCGTCGATTTGGCTGCGGAAACCGGTGGCAACTGCAGTCTGACGCGTCCGGGCGACACCTATTCGCACCAAGGGGTGACCATCGCGGGTCCGCGTGACCTCGCTTCGATGGGCGCGATCCATGCAAGCGAAATGTTTGCCAGAAACGTCTACAACTTCTTGGCCTTGATGTTGAAAGATGGCACGCTTCAATTGGATTGGGACGATGAGCTCATCCAAAAAACAGTGTGGCCGCAACGCGAATCCGGAGCGCACGCATGATCGATGCAATGTCCGCACTTTATATCTTCATGTTGGCAGCAATTGCAGGACACGTGATCATCTCTCGTGTGCCGAGCATCCTGCATACGCCGTTGATGTCGGGTAGCAACTTTATCCACGGCATCGTTCTGATTGGCGCGATGGTGATGCTGGGCCAAGCAGATACGACGCTCGAGAAAGTGATTGGGTTTGTTGCGGTGTTTTTAGGCGCCGGCAATGCTGCAGGCGGCTACGTCGTCACCGAGCGCATGCTGGAGATGTTCAAGCCGTCGTCCAAAGCGACTGACAAAAAGGCAGGTCGCTGATGGAAGTGATGACACTCATCAAGTTGAGCTACTTCGTCGCGGCGACCTTGTTCTTGCTGGGTCTTCAACGCATGAGTTCACCGAAAACTGCGCAGAGCGGTATTCAGTGGGCCGGTGTCGGCATGTTGATCGCAACAGTCGCAACCTTCTTTTTACCCGGCTTGCACAACATCGCCTTGATTCTGATCGCGATCGTATCGGGCGTTGCCTTGAATTGGTTTTGGGGAAAGAAAGTCGCCATTACCGACATGCCGCAAATGGTGGCGCTCTTCAATGGCATGGGCGGTGGCTCCGCAGCTGCGATTGGCGCCGCTGAGTTGGTATCGAAGAACAACGAGATGCGTCGTGTGTTAACGGCGGCTTCGACGCATGGTTTTGATTTTGCCGTCGTCAGCATGCCTTACCAAGCGCTCTTTGTGATTGCGCTCGCCGGTATTGGTGCCCTAATCGGGGCTGTGTCATTGACCGGTTCCATCATTGCGTGGGCCAAGTTGGACGGACGTCTCGACAAACGTTTTGCGTTCCCTGGGCAGCAATTCGTCAACGGCTTGGTGGCTATATGCGCCATTGCTTGCGGCGTATTGGCGGTCATGACTCTGCAGATGCCGTGGATCATTGCGTTCTTCGTATTGGCGCTCGCCTTGGGCGTACTCATGACATTGCCGATTGGCGGCGCAGACATGCCAGTGGTGATTTCGCTCTACAACGCATTCACCGGTTTGGCTGTGGCGTTGGAAGGCTTTGTGCTTGGAAACGATGCCTTGATCATCGCCGGTACGATGGTCGGCGCGGCCGGCATGATGTTGACGCGGCTGATGGCCAAAGCCATGAATCGATCCATTGTCAGCGTGCTGTTCTCGAACTTCGGGCCTTCAGGCGGCGAGGCCAAGGAAATTACCGGGAGTCAGAAACCGATTGAAGCTGCAGACGTCGCCGCGCTGATGGCTTATGCCGAACGTGTCGTGATTGTGCCGGGCTACGGCATGGCCGTTGCCCAAGCGCAGCACAAAATTTGGGAGCTCACGCAACGCTTGCAAGATCGTGGTGTCAAAGTGAAGTTCGCCATCCACCCGGTGGCAGGTCGTATGCCGGGACACATGAATGTCTTGCTGGCTGAAGCTGGTGTGCCCTACGACTTGATTGCCGATATGGATGACATCAATCCCGAGTTCGCCAACACGGATGTCTCTTTGGTGATCGGCGCGAACGACGTAGTGAACCCGGTCGCGAAAACAGATCCCGCTTCACCGATCTACGGGATGCCAATTTTGGACGTGGTGAACTCAAAGAACACGATCGTGATCAAGCGCGGCAAAGGCACAGGCTTTGCCGGCATCGAGAACGCGCTCTTCTATGCGGACAATACACGCATGCTGTATGGCGACGGCGCCGAAATGGCGAGCGCCTTGGTGAGCGAACTCAAGGCGCTAGACGGTGGCGGGCACTGACGGAAGTGAGTGCCAAACGCCGCTTAGATCTTGCGCGCGAGTTCCTCAGCGACACCGATGTAAGTGCCTGGCGTCATCGCTATTAGTGCCGCTTTCGCGTCGGCTGGCAGATCCAATGCATCCACAAATTCGCGCATCGAGGCTTTGTTGATGCCTTGGCCGCGCGTCAGCGCCTTCAATTGCTCATACGGGTTAGGCAAGCCATAACGACGCATCACGGTTTGCACGGCCTCGGCCAACACTTCCCACGACGCATCCAAATCGGCCGCCAAGCGTTCCGGATTCACTTCCAACTTGCCTAGGCCGCGCGACAAGGCGTCAAATCCGATCAGGCTATGCCCAAACGCGGTGCCCAAGGCACGCAGAACGGTTGAATCGGTCAGGTCACGTTGCCAGCGGCTAATCGGCAATTTGGCCGCAAAGTGTTCGTACAACGCATTGGCGATCCCGAAATTGCCTTCGGCGTTTTCGAAATCAATTGGGTTCACTTTATGCGGCATCGTCGAGCTGCCGACCTCACCTTCTTTCAGCTTTTGCTTGAAATAGCCTTGCGAGATGTAGCCCCAAATGTCGCGCGCAAGATCGATCAGAATCGTGTCGACACGCTTCATGACATCGGAAATTTCAGCGATGCCGTCATGCGGTTCGATTTGCGTGGTGTACGGCTGCCACGTCAGCCCCATCGACTCGACGAAGTTCTTCGAGAACGTGACCCAATCGATCGCGGGATAGCTCGCGACGTGGGCGTTGTAATTGCCGACGGCGCCATTGATTTTTCCGGGCATCGGCGTGGCCGCGAGTACGGCACGCTGACGGTCGAGTCTCGCCACAACGTTCGCGAATTCCTTACCCACCGTCGTCGGAGAGGCCGTCTGACCATGCGTACGAGACAGCATTGGCAGTGCCGCATGCGTGTGCGCCAGATCCCTGAGCGACGCAATAAGGCCGTCGAGCTTCGGCAACATCACGTGTTCGCGTGCATCGCGTAGCATCAAGGCATAGCTCAAATTGTTGATGTCCTCACTCGTGCAGGCGAAATGCACGAACTCGAGCGCGGGCGCCAATTCCGGATCGTCCTTGAGACGTTCCTTGATCAAATATTCCACCGCCTTCACGTCGTGATTGGTCGTCGCCTCGATGGCCTTTACGCGCGCAGCATCGGCGGTTGAAAGGCCGTCTGCAAAATCGCGCAAACGCTTGGTCGCAGCATCCGAGAAGGGGGCCAATTCGCTGATCCCGCCTTCTGCTGCGAGCGCGAGCAACCACTCGATCTCAACCTTGACGCGCGCCTTGATCAAACCGAATTCGGAAAAAATCGGGCGTAGCGCATCCACTTTCGACGCATAACGGCCGTCCAGCGGCGAAAGGGCAGTGAGGGCGTGTTGGCTCATGGGCGTGGTAACTGACGGCGGGATTCGCCCATTCTAAACGGTGCAAGGCGTAGGCTTGAACCCATCAGGATTGGAGTGGGTCATGGCGACAAGCAAAACAGGGCGTTCAAATGCACGCATTTTGTCGGACAGCATGGGGCAAATTGAAGTGCCGGCAGAGGCGCTTTGGGGTGCGCAAACGCAGCGTGCCGTTGAGAATTTTGATTTATCAGGTCAGCCCATGCACCCTGAGTTTATTCGCAGCTTGGGCATGTTGAAAGCGGTCGCCGCGCAAGCCAATGCCAAACTGAAGTCCCTGCCCATACGGACCGCTCAGGCGATCGAGCGCGCGGGCTTAGAAGTGGCCAGCGGCTACTTTGACGCGCATTTCCCGATCGACCGCTACCAAACCGGATCGGGCACGTCGACCAACATGAATGCCAATGAGGTGATCGCAAGCTTGGCTTCGCGCGCCATGGGTAAACCCGTGCATCCGAACGATCAGGTCAACATGGGCCAAAGTTCAAATGACATGATTCCCACGGCGATGCGCGTGTCGAGTGCGTTGATGGCCTCGAATGGCCTGTTGCCCGCACTCGTGCATCTGAGAAAAACAATCCTGCGCAAAGCGCGCGGCTACACGCGTGTCGCCAAGACCGGGCGGACCCACTTGATGGATGCCATGCCCCTGACCGTGGCACAAGAATTGAATGCGTGGGCAGCGCAAATTGCATCCGCCGAAGATCGCATCAAAGACAGCCTCGTGCGCGTCAAGCGCTTGCCTGTCGGCGGGACTGCCATAGGCACCGGTGTCAACGCACACCCACGCTTTGCCACGGAGTTCGTGCGCGCCTTGAATGCACACGGTTCGGTGAAGTTCGTGAGTGCCGGTAATAAGTTCGAAGGCATCGCGGCGCAGGACGATCTCGTTGAACTGTCGGGGCAATTGAATACCTTGGCCGTGGCGCTCATGAAGATTGCCAACGATTTGCGCTGGATGAACTCCGGACCTTTGGCCGGTCTCGCGGAAATCGAACTGGAAGCACTGCAACCCGGGAGCTCCATCATGCCGGGCAAGGTCAATCCGGTGATTCCAGAAGCCGTGGCAATGTGCTGTGCCCAAGTGATGGGTCTGCACACCGCGAACACTGTCGCGGGGCAGAGCGGCAACTTCCAACTCAATGTCATGTTGCCCTTGCTGGCCAACAATCTATTGGACGGCATTGCGTTGATGACCAACGCGGCCTACGCGATGGCGGATGACGCGATTGACTCTTTTGTGGTCAATAAAAAGAAGATTGATGAGGCGCTGGCAAGAAATCCGATCTTGGTGACGGCGCTGAACCCGGTCATCGGTTATGACCGCGCAGCGGCAATTGCAAAGCGCGCCTATAAAGAAGGGCGACCCGTGTTAGAGGTCGCCCTTGAAGACAGCGGATTGGATCGAGCGGCACTCACGCGCTTGCTCGATCCGCTCAAGCTTACGGGTCAGATCTAACGACTACATCATCCTTCCCGCAGTCGTCGATTTTGCCTTGCGTGATGTTCGCGTAAGGCTTGAACTCCGGCATGATGCTCGCCAAATCTTGCTGGGTCTTCATCATGGGGGTCAGGTTGCCACAAAGGATTTTGGCTTGCGCCTCCATTTCTTTGCCTTTGGCCTCCATCTGGGCTTCATAACGATTGCGTGCTTCTTCGCCACCGAGAATCATGCCGGGGATGCCGGAGATTGCTTCGTTGGCCAAGTCCGCACCTTGAACGCCCATGTTCATGCCGGCATTGGCAATGTCGATGATCTGATTGCGGTACTGCATCAATAGCGCACGTTGTTGTGGATTCGTGCTGACCGTCTTGCCTGCGATAAGCAAATCGCCCGTCGGGCTGATTTCGGCGGTTGGCAGGTTCGAATCCGACTTCACATGGACGCCGTTGATGTTGATATCGCTACCGCCATTGATGGAGATGTTTTCCTTCGCCATCTTTTCCCGGGCTTCAGCAATGGCCTTTGCAGCTTGTCGACCGAGCTCGCTTTGTGGAATGGCGTGGCCATTTGCGTCCACTTGTCCTGCCGTGCCTGGGGCGGTTGGCGGTGCGGGTGGTTGCGGCGGGCTCGGCGGTTGGCAGGCGCTCAACACGGTGAGCGCTGCAACGGTGGCGAGGCTGAGCAAAGTTTTGTTCATAGTCGTCTCCAAAGATGTCTTGATCAGCCTTCGTCGCGGAAGCGACGGAGGCGGATGGCGACGTAGATCATGGCAACACCTGCAACAGCGCCGATCCACAAGGACGGATTCATCAGCAAGTCTGTGCCTGAGGTTTGCAGCACAGCTTCACGCAAGTTGAAGTCCTTGTTGGGGGTGAAGTTGCCGGTACGCGCCAATTCAAACACGTGACTGCCGGGGAAAGCGCTGGTCAAGGTGCGTACTGCAATATGCTTCCAGTACCAGCTGTCAGACACGTTGAAGATGCGCAACAGGTTGAACCAGGAGATCAGGACACCGACGAACAACGGGATGCCGACGGCCCACAAGAAGGGCACACGCTTGGCCCAAGCTGACACCATCAACAACCAACCTGCAGTCGGCAAAGCCCAGAGTGCGTAAACCGGAATCCACAGCAGCATGCTGCCGACAATCGTCACGTAGTCCAAGTTGGCCAAGTACAGGACGAAGGGGTTCACACCGTTCAGTGCCAAGAAGCCGCAGAACATCAACATAGAGCCCAGCATCACCACGATCGCTGCAAGACCGGCAATCACAGGCGCAACGACCAATGCTGTCAGCACTTTGGAGATCACCGTTTCCGCATCAGAGACCGGCAACGATTTCCAAAACAAGACACTCTTGTCTTTGCGTTCTTCGAACATGGCGTTAACCAGGTAGAAGAAGACCACAAAGCCGAAAACAAAGATGGGCCATGTGGCAGACATCATGGTGAAGCCTGTCAATGCATCGCGCAGGTTCGAAAGCTCTTGTGCATTGGCCTGCGCAAGTTCACGCGCCCAATCAGACTTGGAAAAACCCGTGTCACCATTGATATGAATCATCTTGTTGTCGCGTTGCATGACGCTATGCAATGCACCGCCGCCAATCAATTGGAACAACAGGAAGATGCCGCCGGAAATGAGCGGTGCCCAAAAGAAACCGCCCTTATGTTCCCAGAACTCGCGCTTCAAGAGCAGTTTCAAGGTGTGGGTTTTGTGCGATTGCGAACGCACCAAGCTCGGATTTTTAATCATCGTGTTCATGCGTAGGTTCCTTTCATCGTTGCGACGAACAAGTCGGCAACACCGGGAGTCCGTGATTCACCTAAGGGATTCAATTGTTCGGCGGGCACGTTGTCGAACAACATCACCGTCTTGCCGAACGGCATCGCGCGTTCGCTGATCGGCTTGAGTGCGCGACCTGCATCCATCTTGTCGGCGTCGACCAAGACTTCAGTGAAGCGCTCAGACAGGTTTTCCATCGTGGCATCCAGCACGATCTTGCCTTCTTGGATGAAGATCAAATCAGTGAGGATGTGCTCGATTTCTTCCACTTGGTGCGTGGTGATGAGGATGGTCTTGTCTTCATCGAAGTAGTCTTCCAACAAGCGTTGGTAGAACTCGCGACGGTACAAAATATCCAAACCGAGTGTGGGTTCGTCGAGTACCAACAACTTGGCATCGATGGCCATGACCAATGCAAGGTGGAGCTGCACGATCATGCCTTTCGACATCTCTTTGACCTTCATTTTCGGGGTCAACTTGGTGTTTTCGATGAACTTGTTGAAGCGTGCGCGATCAAAACGCGGGTGCACACCTTCTACAAACTCAACAGCCTGGCCGACCGTGATCCAACGCGGAAGCACCGCCACGTCGGCGATGAAACACACGTCATTCATCAGGTCGTCGCGCTCGGTCATCGGGTCGCGACCCAAGACTTTGAGCTCGCCTTCATACGGCACGAGGCCGAGGATGGACTTTAACGCCGTGGTCTTGCCCGAACCGTTCGGACCGATCAGGCCGACAATGCGACCCTTCTCAATCTTGAAGTTCGCGTTGTCAACCGCGTTAACCCCTTTCTTATAAGACTTCTTGAGTCCCTTGGCTTGAATGACCTGACTCATGTTGCACCCCATTTTGACTTCGGATCGAGTAGTTCGCCCAGGTCAAGCCCGAGCAAGTGAATGCGTTCCAGAACAACCGGCCACTCTTCCTTGAGGAAGCGGTCGCGTTCGCTATTGCGCAGTTTAGTGTTGGCGCCGTCTGTGACATACATGCCGATACCGCGACGCTTTTCGACCATGCCGTCGTCCACCAGTTCTTGGTAGGCGCGAGAGACCGTGATCGGATTGAGTTGGTATTCGGCCGCGACTTGACGGACGGAAGGCAAGGCGTCACCCGGTTTGAGTTGACCTTCGAGCATCATTGCGATGACCTTTTCTTTAAGTTGGCGGTATATCGGGCTGCCATCGGCCCATTGAACGGGAGACATTTCGCTCAACCCCCTGAGGTGAATGAAAAGAACGGCATGGTGAGGTGATGCCGGGCGAGTGTTTGCTTGCGTGCTGTTTTTTGCTCGACGACCCCAGCGTTAGACACTGGGCGGGCTTCTGCCGAGCGATTACCCTCGGCCATGGCCGGGACGATCGCAGCGAAGACCGTTGCGACGAACAACAACAAGAAGGCGGGTTGGGTCAGAAGCTTGAGCGCCTTTCTAGCTGGGGTGTTCATGGAGCCATCCTGTTGGAGTGGTGTTGTATTGAACTATAACACCAACACTGAACATGTCAACACCGAGAACACCCAACTAAAGACATAGTCCATGCGTTCTCAGCTAAGTGATTGAATTAACGAGGAAAAGCGCGCGGCATCGACGTTTCCACCGCTGATAATCACGCCTACTTTGGCGTTTTTGGGCAGATTTAGCGTATGGGAAAGCAGGGCGCCGAGCCCTAAACAGCCCGTAGGTTCGACCCAAAGCTTCATCCGTTCAGCATGACATTGCATCGCACGGATCAAAGTGACGTCATCTACGGCTAGAACGTCGTCGACCAGGGCACGAATGATTGGAAAGGTGAGGGCACCGAGAGCCTGTGTTTGTGCGCCATCGGCAATGGTTTTTGGTGTGTCGATGCGTACGATTTCACCTGTGCGAAAACTTTGTTGCCCATCGTTACCTGCGAGTGGTTCGCAGCCATACACACGAATCGTTGATTGCATCTGTTTTGCAGCGATGGCCGTGCCGGACAACAAACCGCCGCCCCCTAACGGTGCACAAATGGCATCGAGATCTGGCACCTCTTCTAACAACTCCATTGCGGCGGTACCTTGCCCTGCGATGACATCTGGATGATCGAAGGGTGGTATGACCGTCATACCATTCGATGCAGAAATTTCATTGCATATGGCATCGCGATCTTGCGTGTAACGATCATAGAAAATGACTTCCGCACCGTAGCCGCGTGTTGCTGAGATTTTCATGGCAGGTGCGTCGAATGGCATTACAACTTTCGCAGGCATCTCCAACAAACGCGCGCTGCATGCGATGGCTTGCGCATGATTGCCGGAAGAGGCGGTGACTACGCCACGCTTGCGGGCGTCCGGGTCAAAGTGCGACAGCGCATTGTATGCACCGCGCATTTTGAAGGCGCCGACGCGCTGAAAGTTCTCGCACTTGAAGTAAACCTCAAAGCCCAACTGCGCATTGATCGCAGACGATGTGAGAACAGGCGTTCGTTGAATTGCGGATCGAATCCGTTCGGAAGCGGCAACGATGTCCTTGAATTCGACTGCATGCATCGATTGAAACCTTGTTATCTAGAGTGCGCTTTACGTGGCGTGGAAACATCAGGGTGCCATGCGAAGTAGTTTCGCATCATTGCCATCTTGCAACACCCAGAGGGCACCGTCCGGCGCTTGCGCGAGATCACGAATACGTTCGCCCATATCGATGCGTTCGACCTCGCGTGCTGTGCCGTTTTCTACGCGCACGCGTACGATGGCTTCAGACGACAAGCCGCTGATCAATGCATCGCCCGTCCAACTCGGAATCAGCTTGCCGGTGTAGAACATCAGACTTGAGGGTGAGATCACCGGTGTCCAAGTCATCAAAGGTGCTCTGAATTCCGGGCGCGTCTTGTGATCCGGGATCGAGCGTCCGCTGTAGTGGTCGCCGTCCGACACAATGGGATAGCCATAGTTCTTACCGCGTTCTATGACGTTGAACTCATCACCCCCACGCGGACCCATTTCATTCTCGTAGAGCTTTCCGTCCTTCGGATTGAAGGCCAAACCCAGAATGTTTCGATGGCCGAGTGTCCAAACTTGCTTTGCAATGTCACCCTGATCGGCGAAGGGATTGTCGTTCGGTACTGAACCGTCGTCATTCAATCGCAAGATCTTGCCGAGATTGGTGTTCATGTCTTGCGCGGGCGTGAACTTCTGCCGTTCGCCTGACGAAATAAACATCTTTCCGTCAGGCGAGAACAAGATGCGATGGCTGTAGTGACCTTCGCCGGAAACTTTAGGCACCTGCCGCCAAAGCACTTGACCACCTGTCAGCTTGCCATCGCCTTGCGCGTCGGTTTCAAGGGTGGCTCGGTAGACCACCGCACCGCGCGTATCGTCAGAACCTTTCTCTACAAAACTCAGATAGACGCTGTGGTTGTAAGCAAAACTGGGATGCAAGACGACGTCGCCTAATCCGCCTTGGCCGCCATAGGCGACGCTGGGCACACCAGAAACTGTGCCGACATGACCCGTCTTCGGATCGAACAATTTCAGCTGACCTCGTTTTTCCGTCACGAGTAGGCGGCCGTCGGGCAGAAATGCCATTGCCCACGGTTCGTCAAAGGTTGCGAGTTCCGAGCGCGTGAGCCGGGTTGAGCTATCTGCGCCATTTGTCTTCGATATCACGGGCGATGTGTCACTGGCTGCGCCGTTTTGGCACGCTGCAAGCAGCAGGCCCGACATCAAGACGGGAAGGGCGACAACGCGGAATTGACTGGGGTTCATGGCGTCTCTCCTTGAGCATCAGATAGTGCGAGACAAAGGGTTAAGCCGGTGTGCGCGTGATCTGTAATTGTGTCCGTTTTTAGCCCTGCCTAAGATGCGGTTTACCACTATCAATCTCAGGTCAGGAGACTTCACATGGGTGCAGGGCACGACCACGGCGGCGGCGAAATCAAATTCGAAAGACCTCTGTGGTTTGCATTTGTGCTGACAGCCGGCTTTTTGATTATTGAAGTCGTCGGCGCCTTTTGGTCCAACAGTTTGGCGCTCCTTTCTGATGCTGCGCATATGGGTACGGATGTGATCGCCTTGGCGATTTCGTTGTTTGCCGTGCGCATGAGTCGGCGCCCGGCAGACGCGAAGCGCACCTATGGTTACGCACGCATGGAAGCCATCGGTGCGTTGATCAACGGCGGCTTGCTGTTTGCCGTTGCAGGGTATGTGCTTTGGGAAGCAGTTGGGCGATTCATGTCGCCCCCTACCGTTGCTTCGAACGCCATGCTTTGGGTGGCTAGTGCGGGCTTGGTGGTGAACTTGATTTCGATGCGCTTGTTAAAGGCAGGGGCAGGGGAGAGCCTCAATATGAAAGGCGCTTACCTCGAAGTGTGGAGTGACATGCTTGGATCCGTGGGCGTCATCATCGGTGCCCTGGTGATCAAGTTCACGGGTTGGACGATCGTCGACCCCATCCTCGCCCTCTTGATCGGATTGTGGGTACTGCCGCGAACCTGGGTGCTCCTAAGGCAGTCCGGTCATATATTGATGCAGGGCGTCCCAGATGGCTTGGATTTGGATGCTGTACGGCTTGCGCTCACACAACATCCTGCGGTGACGGAAGTGCATGATCTGCACGCGTGGGCATTGGGATCGAAAGATGCTGTCTTGACTGCACATGTCGTCATGGAAACCAGTGCAGGGAGTCCAGATGCGTTGCGCGACGCACTTCAGACCCTCTTGCATGATCGGTTCGATATCGAACATGCCACCTTGCAGATTGAGGCTTCGCATTGTGGCGGCCACGATCTGCATCCCTGACATTCGATCGGAATTTGAACGGATTTCTAACGCACGTCAACACGCTTTTCCAGCATCATGGGCGCTATTCCCTCATGATCTAAACCTATGCTCGAGATGTTCTCTGATCCACAAATTTGGATCGCGCTCCTGACCTTGACGGCCTTGGAACTCGTCCTTGGTATCGACAACATCATTTTCATCTCCATTCTTTCGGGCCGTTTGCCCGAATCTCAACGCGATAAAGCGCGCAAAGTTGGCCTCGCGTTGGCCGCGATTACGCGTATTGGCTTGTTGTTCGCGATTAGCTGGATCATCGGACTGACAGATCCGGTGTTTAGTGTGGCAGGACATGAAGTCTCCTGGCGGGACATGATCTTGATTGGGGGTGGCTTGTTTCTAATTGGCAAAGCTACGCATGAGATCCACAACAAAGTGGAAGAGGCGGGCGCGCCACTGGAGCCGTTCTCGGCATCTGCGACCTTTGCCGGCGTCATTGCCCAGATCATGGTGCTCGACATCGTGTTCTCGTTGGATTCGATCATTACCGCGGTCGGCATGGTCGACGAACGCTGGGTGATGGTTACAGCGATTCTGATTTCGATTGCCTTCATGGTGGGCTTTGCCAAGCCGCTGAGTGACTTTGTTGAGCGTCATCCGACGGTCAAGATTTTGGCTTTGGCATTCCTGATGATGATTGGCTTGGTGCTGATCGCGGATGGCTTCGGCATGCACATTCCGAAGGGCTACGTGTATTCGGCGATGGCGTTCGCAGTGTTCGTTGAGCTGATCAATTTGTGGCTGCGCCGTCGCGAACGTAGCGCGGCGGGGAAGCGCACTGCTTTGGACAAATGAGCCAGCTAGGGCTGACTTAGCTAAGGTCTAAGATGAGAAAGGTTCTGGAATTCGTTGGTTTGACAAACATTCGGGATTGATGCTGTACGGGTTCTGGGATATTCATGATTTTACATAATATGCATTATGCGAACTTATGGGCAAGATTGCTGCATTGCACCAATCTTCTGCGCAGAGCATTTACGCGGTTTATCGCAGTCTGGCACGCCATCAGGAATGCCGACAATGAACCGTCCGCCCTGCTGGCCTAACGGTCACAAATGCCCTAACACCTGCGCCTATGCACTTTACCGCCGCGAGATCTTGAACCACGAGGATCTACAAGGCCACTGGAACGGCTGGAAGCTGCGCGGTCTGCACCTGGTCAACCCACACGGCGAACGCGTGCACGTCCAAGCATTGGACAGGCTCATGTATCGACACCAACGCCTAGAAGCTAGAACTCGCTTGGCGAAGGTGTCCAGAGAGCAAAAGCCGGTCATCGGGGATGGTGTGTAACCCGACGCGGTGAACCCTCGGGCTGCGCGAGAAGGCAATTGCGCCCAGGGTGTAAGGACCGAATCAAGAGAACGACGATAGCCCTATTCGGGCTATCTCTACGGGGGCACCCCGTAAGCCCCGTCAGCGCATTGGACCGAGCGAGGACCCGACGACTTGACCAGGTGGGTCACCAGCTGGCGCGTTCACGGTAGATGCGGAGGTAACCGGAATAGCCGCGGCCGCAGATCCTAATGCCTGGGAATTAGAGCCGGAAACCCTATTCATTTCAGACACTTGCGGCGTGTTAACTTTCGGCTCTTTAAACGGGTTGTAGACAGACCCGTTTTTTGCCATCACGGAACACACATCGAAACCGATCTCGTAACGTGTCCCCTGCTCCGTCAGACACGTACAAGACGCATCGCGATACTTGCCGACACCATCAAGACCAGGGCCTGAGCTCATGCAGTAGATCTCAGGCTTTGAGACCACAGCGCGAGCATCGTAGATAGGCGCCGACCAAGGAGCAGCTGCAAGACGCGGGATCCCGAGCTTTGCGTATTCCTCAGGGGTTGTCTCTTTAGTGATTAGCGAGGACGCCGCGCCCGCCTGCCCCGCTACGCTAGCGACAGTCGCGGCTCTTTCGGCTTTAATTTCAGCGATCTTGGTTTCAGCACGGTGTTTCGCAAACCACACACCAGCAGAAACCAATGCAGCCATAAGCGCGACGAGCTTGACCCAACGCGGGATCTGAATACCGCCGGTTGTATCAAGCGTGGTCGACGTATAGAAGTCGAAAATCTCTTTGTCACGAACCCACGTTGTTTTGTCATTGGACGACGCTTTAGTGTTGCCTTGGTATTCCGTCCAATGCTTAACGTCTGTCTTGCGTGACTTCCAGATTTTTTCGACGTGGTAATGATCCTCAACAAGGCCACGCAGAAACCAATGCAGTTGGAGAGGCTGCTGACATATGAGAATGAAATCAAAGCCTCGATGACGATGGCGAGCGAGAGCCTCGATGTGAGGTGGCACTTTAGAACCAGGTGCAGCACTCGGGAAAATCCCGTAGGCCTCGTCAAGAAAGAACACAGAGCCATCGGGATACGATTCCCACTCTTTTGGATCTGGTAATGCCTTAAAGCCGATTCGGTCGTAGTCAAGATCTTTGACGCCCCACGCGTAGATCTCGCGACCTTCTTTAAGCAACTCACGTGCTTTGGTGAGTGCGAGTGCTGTCTTGCCTGCACCAGGCTTGCCCGTATAAAAATAAATCATGCTGGTAACTTCTTCAAAAAAACCTTGGCGGCTGCGTTTGCAGCAAGCGCAGAAAGAATGATGGTGAACGCCTTATCTAGGCCAAGAGCGCCGAAGTAGGCAACGATGATTCCAGGCAACCCACCAACTTGCGCCTGCACTAGCGCTTTAAGTTGAGGAAGCACCAAATTGTTAGTAGCAAGGCCGATACCCATCGCCAACATCAACCGACCAACAAGGGTGGGCAAATAGCGTTTAGCCAGGTCAAGCAGCAGCGCACCAGCGGCAAAAAGAATCGCGGGCATAAATTAATCTCCTTTCTTGCCGGCAACGATGTAAACGCCGGCAATGGTGGCCAACACCAGAACGATTGCGTAGATGGCCCGGATGTAGTTGCACCACTCAGGCGGCGGATTAACCAATGCCTGAGCAAACTCGGACGACATACCACCCGTTCCACCCATAGCTGAAAGCGCGGGACAAGAACCGGAACCGCCTACGAAACCGCCTTGGTCTAGTTGAGAACCGTCATTGGGTCCGCTGCCCGTGCCATCGGCCCAGAACTTGCCATTGCCCTGGGAATCGTTAAAGACGTTAGACGCGTCTTTATTCATGTCCTCAACTTCCGTCCAATCAGGTTGGCCGTTGTCATTCGTGTCGGCGGAACAACGCGCAAGCCACGCCTGTTGAACTTGGGCGCATTGAATCGAATCACCAGAACAAGACGGAGCTACTTTGCAGTTTCCACCGCCACTAGCCTCGCCTTTATCTTTGTCCTTTGAATCGTCCTCACCCTGTCCGTTTTCTTCGGTCGGCTTGCCTTCGTTTTTTGTTCCGGCGTCAGCGCCCGAATTGGTGATGTACGTGGTGATGGTGGTGTTACTAATCGTCGTGGTGTTGTTAACCGTTGAGGAGTGCTCTACCGAAACGCTCCCCTGTTTGCTTGCTGTATCGCCATTTGGAAGCGCAATAGTCGGTGCGCCCTCAGTAGTGCCAGGCTTTTTGGTTTGCAAGATAGAGCCGTCAGTTTTTTGGCCCGTTTCCCCTGGCGTCCAACACAATTCACGACCTTCATGACCGGAAGGACAAACGCGGCCATCAGGCATCATGCAGGCAGTCTGATTGCCCAACTGCCGACAAACCTCTTTCGGCTTCTCTTTCTGCTTCTCGGGCGTCTCCGTGGGCGCAGAAGGCGCGACGCCACAGACATTGCCCGTGTATTCCCACGAGCCGGAGAACGTCGTTACATCGTTGTACAAGCCATTTGGTGACCAGAGCCGTGTTTTTCCCTTTTCGCTGCCGCCACTGAAACCCATTTCGCATGAACCAACACAGTCAGTCGTGCTGGTCTTAACCTTTTGACGCTTGCCAGGATCACCGACATAACCAGGATCGTTCGGATCTGAGTTGCGCTTGCTGCACTTCTCCGGCGTCATACATTGACCAGGGCGAAACGGATCAGGGGGCATGCCGTTGCATTGATCTAACTTTCCGAAATACCACTGGTTGCGGACGAACGAAAATTGATGGTTCGGCCCGTAGCTGTAATAGCCCCGCTCGGGGTGTGTCGTGTCAGTGTTTACCTTCTGGCACGAAGAATTCGGGTTAAACCCGATGCCATTTTGCGCGGCCATTTGCTGTTCTTTTGCAGCAGCCGCGACGCAGTAGTTTTTAGCTTGTACGTCAGAACAACCGGACTCAACGCTAGTACAGGCATTTGCATCGAATGCCGTTTGTGCGGACGCGGTATTCCACCACGTTGACACCACGCCAATTAGTACGGCAATGACCAAATAGACAATTTTGCGGACGGCAGCACGGCCCGCTTCACGTGCTAGCCAATTCACTTAATCATCAACCAAACGGCAGGAAGAAGTGCAAGAAGCACGAAGTAACCCATGAAATCTTCGATCATGACTGGTTATCTCGGAGAGCTTGCTCATCATGGCGCTCTTGTGCGGCCTGCAAAGCATCAAGTCGATCTGAATAACTTTGCTGTTGGTCTACACGGTCCAGATAGGCCCTGTAATCAGGCACAGACATGCCAGCAGATTTTGCGGCGCTGGCTTCGCCGATCGCCTCGTATTCCTTAGCCGTCTTTGATGACGTGCGATCAGGTTCAGCGGCTTTCTTTGAGCCTTTGATTAAGAAAATAATGCCGATAACCGCAAGCACAACGATGCCGATGGCGAGGAGCTCGCCCTTATCGACACCGGAAGAAAATCCAGACGAGAGAACCGTTGCAGACGTACCACCAGTGCCGGTGCCAGTACCGCCGCCAATCTCAATATCGCCACCACTCCCAGGCGTTTGATCGTCCATCGAAAAACCCTCAAAAAAAAGGGGCACGTTTGACGTGCCCCAATGGAACTACGGATTAGCCAGCGCGACGAGCGGAGCGGATCAAGAAGATCACACCGCAAACGCCAAGCACGATGCCGCCGATGACCATCAATTCCGACTTATCGACACCAGCCGAAAAAGCGGTGGAGAGGCCGGTCGATTGAGCCGACGCCATACCAGCAGCGGCGAGACCCGTAACGGCTGCGCCAGCTTTTGCAACGGCCAGTTTGGCCTTTTGGAACTTGTTCATTTGAAACCCTTTTTTTAAGTGGATGAAAGATGCCGACCTTGTTTAACGAGAAAACCGATAGCCCAACATCCGATGATGAGAACCGCGATTTCCGCGCCTTCTACTGCGCTTAGTTTCGGCAAGCCACTAGGCGCAGGCCCGTAGAAAGGAGCAGTGCAAAGCTGTTGTGTCGCGTCGTAGTCTTGCGGCTTACAAAACAACGTCAAAAGAACTGGATCAGACATAACAACTCTCTTTTGTCGCCCACCCCTACGGGATGGACGACTTTTTTAATTACTTGGAAGCAGGAGCCGGAGAAGCCTCACGAACGAGCTTCATTTCAGGGCGTCGTGCAAGTTTCAAACCGCCGAAGTCGTCAAGTGAAACTGCGGCTTCGAGGTCTAACTCATATTCCCCTGGCTTGTACGGATCGGATTTACCGATATCAATTCGACCCTTACCGCGAAAGATCGGATTTTCGTAAACGCAGTCTTGTGTCCGAATGACGCCAGAGCGGTCACCCTTAGACCATTGCTTTTCGTGAATTTGAGGCAGGATGGTTACTTTCATGTTGATGATTCCGAAGATGATTCAGTGGGATCGTTTGATACAAAGACGTCATCCCACGTTGGACGCCCTGTCTTTGCCCATCGAGGAACCTTTTCAGTTTCTAGGCGCTCAATAAGCTGAAGAAATGACTCCCGATCTGGTGCGAGGAGTCGAAGTTGATGGAACGTTGCGCCGTACATTCGGCGAGCGTGTCGCATGACCGATTTAATGCAGGCTTTTGACGCTTCGCCGGTAACCTCTAGGCGCTTCATGCAAGACGCAACGAAATCTAGGCACTCAAATGCGCCGCGCATATAAGCCATCGGGTCCGTGAGAATGTCGAGCGAGAGCTTTTTACGCGTAGAACTGCGGAACTGGAGCTCCCACCGAACCCACGGTGATTCGCGGTCGCCTAGTTGTTTGCCCTTCTCATAAACACGAAGCTGTTTCTCGCTGCTGCTATTCCCGACATAAAACGTGCAGCCTTTACCGCTGCCCTTGTCGTTGAACTCTTTTGCCTCTGGACGCTTCATTTCAGGGCCGAATTTGTAATCAAATTCGCCGAGGTCCCACATGCACTCAGCATGCTTCACTGAATTGACGCCAAGAAAATCATCGTAAGCAACGTCAACGCGTGTAAGTTGCGCTCCAACGCGTTCGAGCTTCGCTCGAAACGCGCACCACAGCTGCGCGTGGTCTGCGCTCGCGTTTCCACGCTGTTCAAAAAGTGAGCAGCCGAGACCGGTTAACTCAATGCGAACGGATGGCCTGCCCGTGTCCTTGCGTAACGTCAACGATCCGCCGAGCTCAATCATGCCGCATGGCTGGTCTTGCAAATTGCGGAGCATGTAGCGGTAGGCGTAAAACTTGCCTGGACCGGCGTCCCTCGAAAGCTGCATAGCGCAGCCCTCGAAGAAGTATTGGAAAACGTCTAAAGCGCAAGCGCGGACGTTGGCATCGGCGGGGACAAAAACGTATTGACTGCCAACAACGAGCTCGCCGTTTTCGTCCGCTTCAGAGCCTTTCGGCTTTGGCTTGGGGCCGAAACACTTCAAATGCTCGCCAATGGTCTCTAGATCCCGCCAGCTATACGTGTCCGACACTTCACGGAGCACATCGAACAGATCCACGCTTCCGGCTACCCAGTCGATACCAGCCCACGTTTTCATGCCTTCGGGAGAGTCGACTCCCCTGTTAGACAAGGGGAGTCCAGTCAACGCCGTTCCGGCGTCGCCTTGAATGCATCCCGTATGGGGTGAGGTGTTCAGGTTCGGGGCATCAAACACGGGAAAGCCCCTGCGCTGCTCGCAGCGCGGCACCTTCAGAGATGACCAGAAGCGCGGCGGCCTTCATATCGGAAGGGCGCACAGCGGCTAGGAACTCGTCTGGCAATGGGAACAATTGGGGGTTTGTCCAGCAGATCGAAGTTTCGAGTGCGGCCCACGCGCCGCGCTCCTGGTCAGTAGGGCGACTCAAAACCGAACACTCCGGCGAAATGCTCGTTCACGGCGACGACGCGCCACGCGATGTTCGATGTAGTCGTAGAGACGGACCGCACACTCAAGAACAAGCGCCACGACGAAAGCAGCCGTTACCGCGAGCAGCACGGCAACAACGGTCAAGTGCACGTTGATCCAGGGCGCGGTTGAAAGCGCGGTGTATAGCGGCGGCGGTGAAAACATCGGTAGATCCCCTGCCCGTGCCCGAAGGACCCAAGCCCCAACGGGCGTGGGGTCTTGGGTATGTCAAGCCATAGGCATAGACACGGGTCGAACTATGCCTAGGCCTTGAACATTGTCAAGGCCTAGAATCAGTCAAGACATAGGGGTACGGGCATGCCTATCTACGACGCTTGCGATAAACCACATGGGCCAGTTGAAATTGCTTACTGCAAAACTCGACAGGTCCCAGGGCTAGAACGCCGAACTGAAAACCACGACATGATGTTTTTTTGCACGTTAGGGAAAGAGATCAGCAAGGCGAATGGCGGCAAAGGTGACGTAAAGAAAATCATGATTTACGTCGATGGAAAACGAACGTACGGATGTGAGCAACTGACCAATGACAAGAACAAATGAACTGATCGACGCGTACAAAAAAAGCCTTGATTTGCCGTCTGATTACGCAGCGGCGAAGTCTCTGGGACTTCGCCCAAATAGAATTAGTAACTACAGATGTGGCGTGTCTCACGCCGACGATAAGACCGCGATTATTCTTGCCGATGCACTCGGATTAGATCGCCTTAAAACAATCGCGCAGATAAATAGTGATCGCGCAAGTAGTGCTAGAGATCGAACTTTTTGGAAGAACGTTGCGAAAGCAGCGAGCCTAGTTTTGCTGTTCAGTACAGGGCTGCACTCGCCCGCACATGCTTCAGAAATAAACGGGAACCCCTCTATGCATTATGCGAACTCTTAAGGCATTTGTCTTAAGGCACCTCGGGTGGATCTTCTGCACCAACCGGGCTCAGTAAACCTGTGACGTTCCTGCCCTTGCTCGGTTTTGTCACAGCTTCACTAAGCGCTCGGGATTGTCACGACTCCAATGATGCAAGCGAGAATCGCCTCGGCGTCACTTTTCCTGGTTTCGTTGTGCGATCTGAGCTTCGATCCTGGTGAGCTTGGCTTCGATCTTGCTGAGGCGCTTAAGCAGCTCGGCCTGAAAGGACCTCTGGGCCAATTGATTGCCTCCAAGGAAACGCCCCGTCACCAGCGTACAACCGCCCATTTACCGACCAACAATCGCCCTCGTTTTGTACATTCCCCGAAAAAACGGCCGGAAGAACGAACAGCCGCCGACAACGTGCCCGAAGTTCCCTGAAGTTGGTGCCTCGCAACTGCCCACTTAGCGGACGCAATCCCGTCTAAGATCTTTCCCCCCACTGGCTGGCCGCTGGTGCCGACAACAAAAGGTCCTGCGGCATCGTGATCACGACGACAACATGCCCCACTGTTGTGTTTTTTGGACGGGGTCAACCAAGTCCCGCAGCTTAGAAGTCGCTCCCAGTTGAGTGCGGCAGTCGCGACTCTCCGCCTAACATTCTCCAAGCTGCAGGCGTTATATCGGTGGCTGCAAGATACAGGGGCAGATTATAGCTGCCGAACATGCGCCTAAGGCGTCGCCAGTCTCTCCCCATGAAGAGCCACAGATAGTCTTCGTCGAATTGAAATTCCGAGCGAAATGGATAGGTCGGAGCATCAGTTCCCGCACCCTCTAGCAGGTCGAAGCCATCCAACGTAAGGATACGCGGCGGGGTCGTGTCCTCCCCTTTTGGTGGACCGTAAAAGCCGCACAAACGCTGAGTTACGCCATCCAAGCGCACTGCAGGGTCAGGGCGCAAATCGACAACTTCCATCTCGACGCGTTTACGGCCGGCGGCTCGTTTAATCGCGTCAATCACTGCCCCCGCAGAGGCGTCGTCTGGGCACGCCACGAATGCCGGTGTGCGAACGCTTGGAAACAAGTGGTGCACGTATTCGGAAGCTACCCGTTCTGCTAAGAGCTGGTGATCAAACGCCATCTCCACCCTAATGCACCTGTATATGTGACAAATCAAGATTTCGGGTTGGCGCTCGTTCGTAAATTGGCGCAACCTTCGCCGCATCAAGCCAATCAGGCGTGTCTCCTGGTTCGAAGGACGTTAGATCGATGCTGCGCTCAAAGTTTTCGACGCATCCATGGAGGTTCGTAATGACGGCCCGAGCAACCCGTTCGGCATCCTTCTGCGGCACGGCCACTGCGATCAGCAGGCCGCGTTCTTTGGATGTGTGCTCGTCCCCGATTTCTAATGCGTAGGCCGCGACGACGCTCGGCAACGTCGAGAAAATGGAATTCAGCTGATCGATCAAGCGTGATGGAACGTCCGTCGGCGGGGCGATGCGAAGTTGGCGATCGCCTGTTTCGAGCTGTTCCACAATGGCGACTTCGTCCCGATCGAGCAGTGCCGCGACTTCTTCCGGATACAGTAGGCAACTGATCGAATTCGGGTTCAGCAGCAAGATTCGGCCGCGCGTCAGTTCGAGCAGTTGCCGACCGGTCAGACCGACCAACGTCGCGTTGCCACCGGCGGCCGCCACGGCCTGAGCTTGATCGGTGAAGCACGGGAAGACCGTGACTCCCTGCGGCGTCGTGAACTGGATGAAGTGCAGACGCCCCCGTTTCGACTTGCGTGGCGCAAGCGCATATAGCGTCGCCCCAAGCAGTGCCCGAAAAAACGCAGGTTCCGTGGTCTTGTCGGCGATCGCCAGGTCCATCAAGCGATTTATTTCATCTTCCGGGATCACTGGTTGCGGCACCGTAGTATCTAAGAGTTCCTTAGTTTACTGCGGGGTTTGGGCGACCGTGCTGTTGGTGTGGCGCGCTGGGCGGGACGCTTGCCTTCGGCGGCGTGGGACGACGCGACCTGCCGTTTCGCATGACGCGCCTCCAGCCGCGCAAGTTGCTCTTCCAGCTGGGCACCGCACTCTTTGGTGTACCGCGTGAACACTTTCGGTGTACATCCGACGCACTCACGCCTGTACATCCAAATTTCTACCGTACAAGGGCTTGTGCACTCTTGCGACTTCCGTAGATTTCGGTGTGCACCGATCCCGCTGTCTGCCGCGGACAACTCCGCGGAAAGGTACCCTCACTGACATCTCAGTCGCGTGGCTGAATAGCTTCCGAGCTCTCGATCTGAGACATCTGACGACTGATCGACCGCTGTGGGCACCGCACTCTTATAGGCGGCGCCACCGCAGTCTTGGGGCACTTCACGCAGGTCACCGCTCTGCGGGGACCTTGGGGGGCGTGCCGGAGCCTCGACTCGGTCGTTTGCCCCGCGCAGTCTTCGCCTTTGACGACCCCTCATTCCGGCGCAAAGCCGCTTCCAGTGCAACGGGTAGATCACGGAGCTTGCCCAGTTGGTCGTCCAAAGCATCCGCCCGCGCACGCTGGATGCCGGATTCACGCTCCGCCGCCATCGCTTTCGAAGTGGCTGCCTCCGCCCGCTGGCCCAGCGACTTCTCGGCTTCCGCATGCGCCTTTTTGACGGCCGCCAGCTGATTCTTGAGCTCCTTGCCTTCTTGGCGGGCGCGATCGACCTCGGCGTGGGCGCGATCCTCCACCGTCCGCACGTGGTTCGCCAGGGATTCCCGCTCGGCCTGAGCGACCTCCTGATGTTCCTGAAGGCGCTGCTCAACCGCCTGGCGGACGGCCTCGGCCTCCACTGCCCGTGCGAGCGCAGCCTCTCGCTGCTGGGACACTTCCTCGATCTGCCCTTCGAGCCGACTGACCAGCCGTTGCAGTTCGGCCGCCTGGGTCGACGCCACGCGTTCGGCGTGCGCAGCCGTTTCCGCCTGCTCACGCAGAACCGCAGCCTCGCTGCCGAAAGCCTCGCGGTCCCGGTGGAGGCCGTCGCGCTCGTCTTGAAGGGCCGCACGGTCGGCCGCGAGGTCCTCGTCGGCACTGATTCGGGCGCTCTCCAGGGCTAGCGCCCACCACTCCGCCGTTAGGGCAGCGACCGCGTCCGGCGCGGCCGGGACCGCGAGTTTGGCCTGCTGCGCGTGCAATCGCTGGCCCAGCCCTTGCCACCAAGTCTCTAGCCACCGAGTGACGGTGTTTGGCGAGCCGGTGCCTAGGAGCGCGCGGATGCGCTCGACGGTCGGTCGCTCGCCGGCGCCAACGATTTCGTCGGCGGCGGTGTGGACGTCGGATTCGGTGATGCCTCGGGCCATGTCGTGCCTCCTACGCGGGCGCCCTGCCCCGTTGCTTCTGTACTGGTGATAAGTGATGATTATCGCTAGAACACGCCGCGTTTCATATCAGACAATACATACTATGAAACGAAATAGCACAATCCCCGCAAGCACCGCGACGGCCACCAGCCTGGTGCTGCCCGAACAGTTGGCGGAGCAAGCGGCCGATGCAGTGCGCGAACTGCTCGCCGAAGCGGCCGCCGCCAACACCACGCGCAGCTACGCCACGGCCCTGCGCTACTGGGCTGGCTGGCATCGGGGCCGCTACGGCGTGGATCTCACCTTACCGGTCGGCGAGGCCGTGGTGATCCAGTTTCTGGTCGATCACATCCAGCGCAAGAACAAGACCGGGCTGGTCAGCGAACTGCCGCCGGCCCTGGATGGGACCATGGTGGCCGCCGGGCTCAAGGCCAAAGTCGGGCCGCTGAAGCTCTCCACGGTGACCCAGCGCGTGGCCGTGCTGTCGACGGCACACAAGCTCAAGCGCCTGGCCAACCCGTGCGACTTGCCCAGCGTCAGGACGTTGCTCAGTCGAGCCCGGCGGGCGGCCGTGAAGCGAGGCGAGCGTGCCACCAAAAAGACGGCCATCACCCGCCCCGAGCTCGAGGCGATGCTGGCTACCTGCGATGACAGCCTGGAAGGCCTGCGCGACCGTGCCCTGCTCTGCTTCGGCTTTGCCAGTGGCGGGCGCAGGCGTAGCGAAATCGCGGCAGCCGACATGCGTGACCTGCGCAAGGTCGGCGAGGGCAGCTACATCTATCGGCTGGAGTACTCGAAGACGCAGCAGGCGGGGGTGACGGTAGATTCAACTCCGGACAAGCCGATCCTGGGACGCAGCGCCGAAGCTTTGGCGGCATGGCTTGAAGCAGCCCAGATCCGAGAAGGAGCGATCTTCCGCCGGATCTGGAAGGATCGGGTGGGCCCTGCCCTACTCCCCGGTTCGGTGGCGACGATCGTGAAGCGCCGGGCGGCCATGGCGGGGCTTGCGGGGGACTTTGGAGCGCATAGCTTACGGTCGGGGTTTGTGACCGAAGCTGGCAAGCAAGGGGTGCCTTTGCCGGCAGTGATGGCAATGACCGAGCACCGATCCGTGGCGAGCGTGATTGGATATTTTCAGACTGGCGCGGCCGAGGACAATCCAGCGGCACGGTTACTGAAGTAGTTCGGCGCAAACAGCAGCACACAGAACTGAGCGTTGCCATCGCGTCCGGAGCTATCGACTTCAGTCCAGCCCAAGCTCCTTCAGGGCTGCCCGGATGGGCTTTCGCACCTCTGCCGGGACCTGCTTCAGGTCGGCGCTCAGACCCTGAAGCACCTTTTCTCCGCCGCGCTCCCGGGCGATCCTTCCTAGGATGCGGACCGGATCACCGGCCCGTACGGCTGCGATAGCTATGTCGGAGATTCGCCATTCTGAATGGACGAAGGCGTCGGCCAGACGGCGTCGTGCGCTTTTGCACTTGTCCCAGTCGAGGAAGACGAACATGTAGCTCAGCAGGTCGAACGCGCTGTCCTCGGCGAGCGCCCGGTACACGGGCGGAAACGCCGCCGCGATCAGCGGCGACGCGGCCTCGCGTCGATCGCCGAGCGCGAATGGCAGGAGTATGGCTGAAGCCCTGACGAAGCCATTCGGAGTTACCGATCTGGATTCCCACAGCAGCTTCGCGGCGGCCTCAGCAGCCTCGGTGGATATGTCCAGCTGATGCCGCCCCGTCATGGCCCCCGCCATCTCCTCGACGCCGGCGAGAAGGGAGCCACGGGCGGCGACGGACGCGCGACCGAATGCAACGAAGTTGCGGGACGCCGCCGCCGGGGACACGCCCCGCTGCACTCCCACGCGCATTGCCCTGCCACCATTGAGCTTGGATCCTGCCGCCGACAGAAGTTGATCGAGTACGGCGGGCGAGACCTCGTTTGGTTCTTGAGGCAGTGCGAGTTCGATCGCCTTGCTGACCAGCTCTGCGCCGATGCCGCCCTGCAGGTTTGGGAGCAGCGCGACCACGAGGGCGACGTAGTCGTGACGCGGCATCGTCGCGTTGTAGGCGATGCGGGACAGCAACTCAGCGTCCGATCCGTCCGCCGCATTCAGCGAGGTGATGGTTCCGGTCAGCGTGTCCTCGTCGGCTAGCATGCCGCGCAACTGCTGCGAGTTCGCCTTGGTCAGCAGCGACCTGATCAACTCGATCCGCCGGCCCTGCTTCAGCGCGGGGGTTGTGAGCAGCCAATTCATATCCGCCGGGGTCTGACGCAACGTGGCCTCAACGAGCGCGTCGCCTCCGCCGCTCGCGCCCATCCGGATCACCGCGTCGCGGAGGACAGCTTCGGCTTGAAGCGCGCGTGCTCGTTCGATAAGGACGCTCCGCATTCCGGGCGAGCTAAGCCCGTTGACGGCATGGACGTGCGTGGCCTCCTTGACCAGGCCGTCGGCGTCGAGATCGTCGATGAGCAGCCGGGCGGGATCGACGTGGTGATCGTCGACCATGAGGTCAAGTAGTCGGCGCTTTGCTTCCGCCCGAACCTCGTCGTCGGCGGTACGGAGCGCCGTTGTCAGTACAGACGAAAAGATCGGGAACCTGCCTATGGTCCCTTCGGCCAGCTTTGCGCTGGCGAACAGCAGGTCGAGAAGATCTTCGCCATCGAGGCGGCTCAGCAGCTCGGCGACTTCGAGATCGAGCGATCGCGCGAGCCCGTCTGCCGCCGCGCTCACCAGCAGCGCCCTCTGAGGCTCGACATTAAGCGACGAGAGCACCTCCACGGTCTCGACCGGATGACGGGCGGCCAAGTCTACGGCTGCAGCCCGTATGGATTTCGCTACCGACATTGACGGGCGAAGGCCCTCGAGCTTCTGAATAAGGGCGCCAAGGTATCTCCAGGCGTCCTCTGCTCGCATGGTGGTGGCCGCCAGCGCCGCCGACTTAGCCAGCGCCGGCTCCAACTCGCGGATTAAGTCGACCTGTCTGACCTTACGCGTGTTGGCGATATCGAGCATGCCTAACGCCGCGGTGGGGGAACTGGGTAGCTTGCGACGAAGATCATCCCAAAGGAGCGAGACACGCAGAGCCGACTCACTGCCGGCGCCGTCCGATGACATCTCGCCAAGGACATCGAGGTTCTTGAGCGACGGCTTGGGAGAGCTGAGCACCCGAGCAATGATGAGCTCGGACCATGGATGGCGGGCTGTCCCCCGCTTCCGCCCGTCGATGCGGCGTCCCTCCCAGTCGCCGAACCGGGACCGGGCTTCCTTGGAAGCGAACACGAGATCGAAGCTGCGGCGGCCGATTGTCCTGGGAGAGCGGGCGAAGGTCGACATGCTGAAGGTACGGCGAAAACCCGGCCAGAGCGCAGTCGTCAATCGGAGCGCGAGCGGCTCCGGCTTGTCCGCGTCGAACACGACGATGGGGGCTCGCTCCTCGAGGAACATCGCCTCGATAAGCTCCGTGCCCTGCAGCGGATCGACTGGCGGAAGCAGGATCGAGCCGGCGGCGGTCGCCCTGCGCTCTGCCGGTTGGTTCGCTCCGGCCTCTGTGGCGACGGCAACGACGGCCGCCACGTCCTGCATCTCCTGCCAGTCAGCCATAGGCACCAAGACGCTACGGGTGCGGACGCAGCCAGCCCGCGGCGCCTCGAAGTCTTGCCAGGTCCTAGCGACCACGTAGTGCGTCTCGCTCGGCAGGGGGTACAGGGTCAGATAGGGCGCAAAGCGCTCACCCGGTGAAAGCGGACCGGCGACGTCGGACAGCCTATCGATCAGATCCTGGTCGGGCTTCGGTAGCCGGATGGTACTCGAGAGGAGCTGATGCCCCTGCCGATAGCCATGCAGCTGCTGATCGAATCCGTCCAACCTAGTCACCCATCGCCCAAGCGATGGGTAGCATCACGTCCTCGTCGCACCTCCAGCCACCCCCATCCTCGACAACAACCCAGCCCTGCTCCGAGATGTCACGCTCGAGGAACCTGTTACGGAATTCATCGTCATCCTCCAAGTCCCCGCCAACCACAGATAGCCCGAAGAGCTTCACGTTCAGACGACCCGTATCGGCCAGACGCCCGGCGAACAACGGAAACTCCCTTCTGAGATAAGCCATCGGCCCACTAGCGCGGGTCTGGGGATCGAGCAAGTCGTAGGCAGCCACGACAACGGCCACATGGGGGCGACCACCGTCGACACGGTTCGCCAGGCACAGATCGAGATATCGGAGGAGTTCGCACAGAAGCACCTGCGTCGGCAGGTCGGGCTCGGACGCCAGCGGGATGGTGTCCTGAGACTCCTCGTTCGGGAGGGGCTGTTCGGACTCAACGGGCTCCGCCATACCATCGTTTCCGCCGCCGACCTCTTCATCATCTGCGTGCAGACGCAGGATGTTGCGCGCAGTAACCCAGTCGAGCGGCTTAACGTTCTGATCGGATAGCGCCCGCACGAAGACGACGGCGCCTTCCGCTTCGTTCAGGACATCTAGCCATTCCCGCGAGATCTCGGACGTCGCCACCGTGCGTGTCCACAGCTCGCCCGAGATGTCCGGCACCATCAGTTCGCTCACTGCACCCTGGCCGTTCGCGTCCCGGACGCTAATCGAGAAGTCCGCGCGACCGACCTCAAGGTTCCGATCGGAGCGGGGCGCGAAGCTGCCCTGCATCAGATGCTCCACGGCTCCGTCAACATAAGCGATGTTGTCCGGCAGCCGCTCGGCCCGCAGCACGCCCTTGCGCTTCTTAAACGACGGCCAGAGGCGACCGACGTAGTTGGTCTTGCCCGAATCGGGGCCACCCAGAAGAACGATCGATCTCCGAGTCACGCGACACTCCTGAAGCAGCCAAGCGTCCTTGCACTTGGGCTTTGGTTGTCCGGCCAGAATTCCGGCACCGCCCGGCCGTGGTTCAGCGTCATGTCGATCAACGGCGCAATGCCCGAACCAGGCTCGACATCTCCGAAGGAGAAGGAGGCAATCGGTGCAAGCGCGATTTCCATCCCATGCCCGCGGCCCACCTCGCATATGCTCTCGTAGGCATCCGCCGGAAACTCCCCGATGTCCCGCCAGCTAGGGACTAGGATGACCCGTGGCCCGGGCGTCGGCAGAATCACTGATAAGCGCTCAACCAGCATCTCGGCCCGGTACGTTGCATATCCCTTAGTCTTGGGGTTAGCGAATGCGCGACCGTCGACCATCAACCAGATCACCGACGCCGATCCGAGGAACGCGAAGCGATCGCTGTCGGCCTTGTCGATTAGGGCCTTCGACCATTCTCCGGGAAGATCCGGCACCAACATGTCGAAGAAGCGATCGTCCTTCTGGCGGCGCAACCTGAGATGCAGGAAACCGGCCTGCCGGTCGTCGGCCATCTCGGTGTGGGTAGTGAGCTGTCCTGGCTCGTCGCCCTCTGTCCAGTGGCGGCTGCCGCGTGAGATCTGTTCGAATGCCATCAGAGTGGCGCTGTCGGCGAAGTCGTATCCTGCGAACCCACCCTTGGCGAGAAGAAGGTAAGCGCTCACAAGGCAGGCCGTTTTACCAGAGTCTGGCAGACCCAGGATGCCGACCATCGTCGTATGGCGCCGCGTCATAAGTGACGTCGCTTCCTCTAGACCCATCGTCAGGCTCGAAGGCAGTCGGGGAGTCTGATCCGGGCTCGCCAGCACTGCGCCGCCTAGATCGACGGAAGGCTGTCGTTCGGTCAAAGGATCCGGCCAATGAACGCCGTCGTCGACTTCGTCCTCTTCGACTCTGTTCGCTGCCTCTGCCGGATCCCTCCGGTTTGAGCACGTTTCAACGGGGCGGTTCAGCACACACGCTTCCGTCACGTTGAACGTGCATTCGCTCAGTCGGCATGGGCCCTGAACCATGATCAGCCGCCCCGCAGCTTTGCGACCTGTAGAATGCCGCTCTCGAGTAGAGCCCGCGCTCCCCATTCGCGTGCGTCGCGCTCGATCTCCGCGCCGCCACGGTTGACATCACCGCTCGCGATTGCAGCGAGTAGTGGGAAGCCAGTGGGCGACCGGCGGACGCAATCAGCATCTACCGATTTGGCCAGTGTCGCGCGATGATCGCCAAGCGCCGTCAATAAGGCAGTCAAAGTGGCGGGGCTTCCGGACGGCACTCCGCGCAGCACCACATTACGGTGGCCCGACGCTGGCAGGCGGCGCAGCTTCGAGGCACCGTCGATGCCGGCGACCACCGCGCGGACGAGTGGATCAGCGTCAGAGAGGCGACCGTCAAGCACCTCGCTCCAGTCTTCCATCATCCACCACAGGAATTCGAGCTCCTCGCGGTCCAGCTCAGCGTTCTCCCGCAGGGCTTTGACCAACGGTTCGGTCGCTTTCCTATAAGCGGCGTTCGCCCTCGAGCCCGTCGGCTGAGCCTCCGGCAAGGTGAGTGGTCCGATCTCCGGAACCGGCACTCGCTTGCGCGACTGTTCGGCGACCCGCATCGTCCTAGCCCGCGAGGCGACGAGTACCTCCTGACGGAGAACTTCGATGGGTTCCTCCAAAACAGAGGGCTGGAACGAGAGCGCCGACCAGAGGGCCGCCGCCAAGGTGTCGACAGCCGTCCAGCCGGACGCGTCTCGTTCGCGCGCGATGAGGTCCAGGGCCGAAACGAGTGTCACGACAATGATCTCGAGATCGTGGTCCTCGCGGACAAACGCGGCGCTTCCGGCGTTAACGATTGCCTGCTCTACCTCCGAGGCGAACTCGTCGCGCGCCCTCCCGTCGGCGACGCCATCGGCCAGCGCTGAGGCCAGCAGGATTGCCGACCAAGGGTCGTCGAGCGCAGTAATCCAGGACTGGATCGCCGCGACCGCCGCGTTGCGACGACTGACGTCCTCGTCCTTCGGGTCCGGCCAGAAGATCCTGACATACTTCGCCATCACACTCATTCATCTTCCCCCGATTTGTGTTCCAGTATCGCCGCGTCTATCGCAGCCGACAATTCGCCGAGACGCCCCTGTGCGACTAGCTTTGCGAAAAAGCGCTGTTCGATAGTGTGATCCAGACGGTCCGTCAGATCGGCGGGTATCACGTCGAGCTCGACTAGGATACGTCGGCGGCCGTCCTCCGGAAGATCGCGGAAGAAACGCAGACGGACCAAGCGAACGTCTTCGGTCATCGAAAAGTCTACCTCTGTCGACCCCGTGATTGGGTTGGCGACTGCGTGCGCCTGAGGTTGCTCATCCACGACGCCCTGTACTGGGGCGACCGGCGAAACTCCCCTGCGAAAGTAGGGAGATCCGAGCACATTTCGCTCTGACCTGCCTTCGAGGAAGCGGCTATCCCGCTCAAAGCGCTTCATCTCGAAGTTCCAAGTCCGCGGATTGATGGTCACCGCCAGCGCGTCGGACCCGTCGTCCCAATCGAAAGTCAGGATGTTGTACTTATACGTGTACTTCTCATCGATGTCGTCAGGCGCGGTCGCGCCGGCGGCCAACATCAGAAGATCGCACTCCTCCTCAACCGCCATAATGGTCAACGAAGGGAAGTGCTCGTGCCCAGAAATGATGACGCGGGCTCGTGACTTGAAGTAGCGGGCCGCCTCGTCCGAGTCTTGGAGCCAGTTGAGCGGGTGATGGACAAGCACTACCATTTCCTCGCCATCGATCGGCGTGAAAACGCGCTGCCGCGCACCGAGTATTAGCTTACCTTCGTCATCCTTCAGCGAACAGATGAGCGCGGAGTTTAGATAGACGAAACGGACAGTCCGCTCCGGTGCCACGGTGACAACCACGTCGGCTGAGTACGCACCGCCGACGTCTAGGTCGCAGCCGTAGCCGCTAGAAAAGTCCCGGTACGCTGCGAACCGCTCATAGAGCACTTCGCGCTGGACCTCGTCATCGAGGAGCATGTCCAGCATCTTGTCTCCATGCTCCCGAACTGCGTCGAGATGGAACTTCGTGATAGGGGTTATGGCGTTGCGATCAATGTCGTGGTTTCCAGGGACCATCTGAATATCGAGGCGGCTACAACCAACGCGTTCCGCTAGCCTGTCCAGCCACTTGCCGGCCTTCGCATACTCCTCGTACTTAGCAGCGTAGGCGATATCCCCGGTCACAATAATGCCTGTCGCGCTCTTGCCGAGTTTCGCGATCTCCGCGGCGGCGTCCTCAAGCAGCTGTTCCTTCGCATCGTCATTTATCGTGATGCGTCCGCCGTCCTTCTCTTGGCCGAAATGGATGTCCGACAAGTGCATGAAAATTGCTGTCATGCTGCCCCCTTTCGCTTATTATAGGCGCTTGATCAAGTCACGAGCATAAGGTCCGGTCGCGGCCCGAACTGGGGCGTTGCAAGAACGATCTTGGATGCAGTCGGCCGCTTGGACGCCGCCCCCCCTCGGGACGACGGCGTGGCCCCCCCACGAGGCCAGAGAGTCATCAGAGCGTGCCCAGGAGCTCGTCATCCAAGCGACCGACCAAACGTTCCTATCATTTGTAGCAATTGGGCAAGGCCAGACGGCAAGCCGCGGACGGTAAGGCACCGATCCGCGGGAGCCAATCAGTTGAAGCTACTGCTAGCTACCGTTCCCTACCCACGATAAATCCAACTAATCCCCTGCCCCGCCAACGTGAGGGTCGGCAGGGATTCGTGTAAAAAACAGCTAAAAGTGAGCTAACGTACTGTCGAGGTTGAAGTTTTGTGGCGCTCTACAGGATGCGCTCTTGCGCATAGAGCGGTAGATCTAGCACCAAGTCGCATTCCAAGGTGAGGTGCGCCGCTGATGTACTCGGGACCATTGTCGCAGCGGATCGACACGTACTGCACCCCGCGGTCGCTGTGGTGGATCAGCCCGCCCTGCATCGGTCGGCGCTCGTGCAGGGCCTGCTCCAGCGCGTCCAGGACGAAGTCGGTCCGGTCCGAGCCGGAGACCTTCCAGCCCACGATCCGGCGGGCGTACACGTCGATCACGAAGGCCACGTAGACGAACCCCGCCCAGGTCGAGACGTAGGTGAAATCGCTCACCCACAGCGCGTTGGGCCGCTCGGCGTGGAACTGCCGGTTCGCTACCTGGAAGACAAGTTCGTTGATATGAAGTTGTAGGAAACAGGACGGTCGTGCCAGCAGGATGCGTGCGGACATTGCCGAGTTCGCAACACCCCGTCGCCTGTAGCGCCCCTCAGAGTGTTGCATCGATCTATTAAATCCGCGGCCGGGAGCGCGCATAGGATTTCGACTAGGCCGGGGCGCAGTCAGCACTAGGGCCTGGTCAGCCCTAATGGATGGTCAACTCAACACTGCCTGAACGCCCCCTCGGCAAGCACGGGCATATTTTGACAAAAAGAGAATGATCGTTCATTATCTGTCAGCCAAGACCGGTCAAGAACCGGCGATTTCCCATTCCCGATCGAGCCTCCCCCATGCGCAAGACCCCGCTCCGACTGGTTCTCCTCCCCCTCGCCTTGTCCGTCGCGATCGCCGCCTGTGGCGGGGATCCCGCCCCGCCGCAACAGCAGGCAGGCGCGGTGACCGTGGTCACGCTGAAGTCCGAGCCCGTGACCCTGACCCGCGAACTGCCGGGGCGGACCGCCCCGTTCCTCGTCGCCGAGGTGCGGCCGCAGGTCAACGGCATCGTCAAACGCCGGCTGTTCACCGAGGGCGGCCTGGTCAACGCCGGGCAACCGCTGTACCAGCTCGACGACGCCTCGTACCGCGCCGACAGCAACAGCACCAAGGCGAATCTGGCCCGTGCCCAGGCGACCCTGGTCACGGCGCGACTGAACGCCAAGCGCACCTCCGAGCTGGCCAAGATCGACGCGGTCAGCAAGCAGGACGACGAAAACGCCACCGCCGCGCTGCGCCAGGCCGAGGCCGACGTCAAAGCCGCGCAGGCCGCCGTCGACGGCAGCGACGTGGTGCTCGGCTACGCCCGCATCACCGCACCCATCAGCGGCCGCATTGGCAAGTCATCGGTGACCCAGGGTGCGCTGGTCACCGCCAACCAGGCCGCCCCGCTGGCGACGGTGCAGCAACTCGACCCGATCTATGTCGACCTCACCCAGTCCAGCAGCGAACTGCTGGAGCTGCGCAAAGGGCTGGCCGCCGGCACGCTCGACAGCACCGACCAGCTGCCGGTGACGATCCTGCTGGAAGACGGCACCCCGTACTCGCACCTGGGCAAGCTGGCGTTCTCCGAAGTCACCGTCGACCCGTCCACCGGCAGCTACGCGCTGCGCGTGGTGGTCGACAACCCGGACCACCTGCTGCTGCCGGGCATGTACGTGCGCGCGGCGGTCGGCAATGGCGTGCGTCCGGACGCGATCCTCGTGCCGCAGCCCGGCATCGCCCGCGACCCCAAGGGCAATGCCACCGCGATGGTCGTCGGCAAGGACGGCAAGGTCGAGGTCCGCCAGGTCAAGGTCAGCCGCACCATCGGCGACAAGTGGCTGGTCGACAGTGGCCTGGCCGCCGGCGACAAGGTGATTGTCGAAGGCCTGCAGAAGATCAAGCCCGGCATGCCAGTGCTGGCCACCGAGGCAGCCCCAGCCGCCGCGGCCAAGCCGGGCGCCACCGCGTCGGCTGCCAGCCAGCCCTCCATCGCCAAGCCCGACGCAGCCAAGTTTGCCGTAGCCAAGCCTGAGGCAGCCAAGTCTGCCGCCCCGGCCACCGACGCCGCAGGGCAATAAGGGGACACCGACATGGCTCGTTTCTTCATCGATCGCCCGATCTTCGCTTGGGTCATCGCGATCATCATCATGCTCGCCGGCTCGCTGGCGATCTTCACCCTGCCGATCTCGCAGTACCCGACCATCGCGCCGCCGACGGTGACGATCGCCGCGACCTACCCCGGCGCCTCGGCCAAGGTGGTCCAGGACTCGGTGACGCAGATCATCGAGCAGAACATGAAGGGCCTCGACGGCCTGCTGTATTTCTCCTCGACCAGCGAAGGCAACGGCCGCGCCTCGGTCACGCTGACCTTCGAAAACGGCACCGACCCCGACACCGCCCAGGTGCAGGTCCAGAACAAGCTGCAATCGGCGATGCCGCTGCTGCCGCAGGAAGTGCAGCGGCAAGGCGTCAACGTCAGCAAGGCCAGCTCCGGCTTCCTGCAGGTGCTCGGCTTCGTGTCCGAAGACGGCAGCATGACCAAGGACGACATCTCCGACTATGTCGGCGTCAACCTGGTCGACCCGCTCAGCCGCGTCCCCGGCGTCGGCAACATCCAGGTCTTCGGCGCCAAGTACGCCATGCGGATCTGGCTGGACCCGAACAAGCTCGACACCTATCGCCTCACACCCGGTGACGTGACCGCCGCCGTGCAGGCGCAGAACGCGCAGGTCGCGGTCGGCTCGCTCGGCGGTGCGCCGTCGATCCAGGGCCAGCAGATCAACGCCACCATCACCGCGCAGGACCGCCTGCAGACGCCCGAGCAGTTCCGCAACATCGTCGTGCGCAGCAATGCCGACGGCTCGGTGCTCAAGCTGGGCGACGTGGCGCGGGTCGAGATCGGCGCGGAAAGCTACGACTTCATCACCCGCTACAACGGCCAGGCGGCCAGCGGCCTGGCGATCTCGCTGGCGACCGGCGCCAATGCCCTGGACACCGCTGCCGGCGTGAAAGCCACGCTCGACGAACTGTCGCCGTTCTTTCCCGCAGGCCTGAAGGCCGTCATCCCGTTCGACAGCACGCCGTTCGTGCGGGTGGCGATCAAGGGCGTGATCACGACCCTGCTCGAAGCGATCGTGCTGGTGTTCCTGGTGATGTACCTGTTCATGCAGAACTTCCGCGCCACCCTGATCCCGACGATCGCGGTGCCGGTGGTACTGCTGGGCACGTTCGGCATCCTCGCGGCGATGGGCTTCTCCATCAACATGCTGACCATGTTCGCGATGGTGCTGGCGATCGGCCTGCTGGTCGACGACGCCATCGTGGTGGTGGAAAACGTCGAACGCCTGATGAGCGAGGAAGGCCTGTCGCCGCTGGAGGCGACGCGCAAATCGATGGACCAGATCACCGGCGCGCTGGTGGGCATCGCCCTGGTGCTGTCGGCGGTGTTCGTGCCGATGGCCTTCATGTCCGGCTCGACCGGCATCATCTACCGGCAGTTCTCGGCGACGATCGTGTCGGCGATGGCGCTGTCGGTGCTGGTCGCGATCGTGCTGACCCCGGCGCTGTGCGCGACCATGCTCAAGCCGCTGAAGAAGGGCGAACACCACGGCAGCAAGGGTTTCTTCGGCTGGTTCAACCGAACCTTCGACAACGGCAGCAGCAACTACCAACGCGGCGTGCGCGGCATCCTCGGGCGCCCGAAGCGCTTCCTGGCGATCTTCACCGCGATGCTGCTGGTGATGGGCCTGCTGTTCATGCGCCTGCCCAGTTCGTTCCTGCCGGCCGAGGACCAGGGCGTGCTGTTCGCCCAGGTGCAGACGCCGGTCGGCTCGACCGAGGAGCGCACGATGCAGTCGATGGAGAAGCTCGAGCAGCACTTCCTGCAGAACGAGAAGGACACGGTCGAATCGGTGTTCAGCGTGCAGGGCTTCAGCTTCGGCGGCATGGGCCAGAACAACGGCATGGCGTTCGTGAGGCTCAAGGACTGGAGCGAGCGCGACTCGGAGGATCTGGGCATCAACGCCGTCGCCGGCCGCGCCATGATGTCACTGTCCAGCATCAAGGACGCTTTCGTCTTCGCCTTCGCGCCGCCGGCCATGCCTGAGCTCGGCACCGCCGCCGGCTTCACCTTCTACCTCAAGGACAACGCCGGCCACGGCCACGAGGCCCTGGTCGCGGCACGCAACCAGCTGCTCGGTGCGGCGGCGCAAAGCAAGTTGCTGACCAACGTGCGCCCGAACGGCCAGGAAGACACGCCGCAGTTGCGTCTGGATCTCGACCAGGAAAAGGCCGGCGCGCTCGGTCTTTCCACCGCCACCATCAACTCGACGTTGTCGGCGGCCTGGGGTGGGCAATACATCGATGACTTCATCGACCGCGGCCGCGTCAAGCGCGTGATGCTGCAGGCCGATGCGCCGTTCCGCATGGTGCCGGAGGACTTCAACCGCTGGTCGGTGCGCAACACCACCGGCGACATGGTGCCGTTCTCGGCGTTTGGCACGTCCAGCTGGGACTACGGCTCGCCGCGCCTGGAACGCTACAACGGCGTGCCGGCGGTGCAGATCCAGGGCGAGGCGGCAGCGGGCGAGAGTTCGGGCGAGGCCATGGCCGAGATCGAAAAGCTGGTCGCGGGCTTGCCGCAGGGCTTCGACATCGAATGGACCGGCCTGTCCTACCAGGAACGCCAAGCCGGTTCGCAGACGCCGCTGCTGTACACGCTGTCGCTGCTGATCGTGTTCCTGTGCCTGGCCGCTCTGTACGAAAGCTGGACGATCCCGACCGCCGTGTTGCTGGTGGCGCCGCTGGGCATCCTCGGCACCGTGCTGGCCGCGTCGATGCGTGGCATGGAGCGCGACGTCTACTTCCAGGTGGCGATGCTCACCACCGTCGGCCTGACCAGCAAGAACGCGATCCTGATCGTCGAGTTCGCCAAGGCCAACCTGGAAAGTGGCATGGACCTGATCAAGGCCACCATGACCGCCGTGCGCGACCGCCTGCGGCCGATCCTGATGACGTCGCTGGCGTTCGGCCTGGGCGTGCTGCCGCTGGCCATCTCCAGCGGTGCCGGCTCCGGCGCGCAGCGTGCGATCGGCACCGGCGTGCTCGGTGGCATGATCCTGGGCACGTTGCTGGGCCTGTTCTTCATCCCGCTGTTCTTCGTGGTGGTCGAACGCTTGTTCGTCCAGCGCAAGAAACACCCCATCGACGCAAGCACCGCAGCCCTGCCCGCTGCAGGTGCCACCGCAGGAGGCCATGGCCATGAGTAAGTCCGTACTGACCGCACTGGCGCTGGCGACGAGCTTGTTCGTCGCCGGTTGCGCCACCTTGGAACCGCGCGTGCCCGAAGCCGCGCCGGCGATCGCGGCCGACTGGCCGCTGCCGCCGACCACCGCGACGACGGCAGCGGCCGCGACCGCCGCGCCGGCAGCCGACACCGCCGCAGCCGTGGCCGACATCGGCTGGCGCGATTTCTTCGTCGACCCCAACCTTGAAGAACTCGTCGCCCGTTCGCTGGACCACAACCGCGACCTGCGCGTGGCCGTGCTCAACGTCGAGAAGGCGCGCGCGCAGTACCGCATCCAGCGTGCCGACCGCTTGCCCTCGCTCGGCGCCAACGTGACGATGGAGCGCAGCGGCGGCGACTTCCCGGTCAGCGAGAACTACAGCGCCGGCGTCGGCATCGCCGAGTTCGAGCTCGACCTGTTCGGTCGCGTGCGCAACCTCAGCCACGCCGCGCTGCAGCGTTACTTCGCCACCGAAGAAGCCCGCCGCAGCGCGCAACTGAGCCTGATCGCCGAGGTCGCCAACGTCTACCTGACGCTGGCCGCCGACCAGGAGCAGTTGCACGTCGCCCAGGCCACGCTCAAGACTCACGAAGCGTCGCATGCGCTGACCGAACAACGCCACGCGCTGGGCGCGGTGTCCGCCCTCGACCTTCATCAGTCGCGCACCCAGGTCGAGGCGGCGCGCGCCGAAACGGCCCGCTTTGCCGGCCAGGTCGCGCAGGACAGCAACGCGCTGAACCTGCTGGTCGGCGCGCAGGTGGAGCCCGAACTGCTGCCGACCGGCATCGATGCCCAGGTCACCGGCCTGGCGGCATTGCCGGCCGGCCTGCCGTCCGAAGTGCTGCTGCGCCGCCCGGACGTGCTCGCTGCCGAGCACCAGTTGCTGGCCGCCAACGCCAACATCGGCGCGGCGCGCGCGGCGTTCTTCCCGTCGATATCGCTGACCGGCAGCGTGGGCTCGGCCAGCGACGAACTGTCGGGCCTGTTCGGCAGCGCCAACAAGGCCTGGAGTTTCATCCCCAAGCTCAACCTGCCGATCTTCCAAGGCGGCCGCCTGCGCGCGAACCTGGGCGTGGCCAACGCCGACCGCGACATCGCGCTGGCGCAGTACGAGAAGTCGATCCAATCCGGCTTCCGCGAGGTCGCCGACGCGCTCGCGCTGACGACGACGCTGGGCGCACAACGCCAGGCCCAGGAAACCCTGGTCGAGGCAGCCACCCGCGCCGAGGAACTCTCCCGCGCGCGCTACGAGGCCGGCCGCGACAGCTATCTGGTCCTGCTCGACGCACAGCGCACGCTGTATGCCGCGCAGCAGACCCTGATCGCGATCCGCCTGGCGGAACAGGCCAACCGCGTCACCCTGTACAAGGTGCTGGGCGGAGGCTGGCACGAGCTCAGCGCATGAATGGCAAACCGAACACCACGAAAGCGCAGGCCCGCGCCGAGGCCCAGCGCGAGCGGATCCTGTCCGCCGCGCAGCAGTGCTTCATCGAGCACGGCTTCCATGCCGCCAGCATGGCCAGCATCGCCGAGACGGCGGAGGTGAGCGCCGGGTTGATCTACCGCTACTTCGCCAACAAGAACGCGATCATCCTGGCGATCGTCGATCGCCAGCTGGAGCTGCTGCGCAACGACATCCAGCTCAACCGCCAGGTCGACCTGGCCGCCGAGATGGCCGACAACTACGGCCGCACCCGCACCCTCGACAGCCGCGGCATGAATGCCGCGCTGCTGCTGGAGATGTCCGCCGAGGCCACCCGCGACCCGCAGATCGCCGCGGCGCTGGACCACTACGACACCACGCTGCGCGCCGCCCTGATCGACTGGCTGGTGCGCGGCAAGCAGACCGGCGGCCATGAGCTGCCGGCCGACGCCGCCCGGGCCCGCGCGTTGATCCTGCAGTGCCTGTTCGAAGGCCTGAAGCTGCGCGAGACGCGCGAGCCGCAACTAGACCGCACCCTGCTGACGGCGGCGCTGCAGGAGTTCGTGCCGCTGCTGCTGAAGCCGTAGCGCGACGAGCTTGTGGAGCGTTCCGGATGACCAGCCGATTGGCGTGACGGACGCAGGTACGAAGACGGACAGCCTGATTCGTGGGCTGGGAGCCGTGAAATCCGGGCCGACAGGTGCAGCCACGGCCGGCGTGGCGGCCTGAAGGCGCGGCCAGCATGCTGACCCGTACAAGCAATGCCGCGATTCTCCGCGCGGCCAAACGACTGTTCTCGGAGGCAGGATTCGACCGCACCGGCATGGATGCCATTGCCCCGGAAGCGAACGTCTCCAAGGCCACCATCTACGCCAAGTTCGGCAACAAAGAACGCCTGTTCAAGGCGACGCTACTCAACCTGATGCAGGACATGCCAACGCCTGCTGGCCTGATACTGCGGCGGACCGGCCCGCTGTCCGAGCGCCTGCACGAGATCGCATAGGACACGCTGCGCATCGCGACAGGTCCAGTAATAGGAGGAATCCATCGCACGCTGGCATTGCCGATGCAACAAATCGGCGCGGCTTGACTCCAGGCAGATCCGGAACGACTACTTCCATCCTTATAACGACGTCATGCAGGCCTTGCTGGAAGCCGACGCAGCGACCGAGAAACTGGTCATCCCAGATGTTGCTTGTTCTTCGTCGCACTTCTTCGGCGTGGTCGCGGGGCAGCCGACGATCCACATGCTGATCGCGGGCCAGCGGACGCTGTAGGAAAGCGAAATCTGCCGCTATGCCCACGCGGCGGTAGAACTGTTCCTCAGAGCAAACCTGCCGCGCTGATTCGGCTCGTCGATTGCAGCACCCTCAATGCAAAGCTCCTCTGGAGTTGCCAGGATTAAGGGCACCTCGAATAGCGTCTTTTCTAGCTGCATGACGGCGGACCTGGAGTGACAAGGGCTCGTTCGCCTTTCACATAACGCGTCTTGATGCCGTATCGCGGCGATTTTCGCCACGCCGACCGCTTTTCGGCAGCCCGCCGCCGTCATGCGGGCACAACTCCCTGGTGCTGCAGCCGCGCAAGCCGCATCAGGTCGTGGCCGGCCACCTTCAAGCCGATATCACCACCGTGGCGCGCGCCGGACCGATCATGCGCACGCATTTGCCGCCTTGCTGCGCCAGCCGCGCGAACGGGTGTTCACCGAACGCACGCGCCTTGGCGATGCGATGGTTACGGCCCTTCTGCGCCTCACACAGTGGCTGGCCGGCGTGAATGTCAGTACGATAGCCCTGGCGCTTGAGTTCGGCTTCACGCGTGCGATCGGCATAGGCGCTGTCGGCACGGATCGTCCGGCAGGTGCTGCCCGGGTCTAGGATCGTTTCACGCCACCGACGGCGGTTACATGGTATATTGACGACTGACTTTGGAGACTGATGATGAAGATGAAACTCGGATCCATGATGCTCGGCGCCTGCCTGGCCTTTCCCCTGGCGGTATCACCCGCCATGGCCGGCGATGCCAGCCCCGCGGCGAAGGCCGCCCAGCGCGACATCGCGCCGGTGCTGAAGGACGCCTACATGCCGGGGCGGTTCAGCGGCAAGACGCTGCTGATCACCGGCGGCGCCCGCGGCATCGGCCGCGCCACCGCCATCCGCGCCGCGCGCGAAGGCGCGAACGTGGTGATCGCCGACATCCTCGAAAAGGAGGGCCAGGCGACAGTCGCGGACATCCGGGCCCTGGGTGGCAAGGCCGAGTTCGTGCATACCGACGTGCGCAATAGCGCTGATTGCGACGCCATGGTGGCCGCGACCGTGCGCGCCTTCGGACGGCTGGACGGCGTGGTCAACGCCGCGGGCGTGATGGATGCGGTGCCGCCCGGCGACCCGGTCGACGTCGACGCGCAGCGCACGGAGCTGTTCGCGCCCATCCACGAGGCCACCGACGAGTATTGGCAGACGACCATGGCGGTCAACGCGACCGGCATGTTTCAGTCGATGCGCTCGGAACTGCGGCAGATGGTGCGCCAGGGCGAGGGCGGCGCGCTGGTCAACATCGGCTCGATCGCGGGACTGACGGGCCTAGCCGGCAATCCAGCCTACGTGGCCAGCAAACACGCGGTCACCGGACTCACCCGTAACGCGGCCATCGACTACGCGCCTTACGGCATCCGCGTGAACTCCGTGAACATGGCCGGCACGGCCACGGCCATGACCGATGCCGCCGCCAAGAAGGTCGCCGCGCTGCAGCGGAAGCGGCAACAACCGGCTGGATTTCCCAACATGGGCATGGCCAAGACGCAGAGCCTGCTGATGTATGCGGACTCACGCCATCGTATGGCGACTCCGGCCGAGCAGGCGAGCACGATCCTGTTCCTGCTGTCCCAGGATGCGTCTAACATCACCGGCGCGACGTGGGCGACGGATGGAGGCTGGACGGCGTACTAACGCATCCTGCCATTCGAGGAGTAGGCCTGCGCGGGCAGACGCTGCGTGCAGGTGCTCAGGCGTGGTGCCGCTCTCGCCCTGCGTTACCCAAAATGCTTTGTTGATCTAGATACCCCCCCCCAAGGCCCTGCGAGGGCATCGACGGCGGCAGGAGGACATTCGTGATGCGCATACGTGTTTCGAAGTTCGGCGGGCGCGCAATCCGCCTTGCATTGCTGACTCTTGCCTTAGTTTCCATCTCCATTGCCCCCGGACCAGCGATCGCACAGGGCCTGGTGGAATCCGAAAACAGGGTGATGATTGAGGCCATTCACATCCGCTTTACGGAACCCGGAAGCGACCCGGCGATCGATCGCCGGATCGAGGACAAGGTGCGGACTACGATCGCGATGTTTCCGCGAGAACGCTTCTCGCGGGAAATACTGGATTTCGCGATGTCTCGCGCACGCAGGATTCCGGAACTGTCGGACGCGGCTTACGACGTTACGTTCGGCGAAGCCGGCGGGGTGGTGATCGACGTGGCATTGACTCACCGCGCAGCTGCCTCCCCTGAACAGGTGCGCCTCCCTCGCTTTCCGACCTTGTACGACGCTTCCGGCGCATACCTCAAGGCGAAGGTCGAAGCGTTGGGCATGTACTACGCCAACAACGACGCCTGGTACGGGCGGCCCGATGCAATGCTCGCAGGCAATCCGCTGGTGGTCGGCGAACCGGCAGGTCGCGGCTACGACGCATGGGTGGAGAGCTACCTGCACGTCGGTTTGTACGGCATCGCGCCGATCAACGACACGCTCTTTGTCTACGGCGGCGGTAGCGCAATTTCCACCTTTTCGAAGGGGCAGGAATTGTTTACCGACAAAACCCGCAGTTACGGCGCCGTTGAGGACGCGTACGCGGGCCTCATCACCGGCCGAGCTTCCGAGGATGGCGATCGTTGGGTGCTCAATGTGAGCGTCGGCCGCCAGAAGTTCGCGCTCGGCGACGGATTCCTGATCGTCAACACGGCTGCAAACGGCGAGAACCGAGCCGCCCTGCAGGCCAATGCACGCTGGGCCGCGGACTTCGTCGGGCTGGTCCAGTTCCGTTACAACAATACGAAGGCCGAGCTGTTCCGCGTCGACCCGGACGAGCTGCCGATTCTCGATACGAAGACGGTCATTGCTGGCATCAACGTCGAAACCGAATGGCATCTGGGTTTGAAGACGGCTTTCAGCTATCTGGAAGTTCCGAGCTCGACCTTCGGCTACTTCCTTTCTGACGGGACGCGCTTATCGCGTGATGGCCTGCGGGTATACGACGTGCGCGCACGCTGGCAGCCCAGGCCCACAGGGGTGCCCGGCCCATTCGTCGCCGGGGAACTGGCGGTGCAGAACAACCGTCGCTTCTCGATGCATGCGGTAGCGTACCAGGGCGAACTCGGTTATGCGTTCGCCGATCGCACCTGGGCACCGACGCTCAGCTATCGATTCGCCCGGTTCTCCGGCGACGATGCCGATACCGAACGCTACGAGCGATGGGATCCGCTGCTGTCCGGGGGCAACGGCGAGCAATGGGTACAGGGCATCAACCACTTCAAGGTCGTCCAGGACTCCAACCTCGTGACGCATCGCCTGCAATTGCGATTGCGTCCCCGTCCGAAGTTTGAGTTGGTGCCGCAAGCGTGGGTGTTCCGAGCAGATTCTCCGCTGAACCTCGGAGGCAATCAGGCCCTTTCGTTCCTCCAATCACGAGACTACGGAACGGAGTTGAACATCACCGGAAAGGTGTTCTGGTCCAGGCATCTATACATGCATGGACACGTCGCCGTCACGTTTCCCGGACAGGCCATCAAGCACGCCCTCGGTGACAGCCAATCCAATTGGTGGAGCAGCATGCTCTTCATTCGCTACGCATACTGAAAGCGATCTCGCGAACCTTTAGGAGGAAGCCATGGGTCGAATGGATCTACTGAAAGGCATGACGATGGCCACTGCCGCTGCCCTGGCGACCGGTGCTGCCGCGGAAAGCGGGACATCCGCGAAGGAGCAAACGTCCACAGGGAAGGGTGGGTGTGAAGCCCGTCGCCCCGGATCTGACCTGCCCCCAGTCTTAGGGCCACGCGTTACTTTGTAGAGTCCAAGGTTGCGAGCTTAGCGCTCGTGTGGGGTTGAAGGGAGCCGTGCTCGCGAAGTTGAGCTGCGAACTCGGAAGGGGTGAGCTTGCCAAGGGAGCTGTGCGGGCGTACCTCGTTGTAGTCGCGTCGCCATGTGGAGATTGCGGCCTTGGCGTGATCCAGCGACACGAACCAGTTTTCGTTGAGGCATTCGTCGCGGAACTTGCCGTTGAAGCTTTCGACGTATGCGTTCTGCGTCGGTTTGCCGGGCTGGATCAGCATCAGCCGCACGCCGTTGGCCGTGGCCCATTGATCGAGTGCCCGACCAGTGAACTCAGGCCCTTGGTCGGTGCGAATGGCCGCCGGATAGCCACGGAAGCGACACACTGCCTCGAGGATATCGGCCACGCCCTGGCCATTGATGCGACGACCCACCGCGATCTCGACCGCTTCCTTGGTGCAGTCGTCGACCACGGTGAGGCACTTGATCGGCCGGCCATTGGCCAGTGCGTCAAACACGAAATCCATCGACCAGGTGTGGTTCGGTCCCGGCGGCACCTGTAGCGGCCTGCGCTCCACCGCGACGCGTTCACGCTTGCGGCGCTTGCGCACGGCAAGCCCCGCCGCCCGGTAAAGGCGATGCACGCGCTTGTGGTTGACCACGTAGCCCTCACGCTCGACGAGGATGTGCAGGCGACGGTAGCCGAAACGTCGACGCTCGCCGGCCAACTCCACCAAGCGCTCCTGAAGCCCGTCCTCTTTCCGCTGCGAAGCGTAATGCAGAACGCTGCGCGAGAGCCCCAGCAGGCGACATGCCCGCCGTTCCGACATCTGGACCTTGGCCCGCATGGCCGTGACGGCGTTGCGTCGTGCCTGCGGGCCTAGAATTTTCCCCGCGCGACAACCTTCAAACCTTCGATGTCGAGCATCGCCTCCGCCAGCATCTTCTTGAGCTTGGCATTTTCGGCCTCCAGCGACTTCAGACGCTTTGCATCGGGAACGTCCATCCCGCCGAACTTGCGGCGCCATAAGTAAAACGACGCGTCGCTGAAGCCGTGCTTGCGGCACAGATCCTTGATCGGTGCGCCGGCCGCCGCCTGCTTCAGGAAACCGATGATCTGCTCGTCGGTGAACCGCTTCTTCATATCCGTCCTCTCTTGGGAACGGACTCTACTTAAGTCAGACTGGTCCTGAAAACGGGGGGCAGGTCACATTGGGTGAGATCCAATCCCAACACTGATTCGGTTTAGTAACGGGCGTCATTCAGCACCCCCAACAGCCTTGCGTAAGCTCTGCTTAGGTTGCAGAACAACTACTTTTTTAGGGTCTTTTTTGAACTTTCGGTCACTGCCAAAGATGAATCTTCGCGTCAGTAATGCTTGTAACTCACCGACGCGAATGCGATCGCCTGAAGGACTTGCCAAGACACGACCACGCATCGACCAACCCGACCAAGGGCCATAAAAATCCTGAAACTGAAGGATGATGGCGTGCCATACAAACTCCTGAGCTTCTTTGTCAGTGAGCTTTACAGGTAGCTGAGTTTCGCGGCTCATGATTCACCGCCAGACGCATTGCCGAGATGCGCGAATTCCAGACGTAGGGGTGAGGTCAAGCTAAGGCCTTGCGTTTGCAAGTCCTTGAAATCCCTCACTTTTTTCTGACCTGTCTCGGTCAAGTGATTACCGGTTTTCACCGGTGGGACTGAGTCTGTGCAGCGGCCAATGCTCATGCTGCCCAGATAATCGTGCGAAGAAATCTGTTCGTTCGCCCGATGCGTGGTCTGAAAGCTGTCCATGACCCCGCCAGTGAACTTTAGCACCCTGTTGCCGGACGATGCAAGGCTCAATGCGGATGCACGCCCTTTACGGCGTTCTGCGGCTCTCCCTGCGCTCACCTCCTTCACCCCGTCGCCGTCGACCGTCGCTGCCGCTCCGTTCTCCGTCTTGGTGCTCGGTGGTGCGTGTGGTGCGTTCTCGGCCTTGTTGCGTCGCTTCCGCCCGCGAAGTGCCCCAAATCGAACAGCGTGACCGTGCGCAGCGGTTCCACGTCCGAAGGCGCCGCCCGATGGTCGGAATCCCTCTCGCATTGCGCGGAGAACTTGGAAAGCCGATTCGGGAACCCTGTAAACTCCAGATTCCCAGTTTCTAATGGTTCGAAGCGAGACTCCGAGATGATGCGCTGCCGCTTTTTGCGTAAGACCGACAGCCCGGCGTTCATTCGCAAATACATACGGTTTTATTCTTTTAGTATGCATTATGCGAACTCTTAAGGCATTTGTCTTAAGGCACCTCGGGTGGATCTTCTGCACCGCTATCCTCATTGTCTTGGTGAAAGTCACGCTGGAAGTCGTCTCTGCCGAGCCGATTTCCTTCGATCGAACCGTTCTAATCACGCTACGTGACTGGTTACCTTCAACGTGGATTCCGTTCTTCAAGACAGTCACGCTGACGGGCGCATTCGCATTCTTGGCGCCAATGACTGCGGCGATTGCTGCCGTGCTGTATCTGCGCGATTACAAGCGTGAGGCCGTTCAAATTGCCTTGAGCATGGCGACATCCGGCCTCGTGATTTATCTGGCGAAAGCTGTCGTGAAACGTGAGCGGCCTAATCTTTGGGACACGCAGTGGTACTGGGGTTCAAGCTTTCCGAGCGGACATACGCTGGGTGCAGCGGTCTTTGCGACTGCTTGCTGGCTGACAGTTTCACGGGTATCACCGCGCTATGCAACGCTTGCGGGCATCCTTTTGGGCATCTGGTTGGGCTTGGTCGGGCTCTCAAGGTTGGTCCTGGGTGTTCATTGGCCAACTGACGTGATCGCGGCGGCGTGTGCCGGGCTTTTGACCGCCTCTGCGATCAATTACGTCCTATTTCACGAAACCGAAGTCGCTAGATTGCGCAGAGAGAAACTTTAGGTACGCTGGGGCATGGATACACCAATGCCCCGCTCTACATTTGAAACTGAGCTGTCCGGACTTCGTCGGAAGTTCGACAGTGGTGCAACGCGCACTTACGAGTGGCGTCGACGTCAACTCAAGCAGTTGGATCGTTTGCTGCAGGAGAATTCGACTGCACTGAATACGGCACTGAAACAAGACTTAGGCAAATGTGCAGTTGAAGCACGATTGACTGAAACAGCTTTCTTGCGCGCTGAAATTGCACATGCACTGGGCCATCTAAAAACGTGGATGCGCCCGAAAAAGCGTGACATGCCGCTTTCACTCCAACCGGCACGTGCCAAATTGCAGGCCGAGCCTTTGGGTGTCGTTCTGATTATCGCGCCTTGGAATTATCCGGTGCAGCTTTTGTTGTCGCCATTGGCCAGTGCCTTGGCCGCGGGCAACACGGCGATCTTGAAACCCAGTGAGGTTGCGCCGCGCTGCAGCGCCATCATTGCAGAGCTCATTCCGAAGTACTTCAAGTCGGACGAGGTATTCGTTGTTGAAGGCGGCGTCGCAGAGACCACTGCCCTGCTCTCTCTGCAGTTCGATCATATTTTCTACACGGGCAATGGCCATGTTGCGCGCGTCGTTATGGAAGCGGCAGCACAGCATTTGACGCCTGTAACGCTTGAACTGGGCGGCAAGTGTCCGGCTTGGGTTGACCAAAGTGCGGATTTGCAAAGTACGGCAAGGCGGCTCGTTTGGGCAAAGTTTTTGAATGCGGGACAAACCTGCGTTGCCCCTGATCATATTCTTGCGACGCGCAGCACTCTGGAGGCATTGAAACCGCACTTGATTGCAGCGATCAAGGCGCAGTTCGGAGAGGACACCCTGCAAAGCCCGGACTATGGACGAATCATCAATGCAAGACATTTTGATCGCTTAATTGGGCTGTTAGCGAACGCCCAGGTGGTCAGTGGTGGCCAGCACGATATGCAACAACGTTTCATTGCCCCGACTTTAGTTGAGGGCATTGGTGATTCGCATCCATTGATGCAAGAAGAGATTTTTGGACCCATCTTGCCGCTGATTGAAGTGGTGGATTTAGACGCTGCGCTGAAGTCGATTCGGTCGCACGGCAAACCTTTAGCGGTGTACGCGTTCACCCGCGATTCGAATGTCAAAGACGTTTTGTTTCAGCACACCGCTTCAGGCGCGCTGGTATTCAACATGGCCGTTGGCCACTTAGGGGCACCGGATGTGCCGTTTGGTGGCGTTGGCAGCAGTGGTATGGGCAGTAGTCATGGCGAGGCGGGATTCCGCACTTTCAGCCATATGCGTTCGATTGTTTACAAACCGTTCTGGCCAGATACGCTGAGGCTCATCATGCCGCCCTATGGACGCGTGGTTGAACGCGTCATTCAACACTTGGTTGCGAAGGAATAATGCAGATGCACTTCAACATGACCGGCGGCGACGCGCTGATTACCGGTGCGGCGATGGGATTGGGACGCTTATTCGCGCTCCGTGCGGCACGCGAAGGTGCACGATGCGTGGTGTTGTGGGATATCGATGCGGCGAAGTTGGCGCAGGTGGCGGATGAAGTGCGCGCGCTTAATGTGCGTGCGATGCCTATGCAAGTGGATGTTTCAGATTCAGAGGCTGTGGCAGCTGCGGCACAGCATGTGATCGACACGCTGGGCGGATTGGACTTGCTTGTCAACAATGCGGGCGTGGTCCGGGGTAAACCATTCTGGGAGCACGATGTCTCTCGAGACATCAAGTTCACGGTGGACATCAACGCTGTCGCGCCGATGGTCATCACGCGTCAGTTTATCGAGCGCATGATGGTGAACGATGGAAAACCGCGCGCCATACTCAATATCGCATCTGCGGCTGCAACCGTATCCAACCCGCGCATGACGGTTTACGCCGCGTCCAAATGGGCGGTGTTGGGCTGGAGTGACTCCTTGCGCCTAGAGTTGGAGCAAGCAGGACATCGCTCGCTGAAGGTCACAACATTCTGCCCAACGTATATCGGTACAGGGATGTTCGCAGGTGCGAAAGGTCCGTTGTTCACGCCGATCTTGACCCCTGATGCCGCAGTGGGCGCTGCATGGCATGCAATGATCGTCGGTAAGCCGATCAAATACCTGCCTTGGACGACCACACTTGGCACGGTGTTGAAAGGGCTTTTGCCGCTGCCGTTGTGGGACTTCGTCGCAGGCCGAATCTTCGGTGTTTACAACACAATGGACCAATTCACCGGTCGCGCCGGTAAGAACGATTGAGTGCTTGATCGCCTAGCGCGCATTCTCCGGGAACGTTTTTTCGATACGTTGCATCCAATTCACAGGCACACACTGAAAGGAGCTGGCTGTGAACTTGAATCATGCACTGATTGCCTTTGCCATCGCGGCATTGGTCGGATTATATTTGGCGTCGCACGTTCTACGCGCGAAATTTGCGCCATGGGTGGCATCCTTGCTGCATGCGGCCTTCGGCGCAACGGGGCTCGTCGTGCTGATTGTCTTGTTCCTTCAAGGCTCGGCTACACAATCCATCTTGATCGGTTTCGGCGTGCTCGTTTTAGCGGCGCTTGGCGGATTCTTGCTTGCTTCGTTTCACCTTCGTAAGAAGATCGCACCTAAAGGCATCGTATTGGTACACGCGGGTGTCGCTGTCGCAGGCTTCCTCATCCTTCTAAGCCAAGTACTCTGAAGTGTATGCGCCATCCACTCCACCCCATGCTGGTGCACTTCCCGATTGCCTGCTGGTCTCTGGCGACCGCCGCTGATTTCGCGACCTTGGTGTTTGATATGCCACTTTGGCAATGGTCTGCTGGGCTCATTGCGGTGGGATGTCTGGTGAGTCTGCCGGCCATGATCGCGGGTTTTTATGAGTTCTCTCGAATCGCGGAAGGCCCTGCCCTCCGCGACGGGTATTGGCACATGGGTTTGATGTCCGTGGCCTTTCTACTGTTCGTCACCCGACTGTTGCTCAGAATGGATCACATGCAAGCGACCCCACCCAATGCTGTGTCCGGTGTATTGATGGCGTCAGGCTTCGTTGTTCTTGCACTCGGTGGTTGGTTGGGTGGACGCTTGGTGTATGGACACGGCGTAGGACGACATTGATATGGCGTTCAACACACCCATGGCACCGAACGTCGTTGCAACGCAGTTTGATGCAAGCAGCAAGAGCGATCACGAACTGGTCGCGCTGGCTGCAGCTGGGCATGCGGTGGCGTTTGAAGCCATCATGCGAAAAAACAATCGGCTGCTGTTTAGAACGGCACGTGCGATCGTCAAGAATGACAGCGAGGCTGAGGATGTCGTTCAAGAAGCCTATTTGCAGGCATGGCGCGCGTTGGCGAAGTTTCGTGTTGAGAGCAAGATTTCAACCTGGTTGGTTCGCATCACGGTGAACGAAGCTTTGGGGCGATTGCGACGCAAGCATCTCAATGTCATTCCGCTCGCGATTGCGATGAAGGATCCAAGTGTGTCGCACAGTGATTCACTGTCTGAGCGCACAGAGTTAGAACCCGAGAACAATGCAATACAAGACCAAATGCGTGCCTTGATTGAAAAACACATAGACGCCCTGCCCGATGCTTTTCGCGTGGTGTTCATCCTTAGGGCGATTGAAGAACTCAGCGTCGAAGAGGTTGCACAGTCCTTGGACATCCCGGAGGCCACGGTTAGAACACGCTACTTCCGTGCACGATCACTGTTGCGCGAAAGCATTGCACGACACACAGACACGGCACTGGCAAATGCCTTCGGCTTCGATGGCCTGCGCTGTGATCGATTGGTGGAAGGCGTTCTGACGCGTGCTGCGGACGAAGGACTTATAGCCCCAGCGCGTGAATGATTTTTTCGGCACAGTCTTCGACAGACGCGTCGACTGTGTTCAAGCGTAGCTCTGGTGACTCGGGTGCTTCGTAAGGCGAATCGATCCCCGTGAAATTCGGAATTTCGCCCGCGCGTGCCTTCGCGTAGAGACCCTTCACATCTCTAGATTCGGCGACTTCAAGTGAAGTATCGACATGCACTTCAATGAACTCGCCCGACTCAAAAAGCTCTCTTGCCATCCGTCGCTCTGAGCGGAAAGGCGAAATGAAACTGACCAAGACGATGAGTCCGGCATCTGTCATCAGCTTGGCGACTTCTGCGACGCGCCTAATGTTCTCAACGCGATCCACGTCGGTGAACCCCAGATCCTTGTTGAGCCCGTGGCGGACGTTATCGCCATCAAGAATGTAGGCATGCTTGCCGCGCGCCATCAGTTGCTTTTCCACCGCATTGGCAATCGTGGACTTGCCTGATCCGGACAGGCCCGTGAACCACACACACCTAGGATTTTGACCCAAACTGTTTGCGCGTGCGCGGCGATCCACTTCAATCGCTTGCCAATGAATGTTGTTTGCGCGTCGCAATGCAAACTCGATGCGACCTGCTGCAACAGTTTCATTCGTTTGACGGTCAATGAGAATGAACCCGCCCAAGACATGTGAGTCGTCGAACTTGGCAAAGGGGATCGGCGCCGTCAATGAAATATTGCAAGCACCGACTTGATTTACCTCAAGCTGCTTTGCCGCAAGTTCCGCTTGCGTGTCGACGTCAATCAAGTGTTTGACTTCGGTAATGGTGGCCATGACCTCGCGCGTGCCACACAGCAAGCGGTAGCTTCTACCCGGCAGCATCGAATTTGACGACAGCCAAAGCAGATGCGTAGAGAACTGATCGGACACTTCGAGCGGCCCTGTGGCGACACTCAACACATTGCCGCGACTGATGTCGATGTCTCGGTCCAATGTAACTGTGACGGCGTCACCTGCAGCTGCTTCCGCCACGCTGTCGAAGCCGCACAGCACGGAGGTGATGGTGGCACGTAGATTCGAGGGTTGAACGACAACCGCCTCCCCTGCCCTTACGCTGCCGGATGCCACGGTACCGCAATAGCCACGAAAATCTTGACCGGCGCGGTTTACATATTGAATCGGTAAATGGAATGGCTTTTCGCTTGAATTGGCCCGGGCGGGTTCGATGGATTCCAAAGTCTCGATCAAGGTCGGACCCGAATACCAAGTCATTGCACTTGATCGCGCAACCAAATTTTCGCCGCGCAGTGCCGACACTGGAATCGCGGTGACGGTGGAAATGCCAGCGGCATCTGCAATCGTCGCGTACGCATGACATATCCCCTCAAACACCGATTGGTCGTAGCCGACCAAGTCCATTTTGTTGACGGCAAGAATGACGTCGCGTACGCCGAACAAACCACAGATCCAAGTGTGTCGACGTGTTTGCGTGAGCACGCCTTTGCGAGCATCGACCAAGACGATGGCCGCCTGTGCGGTAGAGGCGCCCGTAGCCATATTGCGGGTGTACTGCTCGTGCCCCGGGCAATCTGCGACCACAAAGCTACGTGCAGGTGTTTGAAAGTAGCGGTATGCGACGTCGATTGTGATGCCTTGTTCGCGCTCCGCATCCAAGCCATCGAGCAAAGCCGCAAAATCGACATCGCCTTGCGCATTTGACGCAGCGCGCAGTTGGTCCTCAAGCACAACACCGGCGTCATTCAGAAGCCGTCCGATTAACGTGCTCTTTCCGTCGTCAACACTGCCGCAGGTGATGAAGCGAAGCTGCGTTTTGGAAAAGGGAGCGGATTGCATCAGAAATAGCCCTCGCGTTTCTTCTTTTCCATCGAGGCGCTGGGGTCATGGTCAATCACCCTGCCCTGTCTTTCCGAGAATCGTGAGGCGCGCATTTCGGCAATGATTTCGTCCAAGGTTTCTGCTTCGGATTCAATCGCGCCCGTCAACGGGTAACAGCCCAGGGTGCGGAAACGCACGCGCTTTTCTTCAATGCGTTCATCGGGACGTACGGCCAGACGATCATCGTCCACCATAATCCACGCGCCACCGCGCCGAATCACAGGGCGCGTTTTGGCAAAGTACAAAGCGGGGACCGGAATATTTTCGCGCCGGATGTATTCCCAAACGTCGATTTCGGTCCAGTTCGATAGGGGGAATACGCGAACGGATTCACCCTCATCGATGTGTGTGTTGAAAAGTTGCCAGAGTTCTGGACGCTGTTGCTTCGGATCCCAATGGTGATGGGCATTGCGGAAGCTAAAGATGCGTTCTTTCGCACGCGACTTTTCTTCATCACGTCTAGCACCACCGATGGCCGCATCGACCTTGTACAGGTTCAATGCTTGCTTGAGCGCATCGGTTTTCATGATTTCTGTGTGCTTGGCAGCGCCATGCGAGATTGGCCCGACACCCGCAGCAAGCCCGTCAGGGTTCATGTGAACGTGCAGTGGGATACCGGTTTCTTTGGCGCGCTGATCACGGAAGCTGATCATTTCGCGAAATTTCCAACCAGTATCCACATGCAAGAGCGGGATCGGTGAGCGAGCGGGCGCAAAGGCCTTTTCAAGCAGGTGCAGAAGCACGGAGCTATCTTTACCGATTGAATACAGCATGACCGGCCGATGAAATCCCGCGGCGACTTCGCGAAGGATATGAATGCTTTCGGCTTCGAGTTGATCCAGCGTGCTTTTCATGGATGTCGCGCGCACAGATCAGCCGCGACCGTAGGCGTCATCGAAGCGAACAATGTCGTCTTCACCCAAGTAGCTGCCGGATTGCACTTCGATTAACTCCAGTGGCACGACGCCAGGATTCTCAAGGCGATGCTTCACGCCCAAAGGAATGTAAGTACTTTGGTTCTCGGACAGCATGATGGTTTCGTCACCGCGCGTGACACGTCCCGTGCCACTGACAACAATCCAATGTTCGGCGCGGTGATGGTGCATTTGCAGACTGAGCTGCGCACCGGGTTTCACCGTGATGCGTTTGACTTGAAAGCGATCGCCAACATCAATTGAGTCGTAGTTGCCCCAAGGGCGATAGACCTTACGATGGGCGCTTGGCTCACTGCGACCCTCCGCTTTGAGCTGTGCGACGATGGCTTTGATTTCCTGGACTTTGTCTTTGTGCGCAACCAGTACGGCGTCCGCAGTATCCACGACCACGACATCTTCAATGCCTAACAATGTGACGAGGCGATGGTCGCTCCAGGCCAGCGTGTTTTTACATTGCTCAGCAATGACATCGCCGTGGTGCGCATTGCCTTCGTTGTCTTGTTCTGCCACTTCCCACAATGCAGACCAACTGCCGACGTCATTCCAACCGACGTCTATCGGTAAGACGGCTGCGCGGTCAGTGCGTTCCATGACGGCATAGTCGATAGAGTCCGAAGGTGAGCGTTCGAACGCGGCGCGGTCCAATCGCACGAAATCGGTCTCGCGACGTGCATTCGCCAATGCAGCGCGACAGGCGTCAAGCATCGCCGGTTGATGTTGTTGCAGGGCATCGATATACGCTGAGGCCTTGAACAGGAACATTCCACTGTTCCAAAAATATTGGCCGCTCGCCAGGTACGTCTGTGCTGTATCGGCATCCGGCTTTTCGACAAAGCGTTTCACCTTGCGCACGCCATCACCCGCTTCGGCTTGGATATAGCCATACCCGGTTTCAGGTGCGGTGGGCAGAATGCCGAATGTCACGAGCTGACCTTGCTCCGCTGCACGCGCTCCGTCGCGCAACGCATGTTGGAATGCGGCGACATCTGCAATGACGTGATCGGAAGGCAGCACCAACAACAACGGATCCGCACCATGCGACATGGCTTCCAACGAAGCAACGGCGATGGCAGGTGCGGTATTGCGCGCAGCGGGCTCAAGCAAGATCGTCGGACTGCTACAGCCCACCTCACGCAATTGCTCGGCCACCATGAATCGATGGTCTTCTCCGGCCACCACGATGGGGGGTGCGGTGGCGACGCCACTCACCCGATTCCAAGTCGCTTGGAGCATCGATTCTTGCCCGACAAGACTCAAGAATTGCTTGGGAAACCCTTCACGTGACAACGGCCACAATCGGGTTCCTGAGCCTCCGGAGAGGATGACTGGAATCATTGACACACCGATCTAAATAATTGATGCGCTCAGTATAGCTGGGCGTACGACGGCGCCCTACGCGCTAGCATCCAAGGCAGATTGGCGAGCGGCGCGCAAGGCGTCCAGCTTTTCTTTCAACTTGATTTCCAAGCCGCGTGTGACTGGCACGTAATACACGCGTTCTCCCATGGCGTCAGGAAAGCCCGACTGCGACAAGGCAACGCCACCTTCGACATCGTGGTCGTACTGATAGCCTTTGGAATAGCCCAAAGATTTCATTAACTTCGTAGGCGCGTTTCTCAAATGCATGGGCACATCCAAAGTACCGAGAGACTGTGCATCCGACACCGCCGATTTGTAAGCCACATAGCCGGCATTCGACTTGGCCGTGCTTGCAAGATAGATCACCACTTGCGCCAACGCCAATTCGCCTTCCGGTGAACCTAAACGGTCGTAGGCATCCCATGCATCTGTGGCCATCTGCAACGCGCGTGGATCGGCCAGGCCAATGTCTTCAACGGCCATGCGCGTCAATCGTCTTGCCAAATAGATTGGATCGCAGCCACCATCCAACATGCGCGCAAACCAATACAAGGCACCATCAGGATTGGAGCTACGTACGTTCTTATGCAGTGCCGAAATTTGATCGTGGAATTGCTCGCCACGCTTGTCGAATCGGCGGGTACGATCTGCGAGGACTTGCGCCAGGGTCGCCTCGGTAATCGTATTGCTTTCTTCTGATGCAATGGATGCGGCTATTTCTAGAAGCGTGAGTGCGCGACGCACGTCGCCATCCGATGCGACAGCGATGTCCGCGAGTCGATCTGCGGATACCTGAAGGGCGCTGTTGCCCAGGCCATGTGTCGTGTCTGCCAAGGCCTGCTCAAGCGCCGTGACAATATCTTCGACGGCGAGTGTTTCCATGACATGCACTCTGCATCTGGACAACAATGCAGAATTGAGCTCGAACGAAGGGTTCTCAGTCGTTGCGCCAACAAACGTGATGCTACCGCGCTCGATGAACGGCAAGAACGCATCTTGTTGGACCTTGTTGAAACGATGGACTTCATCTACGAACAACACAGTGCGGCGCCCGTTTTGAAAACGTGCCTCTGCTTCTTGTAGAACTTTACGGACTTCTGGCAAACCCGACATCACGGCAGATATCGAGACGAACTCGGCGTCTGCATACTGCGCGAGCAGCAAGGCCAAAGTGGTTTTGCCACAGCCGGGTGGACCCCACAACACCATCGAGTGGATACGCCCTGCTTCAATGGCGCGTCGGAGTGCGCTGCCCTCGCCCAGCAGTCGTTTTTGTCCGACCATGTCTGCCAATGCGCGCGGGCGCATGCGTTCCGCGAGCGGGCGTGCCTCGTCAGACATTGGAGAAAAAAGCGAATCAGGTTGCGTCATGCGATCACTATACAGCCGCACTGACGCAACCTCTTAGCCACTTTAGTTACGGTTGATCGTCCGTTCTAAGATCGTTGATGCTCGAAGATCCGGTACGAATACGCGCTTCAAAGTTACGCGTTTGCCAATTGCCGTCATTGATACTGACACCGTATTTTCCGCGCACGTAGTACTCATTCCGGGATGCAGGCTGTTGCTGATAGCTGATGTTTGTTTTCACCTGCACGCTTGAAACGCGTGATTGTCGGCGGATGTCTGCTTCGATGGCACGTTCAAGGGCATTGCGTGCCACGTTTGTCATGACGGTGCCTTGTGACCAATTGCCACCGGGCATGCCCCCGTTGCCTGAGGTGTATCGATAGTTGACGGTGCCCACGCGGTTGTAGTTATCGACAGTCGTGTCGAACTCGGCGGAATACGTACGATTCCCCCAGATGCTTTGCGCCAAACCGTTGACGGCTGTGCCGCCGCGAATGGGCGTGCTGCGGGCATTGATAATGCGTACGTCACTTAACCGGTTGTACTCGCCATTCGGGGGTCGCATTTGCGTGCGCAATGCACTTTCAATGGCGCGCTCTGTTTGATACGGAAGTCCGCTTTGACCGCCGCCATTGCCTGGATAGCCGTTCAAGGAGACCAAGCGGAACTCCGCGCGACACCCTTGCGTCACCGTGACATTGGCGACATTGATAAACATGGTTCGACCGTTGATGCAGGCGGCACTGCTGACTTGACGCACGAACTCGGCGCGATATCCATTGGGGATACTGCAGGTTTGTGAGCGACCGTTGGTCGAACCGCAGGTGCCGACATTGCCGTTGGGACCGTTTTGCTGGGTGTTCTGTCCACCCAGAATGGCGCCAATGATCTGTGCCCAGTCCACGCTTTGCGCGGATGCAGGAAGCGCCGAGAGTACACCTGACAGAAACACGCTAGTAGCGAGCCATTTGAATCGAGTATTCATTCCGACGCCCTCTTGGAAATTCGTTCGCGTTCTACTTATAGCCGTCGCCTGTGAGCGTCAAATCAACGCACGATGCCGGTGCGCGCTTCACTCGCCAACGACGTCAGTGCCTTTTGGCACAACAAACTTGAAGTTGCTTGCCGGCAGCGAAACGTTGCGCTCCCACTTTGCGAAGACCATCTTCGTGGTTTGTCCCAAGGCGTCTTTCAGATCGACCGCATACAACTGATTGTCCTTGAAACCGAGACGTGCACTTTCAATGTTGGCTTCACCTTTGTTCTTAGGTGTGAGCTCCAGCCACTCAATGCCGTTCTGCTTGGCGCCTTCGCGCACGTTGAACATGGCATCGAGTTTCTTGGGATCGGTGAGCACAGTGAGCGGGCTGTTTTGCTCTTCCGCACCCTGCGCACGTTTGGTGACTTGATTCAGATCGGGCTCGTGAATCCAAACAAATGTGCCATCCGCAATGATGAGCTGTTGATAGGGCTTCACGTATTCCCAGCGAAACAAATTCGGCTTCGACATAGAGACGCGACCCGAACTACTTGTCTTCAATCGACCTTTCGGATCGTAGACCTGCTGCGCAAAGCCACCGCGAACGGTTTTTAATCCTTGCGTGAACTGGTTGAGTTGCTCGCGCCCGCTTGCATAGGCTGCCATGGGCATCAACACGAATGCCACAGTGGCGGCGGTGAGTGCTTTCGTAAGCGTCATGCCTGTGCTCCGTTGAAACTGAGATCAAGTTTTACGGAAGCAAGCTGAATGCGGTTTCAAATGCGCATGCGAGCCTGAACGGCCGTTTCGGAAAGTTGCTTGCCTTAGCGCGTATCAATCACGCGGTGGCGGTGGCGCCAACACAGTGCGATCCCCATTATGTTCAGGCGGCGTCACGACGCCAGCGGCTTCCATCGCTTCGACCAATCGTGCGGCACGGTTGTAGCCAATCTTCAAGCGGCGTTGAACGCCTGAAATGGAGGCGCGTCGCGTTTCAGTAACGATGCGTACCGCTTCGTCGTACAGAGGGTCGCTTTCATCACCACCCGAGTTCGCTGCTTCCGGCAGTCCGCCCATGCCGACAGTGCTGCCGTCGTACATCGTCTGCACTTCTTCCAATACACCGTCGATGTAATCCGGCTGCGCCCCACCCGCCTTCAAGTGCTCGACCACGCGATGCACTTCTTCATCGCTTACAAACGCGCCGTGCACACGCTCAGGCAAAGAAGTACCTGGCGGCATATACAACATATCGCCGTGCCCCAACAGCGTTTCTGCACCCGATTGATCCAAGATGGTGCGGGAATCAATCTTGCTTGAAACTTGGAATGCGATGCGTGTGGGAATGTTTGCCTTAATCAAACCCGTGATGACGTCAACCGACGGGCGCTGCGTCGCCAAGATCAAATGGATACCCGCTGCCCGTGCCTTCTGCGCAAGACGTGCAATGAGTTCTTCGACCTTTTTGCCGACGATCATCATCATGTCGGCGAATTCGTCGATGAAAACCACGATATACGGCAGCGGTTCTAGTGCAGCAGGCGCTTCATCAGGCATGCCCGACGGTTTGAACAGCGGATCCATGATCGGCTGACCGGCATCGGCGGCGTCTTTCACTTTCTTGTTGAAGCCGGCCAAATTGCGGACGCCGACGGCGCTCATCAACTTGTAGCGGCGTTCCATTTCGCCGACGCACCAACGCAGTCCGTTGGCCGCTTCTTTCATGTCGGTGACAACAGGTGCCAGCAAATGCGGAATGCCTTGGTACACAGACAGTTCCAGCATCTTCGGGTCGATCATCAGCATGCGGACGTCTTTGGCACTGGCTTTGAATAACAAAGACAGCACCATGGCGTTCACTGCCACCGACTTACCTGAACCCGTTGTGCCTGCGACCAACAAGTGCGGCATGCGCGCAAGATCGGCGACGGTTGGATGTCCAGCGATGTCCTTGCCCAAGGCCAAGGTGAGGGGGCTACTGGCCTTGTCGTATTCCTTGGAACGCAGGAGCTCGCTCAGGTAAATCATTTCGCGACGGACGTTGGGAATTTCCAGGCCAATGACAGATTTACCTGGAATAACGTCCACCACGCGCACGGACTTCACCGAGAGGCCACGCGCGATGTCTTTGTCTAGCGACGCAATTTGGCTCACCTTGATGCCAGGTGCGGGCTCGATTTCGAAGCGCGTGATGACGGGGCCCGGATAGGCGCCCACAACCTGCGCATCAATGCGGAAGTCTTTCAGCTTGTATTCGATTTGACGCGAGAGGGTTTCAAGCGTTTCTTCGTCATAGCCCTTTGGCTGCGGCTTGGGATCGTCCAGCAAGGCCAGCGGTGGCACTGAGCCTGGATCACCGCCCGTGAACAGCGGAATCTGCTGGTCGCGTTTAGCACGCTCACTCTTTTCTACGATCGGTGCGGCCGGCGGTTCGATTTTGACTTTCTCGCGCTTGGCGCGAAGTTCCGTATCTTGCTTACGCGCTTCCTCGCGTACTTCGCGCATTTGCCGTGCTTCTTGCCATTGCACGGCTTGCAATTGTTTCGCACGGAACAGGCTTGGGATCTTGAGCACCCAGCCACCGATCCAATCCATGACCTTGAACCAAGACAGCCCCGTCGCGAGCGTCAGCGAAACCATCAAGAGCGTCAGCAGAAACAACATGCTGCCCACGGCGCCGAAACCCTTGGTCAAGGAACGGCCGACGAGTTCGCCAAGAATGCCCCCTGCCTGCGCCGAGAAGTGCTCGACACTCCCGATACGGACGTGCAGGATGCCCACCGCCGAAATGATGAACGCAAAGATCCCGATCAAGCGGAAGGCGGCGCCCACGTCAGGTTCACCGTCTCCGTCGCTGTCTGTCTTGAACAAGACCAGCCAACAGACGGCACCGAGTGCAATAGGAATGAACCAGGCGACGTAGCCGAACAGGAAGATGAGAATCGAGGACAGGTAGGCGCCAACTCGGCCACCGGCATTGTGCAGCTCACCGGTGACCCCCAAACTGCCGCCAGTGGACCAACCCGGGTCCGCTGACGAGTAGGTAAAGAGACTCGCGAACAAATACAGCAATACCGGCGCGATGGCGATCATAGAGAGATCGCGCATCATCTTCTGACGCCTCGGATTGGGTGGCGCAGCGACGCGTTCGGGTGCGGGCGTTGGACGCTTACGACGCGTCGGATTGCGCGATGCCACTTCCTGTATTACCTCAATTTGCTTCGATAAGTCATTGAGTTTGAATCAAAGCTTCATATCTAGCAAGGCCGGATGCACCAGCTTCCCACCTTCAACATTAATGCCTTTCACCAAGGCCTCGTTGTTGCGCCATTGACCCTCGGCCAACTTATTGACCCACGGCAGGATCGCCGCACAGATGGCTTGAGAGCTGGTTTGCGGTACGGCACCTGGCATATTGGTCACGCAGAAATGGGTCACGCCCTCTTCCACATAGGTCGGATCCTTCCAAGTTGTCGGACGCGAAGTCTCAAAGCAGCCCCCTTGATCAATCGCAATGTCGACCACGACGCTACCATCTTGCATGTCTTTCAACATGTCGCGTGTCATGACGTGCGGCGCCTTGGCACCTGTCACCAAAACCGCACCTACGACCAAATCGGCCTTGGCGACGGCCTGAGCGACTACATCGTGATACGGATACAGTGCGGTCACGTTGTTGCCCAGACGCATCATTTCTTCCATGCGATCCGTGCGCATTTCAAAGACGGTGACGTTGGCGCCACCTGCAGCAGCCAAGGCCGCAGCAGCGCCACCGGCCTTACCTGCACCGAAGACGACCACGTTGCCGCGTTCGGTCGAAGCCAAGCCGCCGAGTAACTTTCCCTTCCCGCCCATCGGCTGATGCAACAAATGTGTGCCCACTTGCACGCCGATCTTCCCAGCGATGACGGACATCGGGGCAAGAAGCGGCAAGTCGCCGTTCGGCAGTTCAACGGTTTCGAATGCGACGCCCGTCAAGCCGATGTCCAGCAATTGGCGGGTCAATTCGGGTTCTGCGGCCAAGTGCAAATAGCAGAACAGCAAATGGTCTTTGCGCAGGTGCTTAAGGTCGCCGGCAATCGGCTCTTTCACCTTGACGATCATTTCACCTTTGGCATAAAGCGCTTCGGCATCCGCTGCAATCTTGACGCCCAACTTTTCGTAGTCGGCGTCTTTGAACCCCGATTTGATCCCGGCATCCTTCTCAACCCAGACTTCGTGACCACGCTTGACGAGATCGCCTGCGGCTGCCGGCACTAGAGCAACACGGCCTTCAAGGGTCTTGGTTTCTTTGGGCACACCGATACGCATGAGAAGCTCCGTAGAGGAATCTGATCGATTCCATTAAAAGAATTGATGGCCCGCACAGGATCGCCGGAGCCGTTTTCGTCTGCATCCCCTAAACTATGGGCTGATGCATTCATAAGACAAAGTATATCCATGAGCACCCCTAAACATTGCCATTTGTTGATCCTGGGTTCCGGTCCGGCGGGCTGGTCCGCAGCGGTTTACGCGGCACGCGCCAATCTCAAGCCTGTCGTGATCACCGGCATGCAGATGGGCGGACAGCTGATGACCACGACGGAAGTCGACAACTGGCCGGGCGATGCACACGGTTTGATGGGGCCTGCATTGATGGAACGCTTGCAAGCTCACGCTGAACGTTTCGAAACAGAAGTTGTAATCGACGAGATTCATACCGCCGATTTGTCGAAGCGCCCGTTCCGATTGATTGGCGGCGCCGGTGAATACACCGCGGATGCGTTGGTCATCTCCACGGGCGCGACGGCCAAGTACCTGGGCATTCCAAGTGAAGAGGCGTTCAAAGGCCGCGGCGTGTCTGCCTGCGCAACCTGCGATGGCTTTTTCTACAAAGACAAAGATGTGGCCGTCATTGGTGGTGGGAATACCGCAGTCGAGGAAGCCCTCTACTTGTCCAACATCGCAAGCAAGGTGTACTTGATCCATCGGCGCGACACATTGCGCGCCGAGAAAATCATGCAAGACAAGCTCTTTGCAAAGATTGATGCCGGCAAGATCGTGCCTATTTGGCATCACACCGTGGATGAAGTCCTGGGTGACGAAATGGGCGTGACGGGCTTGCGCTTGGCGTCGGTCCAAGATGCTTCGAAGCAAGACATCGTGGTGCACGGCATGTTCGTCGCCATCGGTCATCACCCCAATACCCAGTTGTTTGAGGGTCAATTGGCCATGAACAACGGCTACATCGTGGTGAACTCTGGCATCAACGGCAATGCGACGATGACGACGATTCCCGGTGTTTTTGCAGCGGGCGACGTGGCTGACCAGCACTACCGTCAAGCGATTACCTCGGCGGGTTCGGGCTGCATGGCGGCGCTTGACGCAGAACGCTGGTTGGAAACCCAAAGCTGAGTGAGATCTGGCGCGACGCAACGTTGCGCTGATGGACGGCGTGCGAGGATGCCTGCATGAACTTGCTTGATCCTCGCACAGCGCGGGCGCGCGATTTGCGTCGTATGAAATTGATTGCGTTGGCCCTACTCCTGAGTTCGGTCGCGCTTTTGGTCTTGGCGCATGTGATGGGTCGCCAGGGCATGTGGGGTTGGGTCGGCGCTTACGCCGAAGCCTCCATGGTTGGGGCTTTGGCCGATTGGTTCGCGGTTGTCGCATTGTTTCGCCGCCCACTCGGACTCCCCATTCCGCACACGGCCATCATTCCTGAAAACAAGACGCGCATTGCAACGGCGCTGGCTGACTTTGTCGGCAACCATTTCCTCGCGCCCAAACAAATCGTGGCGCGGATTGAAGCATGGAACCCGGCATTGGCCCTCGGCGCGTTTTTCTCGCGACCCGCTCAGGTTCGAAATCTGTCACGGCAGTTGCAATCTTGGGTGCACGCCTCTTTAGGTGCGTTGGATGCCCCGGCGCTTGAACGCGCCTTGGTATCTATCGCGCGTGATCAACTCTCGAAATGGAATGCGGCCACAACGGCAGCACAACTCATCCGTGTACTCACTGAAGGTAATCATCATCAGCGCGTGTTGAATACAGGGCTGGTGCAGATCGGCAGGTGGGTTGATCAGACTGAAGTACGTGGCTATATCAGCGAAAAGCTCTCAGGCATGGCGCGTCGAGAGTTCCCGAAAATGACCTGGCTGGTCGACAAGGTGCATTCGACGGATGAGATTGCGGACGCACTCAGTGAGAAAGTGGCCAACGCCATCATTGATGAATTGCAGGCGGTCTTGAACGATCCGCAACACCCGCTGCGCGCTCGCTATGGACAGGAAGCGGCCAAGCTCTTGGCACGGCTTGAGGACGACGCCGAACTGCAAGGCAAAGTGGCTGACTTCAAGCAACAGCTGTTGGAAAGCGAATCCGTCAATGACTATGTGCGCCACGTGTGGCAGCGTATGCGCGATTGGCTGAAGGAGGACCTCGCGTCGCCAAACTCTGTGGCCATGGGGTATTTCGAATCATATGCAACACGCATTGGAGTGAACCTCAGAGACAACGTGCAGTGGCAAAACCTGGCGAACGCGCAAATCCTCATTGCTGCGGAACACCTCGCGGGTGCCTTACGAAAGGTAGCGCCGGACTACATCAAGGAGACCATCGAGTCTTGGGACACCCGCTTTCTCGTGAATGAAATCGAACAAAGTGTGGGCGTGGATCTTCAATTCATTCGATTCAACGGCACACTGATTGGTGGACTGGTCGGATTGGCACTGTACGGACTCTTGCAACTTCCCCTATTCAATTGAGGCGACCTATGCGCACTTTATATGTGGCAAATAAGAACTACTCGTCATGGTCGCTGCGGCCATGGATTCTCTTACGCGTCCTGGGGATCCCCTTTGAAGAGCGTTTGGTGCCATTTGGTTCGGGCTACGGGTTCTCACCCACACAACGCGTCCCTTGTTTGATTGAAGATGGCATAACGGTGTGGGACTCGCTCTCAATCGTGGAGTTCATTGCGGAAAGCCATGCCGAAGTTTGGCCTTCCGATCGTGCCGCCCGTGCGTGGGCGCGCAGTGCATGCGCAGAAATGCACTCGGGCTTTACCACGCTGCGAGAAGTGTGCGGGATGAACTGCGGTGTTCGAGTTGAACTGCATGAAATGCCCGAGGCACTCAAGACAGAGATCGCGCGGCTCGAAGCCTTATGGGCCGACGGCATTGAGAGATTCGGTGGGCCATGGTTGGCGGGTGAACATTTCACCGCTGCGGATGCGTTCTTTGCGCCTGTGGTCTATCGCATTCAAACCTACGGATTGGACGTGAATCGAACCACCAGAGCCTATGTTGATCGCATGCTGCACCTCCATGAAATGCGCGAATGGTACGAGGCTGGTTTGACTGAAACCTGGCGCCATGAAGCCCATGAAAAAGACATTTCGAAGTACGGGCGGGTGCTGGAGGATCTGCGCGCAGTTTGATTCGTGATCGATAACGCGCGTATCACCCAAGCCTTGCATGCCCGCATCGATGCCATCGATGCGACGGAGTGGAATGCTTTGATGCCGAACGACAATCCATTTGTCGCGCATGCGTTCTTGTCGACGCTCGAACACACGGGTTGCATCAGGTCGGACTTGGGCTGGCAATCTGCACATCTCACGCTGCACGAAGATGAAACACTGGTGGCGGCTGCACCGTGTTATGTCAAATACAACTCGCACGGAGAGTTTGTTTTTGACCATGCTTGGGCGCACGCCTATGCACAACACGGCGAAGCCTATTACCCCAAATTGCTGGTTGCATCGCCCTACTCTCCAGTGACAGGGCCGCGCTTGTTGGCCAAGTCAGCGCATTGGCGGGCTCAATTGCTCGAGACGCTTGTGTCGAGTGCGAGCCAACTAGACGTGTCTTCGGCCCATGTGAACTTTCATGCGCCGCACGAAACAGAAGCCTTTGATGATGCGTGGTGTATGCGCGAAGACGTGCAGTACATCTGGCGCAATCCCGGTGATTGGCGATCCTTTGAAGACTACCTCGCGGGCATGGACAGTAAGCATCGAAAGAACGTGCGCCAAGAGCGTAAGAAGCTTGCCGCGGCCGGCGTTCAATTTCGTTGGGTTCAAGGGCATGACGCTGAAGCGATCGATTGCCAGCGCATGTACGAACGCTACATCGGGACATTCGACCTGTATGGCAATACGCCCGCACTCACAGCATCGTTCTTCCGAGACATCGTGACGCGCATGCCTGAACAGACTGCCTTCTGTTTCGCTTCATTGGGCAAAGACGTCATCGCGGCTGCGTTCTATATGCAGTCTTCAAGCACGCTGTATGGACGTTACTGGGGCAGCACGCACGACTTGCCTGGATTGCACTTCGAAACCTGCTACTACCAAGGCATCGAACATTGCCTGCGCACGGGGCGCGCGACGTTTGAACCCGGTGCTGGCGGTGTACACAAAATCGCGCGTGGGTTCTTGCCGGAAGTCACGCGGAGTCACCATTGGATCAAGTCCCCCAACTTCAGGCGCGCCATTCAAAAGTGGTGTGATGAGGAACGTTCGGGCACTGCCCGTCACATTGCCGCCTTGATGCAAAGATCGCCGTTCAACAAGTGAATCGCCAAGTGACGCGGCATTGAAGGCAAAATGACGTATGCCAATCGCCCTGCCCTGTATGGATCCGATCTCGCCGGTGTTTCCACCGGTAGAGGACGCTTTGCGCGAGCCAAATGGCTTGTTGTGCATGGGTGGCAATCTTTCACCGGCGACGATACTCGACGCCTATCGGAGCGGGATATTCCCGTGGTTCTCGGGCGATGATCCGCTGCTGTGGTGGTCGCCCGATCCGCGCATGGTCTTTCAGACAGATGCCGTCCACCTCTCATCAAAGTTTCGGCGCACGCTGCGCAAGTCGAACTGGGAAGTGCGATTTGACGAAGATTTTGCAGCGGTCATAGCGACCTGCGCGTCTACGCCACGAGCCGGCCAACAAGGCACTTGGATCGTGCCTGAAATGATTCGCGCGTACACCTCGTTAAATCGCTTGGGCTTCGCGCACTCTGTAGAAGTTTTCGCTGATAACGAACGCATCGGTGGCCTATACGGGCTTGCCATTGGTCAAATGTTTTTCGGCGAAAGCATGTTCAGTCTTGTCGAAGGCGGGTCCAAGGTGGCCTTGGCTGGCTTGGCGCATGTTCTGAACGCAGCTGGCTGGCCCCTGATTGACTGTCAGGTGGAGAATCCGCATCTCGTTTTGATGGGTGGCATCAATCTGCCGAGAGCGGACTATCTCGCGCAGGTGGCGACCCAGTGCCGGAAGCCAGGCGTCATGGGCAGTTGGCGAGGGCAAATGCCCGTCGTGCCGGCTTCTGCACTCGCAACCCTACGCTAATCCGCGAATCGTGCGATAATCTCGCACTTTCCTGTGCCCGTTGGGCAAGAGTTATTGTTTTTATGGCGAAAGACGACGTCATCGAATTTGACGGAACCATTTCCGAAACGCTCCCGAACACCATGTTCCGCGTGAAGCTCGAGAATGGACACGAAATCATTGCGCACATCTCCGGACGCATGCGTAAGAACTACATCCGAATCCTGACAGGCGACAAGGTCAAAGTGGAAATGACCCCTTACGACCTGACCAAAGGGCGCATCACCTATCGCATGAAATAATTGCGATAAACGATTGATTAAAAAAGAAAAGGCGACCTTCAAGGTCGCCTTTTCTGTTGCCTGATGTCTCAGCTTTGATCGACATCCGCAGTCGCGGCCACCTTCGGTGCGGGCGTCTGCGGATCAACGCTCAGGACCAAACCTTCTTCATTGGCCGTGAGGGTCACCGAGCCACCTTGGATCAGTTGCCCGAACAAGAGCTCATCGGCCAGCGGGCGCTTCACCTTGTCTTGGATGAGGCGCGCCATCGGACGTGCACCCATCAGCGGGTCAAAGCCGTTCTGGGCAAGCCACTCACGCGCAGCCGGCGTCGAATTGAAGGCCACATGCTTCTCCAGCAGCAGCGCTTCAAGTTCAATCAAGAACTTGTCGACGACCCGCAGGATGTGGTCCATGCCCAAGGGTTGGAACTGAACCACTGAATCCAGACGATTGCGGAACTCGGGCGTAAAGCTCTTGCGCAGAATTTCCATTGCGTCAGTGCTGTGGTCTTGGCGCGTAAAACCAATCGATCGACGTGCTGCTTGCGCGGCGCCGGCGTTGGTGGTCATCACCAAAATCACATTGTGGAAGTTCGCTTCGCGGCCGTTCGTGTCTGTGAGCACACCGCGGTCCATGACCTGCAACAAGATGTTGAAGATGTCCGGATGCGCCTTTTCAATTTCGTCGAGTAACAGCACGCAATGCGGTGTTTTGACGATCTTTTCAGTCAACAAACCGCCCTGATCGAAGCCGACATAGCCCGGAGGCGCACCGATGAGACGGCTCACCGAATGCGGCTCCATGTATTCGCTCATATCGAATCGCACGAACTCGATGCCCAACTGTTGCGCCAATTGCTTGGTCACTTCTGTCTTGCCGACGCCGGTGGGGCCTGCAAACAAGAAACTCCCGATGGGTTTCTCTGGATTTCCGAGACCCGAGCGTGCCAGCTTGATGGAAGAAGCCAGCGTTTCGATCGCAGCATCTTGGCCAAAGATCACCATCTTCAAATTACGTTCGAGATGCTGCAGTACGTCCTTGTCGCTGGTCGTGACTTGTTTGGCCGGAATACGCGCCATCTTTGCAACGATGGTTTCGATTTCCTCAACGTCAATGACGGCCTTGCGCTTGTCTTCGGTGAGGACGCGTTGACGTGCGCCCGCCTCATCAATGACGTCGATGGCTTTGTCGGGCAACAGACGATCATTGATGTGCTTCACCGACAGGTCAACGGCCGCTTGAATCGAATCATCGGCATAACTCACGCTGTGGTGCGCTTCATACTTCGAACGCAAGCCACGCAGGATCTCCACGGCTTCCGACACAGTCGGTTCGACGATATCGATCTTCTGGAAACGCCTTGCCAGTGCGCGATCCTTTTCGAATACGCCACGATATTCCTGGTAGGTCGTGGAACCGATGCAGCGCAGATCACCTGAAGACAAGGCAGGTTTGATCAGATTACTGGCGTCCATCGTGCCGCCCGAAGACGAACCGGCGCCAATGATGGTGTGAATTTCGTCGATGAAGAGGATCGAGTTCGGCACCTTTTTCAAGGCCGCCAAAACGGCTTTGAGGCGCTTCTCGAAATCACCCCGGTACTTAGTGCCGGCGACCAAGCTGCCGAGATCCAGCGAAAAAATGATCGCGTCCTTAAGAACCTCAGGGACGTCGCCTTCAACGATTCGTTTGGCCAAGCCTTCTGCAATCGCGGTCTTACCGACGCCGGCTTCACCGACATATAAAGGATTGTTCTTGCGACGACGGCACAGCACTTGGATCGTGCGTTCAATCTCGTCTGCACGTCCGACCAAGGGGTCGATGCGCCCTTCGGTCGCGGCTTGGTTGAGGTTGGTTGCAAATTCGCCGAGCGGATCGCGTTCACCGGGCTCGCCACCGCCCTCGCCTTCGGACTGTTCGCCCTGGCCTTCTTGCGCACCTTCATCTTGTTTGGACATGCCGTGCGAGATGTAATTCACAACATCCAGACGCGTCACGCCTTGTTGGCTCAGCAAGTAAACGGCATGGGAATCTTTTTCACCGAAGATCGCCACCAAGACATTGGCACCGGTGACTTCTTGGCGTCCCGAGGATTGCACGTGGTAGACCGCGCGCTGCAATACGCGCTGGAAGCCCAGCGTAGGTTTGGAGTCCCGGCTTTCATCCCCTTCCGGCATGACTTCCACGGACGATTGGATCGCTAGATCCAACTGAGTGCGCAACTCTTCGACATTGACCTTGCAGGCCGTCAAGACCTCCAATGCCGCAGGATTGCTTAAAAGTTCGCGCAGCAAGTGCTCGACAGTAATGAGCTCATGCCGTTGTAAACGTGCATTCCGGTAGCACTGCGCGATGGTGTGTTCAAAGTCTTTGGAGAACATGTTTTGCCCCTAAAAGCGACTACCGGATGTTATGGGGTCGAAGCTAAGCTTTTTCCACCCTCGACAGCAAGGGGTGTTGGTGCACCTGAGCGTATTCATTCACCTGCGCCACCTTGGTTTCGGCAACGTCTCGAGAATACAGCCCGCACACGGCCGAACCTTCGGTATGGACGCGCAGCATGATTTGGGTCGCGACTTCGATGTTCATGTTGAAAAAGCGCATGAGCACGTCGATGACGAAATCCATCGGTGTGAAGTCGTCGTTCATCATCAAGACGGCGAAACGCGGTGGTGGCGCGGTCTCGGGCTTGCCGGTTTGCACGGCAATTTCATGTTCGGATTGGCGTTCTGTAGGCATGCGTCCATTATAGAAAAAAGCAGGCAGACAAGGCCCGCCAAGCGTGGAACAATGACGCTACATACTTTTGCAAGGCAACGCATGACTTATCGCGAAGGTCGTTTCTGGCAGCCCGATGTCACCGTGGCAACCATCGTCGTGCGCGACGGCACCTTCTTAATGGTGGAAGAAATGGCTTCGGGACGGTGTGTGATCAACCAACCGGCGGGACACTTGGAGCCTGACGAAAGCTTGTGTGAAGCCGCCTTGCGTGAGACGCGCGAAGAAACCGGTTGGGATGTTCGCTTGACGGGCTTTGTCGGCGCCTATCAATGGAAGGCAGAAGAAACCGGCCGCCATTACCTGCGATTTGCGTTCATGGCCGAACCGCTCGCGCTGGATGAAACGCGCACCTTGGATACCGGCATCGTGCAGGCACGCTGGATGTCATTGGCAGAATTGCATGCCGACGCAGCGCGGCACAGGAGTCCGTTGGTTCAAAAGGTCATTGACGATGCCATGGCTGGCCGAGTCTCGCCGCTCGATATGTTGGTGCATGTGTCGTGAGCCAAGCTGAGGTGATCGTCGGTGTATCCGGCGGTGTGGACTCATCTGTCGCTGCCCTCTTGTTGCAACAACAGGGCCTTCGAGTTGCCGGTCTCTTTATGCAGAACTGGGCCGATGATGGCAGCGGTTTCTGTCGCGCTGAAGATGATCGCAAAGATGCCGTCGCGGTGTGCGGAAAGCTGGGAATTCCGATTCATTTCCGTGATTTCTCCAACGAGTACATGGAAGGCGTCTTCAAACATTTTCTAGACGAGTACGCCGCGGGCAGAACGCCTAACCCGGACGTGCTCTGCAATCGCGAAGTGAAATTCAAGCACTTTCTAGATGCGGCGATGGCATTGGGTGCGACGCAAATTGCCACCGGACATTACGCGCGCGTTGTGCGCGAAGACGGCCGCGCCAAGCTGGCGCGCGCGGTGGACACGAGCAAAGACCAGTCCTACTTCTTGCACCAGTTGGGAGAGGCGCAGTTGGATGTCACGCGCTTCCCGCTCGGAGAAATCGAAAAGACGCGTGTGCGCGAAATGGCTCGGGCTGCGGCACTGCCAACGGCCGCAAAGAAGGACTCGACGGGCATTTGCTTTATTGGCGAGCGTGATTTTCGGGCATTTCTTTCGAACTACTTGCCGATGCAGGATGGCGAAATCAAAGATCCCGCGGGGGTCACGCTGGGCACGCATCACGGTGTGTACTTCCACACCTTGGGACAACGTGGTGGCTTGCAGTTAGGCGGTGTGCGCGGTCGTGAACAAGCGCCTTGGTACGTGGTGGCAAAAGACGTGTCTCGAAACGTGCTGGTTGTCGACCAAGGACATGATTCCGAGTGGATGATGAGCCAGCGTGTTGAGACCGAAGCGATGCATTGGATCTCGGGCACGGCACCGGCGCGTTCTTTAGAGTGCCTTGCACAGACACGTTATCGTCAAGCCGCACAGCACTGCAGAATTGATGTGAACGACGATGGCACGGTCACTGCACATTTCGCGGAACCACAACGTGCCGTTACGCCTGGGCAATCTTTGGTCTTATATGACGGCGACCTGTGCTTGGGCGGCGCCGTGATTGCGCAAATTGATGCGCCCATTCCTCCAGCATTAGGCCATTGACGGGTATCCTAGGGCACGTTTCGATGGGTGATGGAGTGTCCGGCACATGAGTATGGAATCACGCGTCTTGGCCTTGGGTGGCCTCGCGCAAGCGGTGCAAATCGTTCGCAAGATTGCAGACACCGGTCATTCCGACCATGCAGCTGTTCGCGCTTTGATGGGCAGCGTATTCGCGATTGACGCGCCCAACGTTGAAGCGGTTTATGGCAATCGCCATGAGATTCGCCAGGGTTTGCAGCGCCTGCAGAAGCAGTTGAGCGAAGGAAATACGGATCCGAACTTCACCCGACTGGCCATGTCTGTCATGGCGTTGGAGCGTACCTTCTCTCGCGATCATGAGGTGATGGAACAGGTCCATAAGGCGATTCTGGCGGTACCGCGACCAGACGCGCAGGACGGCAATGCATCGCCGGAAGTCATCAAAGCCTTTGCGCAGATTTATGCGACGCATATCAGTCCCTTGAAGCCGCGTGTCATGGTGCAAGGCAATCCGCACTACTTGGCGCAAGATCATGTGGTGGACGAAATTCGCGCCATTTTGTTGGCTGCTTTGCGCGCTGCGGTGCTGTGGCGCCAACTAGGCGGTTCAACCTTGGACTTCTTGTTTAAGCGCGGCGCGATGTCTGCCGTTCTCGCCGAGAAGTTATAAGCGCAAACATGGAGTGATAAAAAAACCCGCCTTTCGGCGGGTTTTTCGTCAGGGCGATTTATACGCTGGCTGCGACTTCTTGATACTCAGGCATCTGGTCGAAGTTCATGTAGCGGTAGATCGTATCGCCGCTTTCATTCACGACGCCGATGTCGGCGAGGTATTCAGCACGCGTCGGGATACGACCGAGACGTGAGCAGATAGCGGCCAACTCTGCCGAACCCAAGTAGACATTGCTGTTCTTGCCAAGACGATTCGGGAAGTTGCGCGTGCTGGTCGACATCACAGTCGCGCCTTCGCGGACTTGTGCTTGGTTACCCATGCACAAAGAACAGCCCGGCATTTCCATGCGTGCACCAGCGGCGCCAAAGGTGCCGTAGTGACCTTCTTCGGAGAGTTGTTGCGCGTCCATCTTCGTCGGCGGTGCCACCCACAAACGCGTTGGAATATCGCGCTTGCCTTCCAACAACTTCGCAGCGGCACGGAAGTGACCGATATTGGTCATGCACGAACCGATGAACACCTCATCGATGGAAGCGCCTGCCACATCTGACAAGGTCTTCGCATCGTCCGGATCGTTCGGACAGCACACGATCGGTTCTACGATCTCATCCAAGTTGATTTCAATCGTTGCGGCGTATTCCGCGTCTGAGTCGGCCTGGAGCAACTGCGGGTTATCCACCCACTGCTGCATCTTGTCGATACGACGTTGCAAGGAACGCGCGTCCGAATAGCCTTCTGCAATCATCCACTTCAGCAAGGTGATATTGCTGTTGAGGTATTCGATGATCGGCGCTTGGTCGAGTTTGACCGTGCAGGCCGCTGCGGAACGTTCTGCGGATGCATCGGCGAGTTCGAACGCCTGTTCGATCTTCAAGGTCGGGAGACCTTCAATTTCGAGAATTCTGCCCGAGAAAATATTCTTCTTGCCTTGCTTCGCGACAGTCAACAAGCCCTGCTTGATGGCGTACAAGGGGATTGCATGCACGAGATCACGCAAGGTGACACCCGGTTGCATCGTGCCCTTGAAGCGCACCAGAACCGATTCCGGCATGTCGAGCGGCATCACACCTGTGGCGGCGGCAAAGGCCACCAGACCCGAACCTGCGGGGAATGAAATGCCGACCGGGAAACGGGTATGAGAGTCGCCACCTGTGCCAACGGTGTCTGGCAGCAACATGCGATTGAGCCAGCTGTGAATGATGCCGTCGCCGGGACGCAAGGAGATGCCACCGCGGTTGCTGATGAAGTCAGGCAATGTGTGGTGCGTTTTAACGTCGACCGGTTTCGGGTAAGCCGCGGTGTGACAGAAGGACTGCATCACCAGATCCGCCGAGAATCCGAGACATGCCAGATCTTTCAGTTCATCACGCGTCATCGGGCCGGTCGTATCTTGCGAGCCCACCGAGGTCATACGCGGTTCGCAATAGGTACCTGGACGCACACCCTGCCCATCCGGCAGTCCACATGCGCGGCCAACCATTTTTTGCGCGAGGGTGAAGCCTTTACCTGAGTCTGCTTGGACTTGCGGCAAACGGAACAAGTCAGACGCCGGCAGGCCCAATGCTTCGCGTGCTTTTGCAGTGAGGCCGCGGCCAATGATCAACGGAATACGGCCACCGGCGCGCACTTCGTCAAACAACACTTCGCTCTTGACTTGGAATTCGGCAATGACGGCACCGTCTTTAAGGGCTTTGCCTTCATAGGGACGCAATTCGATCACGTCGCCCAAGTTCATTTGTGAGACGTCCAATTCAATTGGCAATGCGCCCGCGTCTTCCATCGTGTTGTAGAAGATGGGGGCAATTTTGGCGCCCAGACACACGCCACCAAAGCGCTTGTTCGGAATAAACGGAATGTCTTCGCCGGTCCACCACAACACGGAGTTCGTGGCGGATTTACGCGAAGAGCCGGTGCCCACGACGTCGCCGACGTAGGCGACCAAGTGACCCTTTTCTTTCAGGCTTTGAATGAGGTCGATCGGGCCGCGTTTACCGTCTTCTTCCGGCACAAACGGCGCGTCGTCGCGCTTGTTCTTGAGCATTGCCAAGCCGTGCATCGGGATGTCAGGACGGGTCGTCGCATCCGGTGCCGGTGAGAGGTCATCGGTATTGGTTTCACCGGGGACTTTGAACACTGTCACGGTGAGTGATTCGGGGACTTCCGGCTTGCTGGTGAACCATTCGGCGTCCGCCCAGCTTTGCAGCACAGACTTCGCATTGGCATTGCCGGCCTCTGCTTTGCTCTGCACGTCATGGAATGCATCAAACATCAGCAAGGTGTGTTTCAGTGCCTCTGCCGCGGTTTCACCCACTTCTGCGTCATCCAACAATTCGATGAGCGGCTGGATGTTGTAGCCACCCAGCATGGTGCCGAGCAGCTCAGTGGCACGCTTGCGAGAAATCAGCGGCGTGGACTCGCTGCCATGTGCAACGGCGGCAAGGTAGGAGGCCTTGACCATTGCGGCATCATCGACGCCTGCGGGGACGCGGTTTGTAATCAAGTCAACCAGCACTTCACCCTCGCCTGCCGGCGGATGCTTAATCAATTCGATCAAGTCAGCAGTTTGCTGCGCGCTCAATGGCAGCGGCGGAATACCGAGCGCGGCGCGTTCGGCAACATGTTGGCGATAAGTGCTAAGCATAGAAATGTCCTGCGTAAGTGCCCTGCGAAAAGCGCGGCGGGTCAGCCGATTATTTTACCTGAACAGGCCTCCCCGAGCAAGTCGTATGACACTAAAAAGCCCTTGAAAATCAAGGGCCAGCGCGCAGAATCACACTTTCTGTATGGGCGTTGGCACATACTTCTCTTTTCTACACGGGAGCCATCTGGATGGACAGCTTCAAGACGCAAACCCGACTCGAAGTAGGCGGCAAACACTACGCCTATCACAGCCTGCCGAAACTCGGCGAGCAATTCGATATCGCACACCTTCCCTACGCGATGAAAATCCTGCTGGAGAATCTGCTGCGTCACGAAGACGGTGGTGTGACCGTGGGCCCCGAACACATTGCTGCGGTTGCGCAATGGGTGCCTTCAAAAGTCCCGGATACAGAAATCGCCTTCATGCCCGCGCGTGTCGTGCTGCAGGATTTCACGGGTGTGCCGTGTGTTGTGGATTTGGCGGCGATGCGCGATGCCGTGACGGCGCTCGGCGGCAAGCCTGAGCAGATCAACCCACAAATTCCGTCGGAGCTCGTGATTGACCACTCCGTACAAGTTGACGTCTATGGCCGTGCCGACGCGCTCGACCTCAATGCCAAAATTGAATTCGAACGAAATCTTGAGCGCTACAGCTTCTTACGTTGGGGTCAAAAAGCGTTCACTGACTTCAAGGTGGTGCCTCCCGCCACCGGCATCGTTCACCAAGTCAATCTTGAACATTTGGCGCGCGTGGTCATGGCGCGAGAAATCGACGGCGAACTGCATGCATTTCCGGATACCGTGTTTGGTACAGATAGCCACACGACGATGATCAACGGCATTGGCGTGTTGGGCTGGGGCGTCGGCGGTATTGAGGCAGAAGCTGCCATGCTCGGCCAACCTTCGTCGATGTTGATTCCTCAAGTCGTAGGTTTCAAATTGACCGGCAAACTGCCTGAAGGCGCAACCGCCACAGACTTGGTGCTGACAGTCACGCAAATGTTGCGTGCGCATGGCGTCGTTGGAAAGTTCGTAGAGTTTTACGGCGATGGCTTGCAGCATTTGCCGCTTGCAGACCGTGCAACGATCGCCAACATGGCGCCCGAATATGGGGCCACCTGCGGCATTTTCCCGATCGATGCGGAAGCGCTCAGCTATATGCGTTTGTCGGGTCGGGATGAGGCGCATATTGCATTGGTTGAGACCTATGCCAAGGCACAAGGCCTCTGGCACGACGTCAATTCGCCGCACGCAGAATACAGCAGCACCTTGACACTCGACATGGCCACTGTGCTGCCTTCGCTAGCTGGCCCGAAGCGTCCGCAGGATCGCGTGTTGTTGAGCGAGCTGAAGCACAACTACAACGCGTGTGTGGGCCCGCTGACGGAACACCGCAACGTCACCAATTCGGCCATGAAGCGCATGGCCGCGGAAGGCGGCGATCAACCGCAGGCGCACGAACTCGCCGCAAAACCTGTGTCGCGTATCAAGTTGTCGGATGGCGTGCATGAGCTCAAAGATGGTTCTGTCGTGATCGCGGCCATTACCTCTTGTACGAATACTTCCAATCCGGCGGTGATGTTGGGTGCCGGTTTGTTGGCGCGCAATGCAGCGGCGAAAGGATTGAAAGCCGCACCATGGGTAAAGACTTCACTTGGCCCGGGTTCATTGGTGGTGACGGACTACTTGCGCAAAGCAGGTGTGTTGGATGATCTCGAACAGCTGGGTTTCTATGTAGTGGGTTACGGCTGCACGACCTGTATCGGTAACTCGGGCCCACTACCGCAAGCCGTGAGCGCTGGCATCGCGGAGCACGATTTGGTCGTGGCGTCGGTGTTGTCCGGCAATCGCAACTTTGAAGGGCGTGTGCATCCCGAAGTCAAGATGAATTACTTGGCGTCCCCGCCGTTGGTGGTTGCGTTCGCCATCGCCGGCACCGTCGATATCGATCTCAGCACTGAGCCACTCGGCAAAGGCAGTGACGGTAAAGACGTGTATTTGCGTGACATTTGGCCAAGCAATAAAGAGATTGGCGACATGATCGCAGCCACGGTCGGCCCGGAAATGTTCAAACAAAACTACGCGGATGTCTTCAAAGGTGATTCGCGCTGGAACACAGTGAACACGCCGGAAGGTCAGATTTTCGCTTGGGATGATCGTTCGACCTATATCAAGAACCCGCCCTACTTCGATGGCATGACCATGGAGGTCGGCACGATTGACGATTTGGCCGGTGCGCGGGTGATGGGCATCTTTGGTGACTCAATCACCACGGATCACATTTCACCGGCAGGCAATATCAAGAAGGAGTCACCCGCAGGTCGCTTCTTGATCGAACGCGGTGTGCAACCCGCGGACTTCAATAGCTATGGTTCGCGCCGCGGCAATGACGACGTGATGGTGCGTGGCACATTCGCCAATATCCGCATCAAGAACTTGATGTTGAATGGCGAAGAAGGCGGTAGCACCATTTACTTCAGCCCTGACGGCAAGTCGACGGAACACCTTGCTATCTATGACGCAGCCATGAAGTACAAGGCAGACAAGGTGCCGTTGGTGGTCTTTGCGGGCAAGGAATACGGCACGGGTTCTTCGCGCGACTGGGCGGCGAAAGGCACCAACCTGCTAGGTATCAAGGCTGTGATTGCAGAGAGCTTTGAACGTATCCACCGCTCCAACTTGGTGGGCATGGGTGTCTTGCCACTTCAATTTGCCCACGGTGAGAACGCACAAAGCCTGGGATTGGACGGCAGTGAACGGATCGATATCACGGGTCTCCGCAATGGCGAGTCAAAAACCGCAACGGTCACTGCGACTTCAGCAGATGGCAAGCAACGGTCTTTCGACGTCTCGGTATTGCTGTTGACGCCGAAGGAAGTCGAATACTTCAAGAACGGTGGCTTGCTTCAGTACGTTTTGCGTCAACTCGCATCGAAAGTGCACTGAATTTGCCATCTGGGTCACACTCGAGACGGCGCATGAGAATGCGCCGTTTCTATTTTCCGCATTGCACCATGCGCATCGCTTGCCCCAACGCCTCGGGCATGCTCCAATCAATGAATTGCCGCTAAACGCGCACTTTTTTTGACAGGTGAATTGATGAGCATTGATCGTCCTTGGTTGCAGAACTATCCGGCGCATGTGCCGCATACCATCGATCCGGACAAATACAGCTCAATCAATGACATGGTCAAAGGTTCGATCGCAAAGTTCGGCGATCACGAAGCCTTTGAATGTATGGGCAAGAGCATCACCTATGATGCCTTCGACAAAGCGGCTGATCATTTCGCTTCGTACTTGCAGAACACATTGGGCTTGAAGAAAGGCGATCGTGTTGCGGTGATGATGCCGAACTGCTTGCAGCAGCCGATTGCAACGTTCGGGATCCTGCGCGCAGGTCTAACCGTGGTAAACGTCAACCCGCTCTACACGGCGCGCGAACTCGAACACCAGATGAAAGACTCAGGTGCCGTCGCCATCGTCGTTGTCGACAATTTTGGTTCGGTTGTGTCAGAGGTCTTGGCAAACACCGCTTTGAAGCATGTCGTCACAACCGGTCTGGGTGACCTGCTCGGCGCAAAGGGTTTGATCGTCAACTTTGTGGTGAAGCACATCAAGAAGATGGTGCCGAGCTATCACATCGCTGGTGCGGTCCGTTTCAAAGATGCACTGGCAAAAGGCGCGCAACAGCCTTTGAAGCCGGTAGAAGTCGTCAATACGGATCTCGCGTTCTTGCAATACACCGGCGGTACGACGGGTGTGGCCAAAGGCGCCATGCTGACGCATCGCAACTTGATCTCGAACATGCTGCAAGCCAGTGCATGGGTTGCACCTTATGCCACCGTCGGCAAAGAATTGATCATCACTGCCCTGCCGCTGTATCACATCTTTGCATTGACAGCGAATGGCTTGGTGTTCTTCGAGCTCGGTTCAAAGAACGTCTTGATCACCAATCCGCGTGACATGCCGGGCTTCGTCAAAGAGCTGAAGAAGCACAAATTCACAGCCATTACCGGCGTGAACACCTTGTTCAATGGTTTGCTCAATGCGAAAGATTTCGACACTGTCGATTTTTCACATCTGCATTTGACCTTGGGTGGCGGCATGGCGGTTCAGCGCAGCGTCGCAGAACGCTGGAAGAAGGTCACCGGCTGCACCTTGGCAGAAGCCTATGGTCTGACTGAGACCTCGCCCGCCGTGTGTATCAATCCGTTGGACTTGAAGGAATACAACGGCTCAATCGGTTTGCCTGTGCCCTCGACGGATATTTGTATCCAGGATGACGACGGCAACATTCTGCCGAATGACGGCGCCGCCACTGGCGAGTTGTGTGTGAAAGGTCCGCAAGTGATGGCGGGTTATTGGCAACGCCCTGATGAAACCGCCAACGTCATGGACGCCGCTGGGTGGCTGCATACGGGTGACGTCGCCAGAATCGAATCCAACGGATATGCGTATATCGTTGATCGCAAGAAAGACATGATTCTCGTGTCTGGTTTCAACGTTTACCCGAATGAAATCGAAGACGTGCTTTCAGCGATGCCGGGCATTGCAGAAGTCGCAGCAGTGGGTGCGCCTGACGAGCATTCCGGTGAAACCGTGAAGGTTGTGATCGTCAAGAAGGATCCGTCGCTCACTGCCGAAGATGTCAAAGCCTTCGCGAAAGAGAATCTCACCGGCTATAAGCGTCCGCATATCGTTGAGTTCCGCGATGAGCTGCCGAAAACGAACGTGGGCAAGATCTTGCGCCGAGAACTTCGTTAAGCCAGTTGTTCAAAAGAACGCCGCTTGAAGAAGCGGCGTTTTTCTTTGTCTGAATAAGATCGCGATCAGTGTTCTGGTCGCATGTACGGGAACAGCAATACATCACGGATGGACGCGCGGTCGGTCAACAGCATCACCAGGCGGTCGATACCGATGCCGAGCCCGCCTGTCGGCGGCAACCCTACTTCGAGCGCACGAATGTAGTCGGCGTCGAAGTGCATGGCTTCGTCATCGCCTGCATCTTTCGCCTCAACTTGGGCCTTGAAACGCGCGGCCTGATCTTCAGGATCATTGAGTTCGGAGAATCCATTGGCGATTTCTTTGCCGCCAATGAAAAGTTCGAAGCGATCAGTGATGCCCGGCTCTGTATCTGACTCGCGTGCCAAAGGCGACACTTCCACCGGGTAATGCGTAATGAAGGTCGGCTGCAACAAACCGCCTTCAACCGTCTTCTCAAAGATTTCGAGGAGCAATTTGCCCCAACCGTAGCTCGGCTTCACGCCGACTTTGAGACGGGCGCAGTGCGCCGCCAAGGCGTCACGGTCACGGCAGTCCGCGACGCTGATCTCCGGATTGAGTTCGCGCACAGCTTCTTCGAGCTTCCACCGGCGGAACGGCTTGCCGAGATCAATCTCACGCGACTCCCACACCATCGCGGTCGTGCCCATGGCGTCTTGTGCGGCATGGCGAATCAGTGCTTCCGTCAAATCCATGACTTCTTCGTAGCCGACATAGGCTTCATAGAGTTCGAGCATGGTGAATTCGGGATTGTGTCGTGTGCTCACACCTTCGTTGCGGAAGTTGCGATTGATTTCGTAGACACGTTCAAAGCCGCCGACCACCAAACGCTTCAGATACAACTCTGGCGCAACACGCAAGTACAGATCAAGGTCTAGCGCATTGTGGTGCGTTGTAAATGGCTTTGCCGTTGCGCCACCAGCGATGTAATGCATCATCGGTGTCTCAACTTCCAGGAAGCGGCGATCGTCTAACCAACGACGCATCGATGCAATGATGCGTGAGCGCGCCACGAAAACTTCGCGCGACTCCGGCGTCACAATCAAGTCAACGTAGCGTTGACGGTAACGTTGCTCAACGTCTGCAAGGCCATGCCACTTGTCAGGTAAAGGACGCAGTGCTTTGGTCAGCAAGCGCAAAGACTCGACCTTGACCGACAGCTCGCCGGTCTTGGTGCGCATGAGTGAGCCTTCACCTGCGATGATGTCGCCGACATCCCAGGTTTTGAAGAGGTCATAGGTCTCGCCCAATTGCGTGGACTGCAGGAACATCTGGATGCGGCCCGTGACGTCCTGAATTTGCGCAAATGCGGCTTTGCCCATGACGCGCTTCGCCATCATGCGACCGGCAATGGCGACCTTGCGTCCCGTGGCTTCAAGCGCCTCGCCCGTCCACTTTTCGGCATCGGCATATTCATGCTGCAGATCACCGGCCTGCTCCCGACGACGGAAGTCATTCGGATAGGCGATGCCGTCGGCACGCATCTGATTCAATTTGCCGCGGCGCTCGGCAATCAGCGCATTTTCGTCAACGGGGGCTTGCGGTGTTTCGTTCATGTCCGGCTTTCCAACGCACAGGGTTCAAGTGGCAATACTTCGATCAGACCATATCCGAGCGTTTGGCGCCCGCATCGAGACCGGACTTCAAGCTCGCTTCAACGAACTCGTCCAAGTCACCGTCCAACACCTTTTGCGTATCAGTGCGTTCTACACCGGTGCGCAAATCCTTGATGCGGGATTGATCAAGCACATAGTTTCGGATCTGACTGCCCCAGCCCACATCCGCTTTGGTCGCTTCAAGCGCATCCCTTTCCGCGTTGCGCTTTTGCATTTCAAGCTCATACAACTTTGCGGCAAGCATCTTCATGGCGCGATCGCGGTTCGCGTGCTGACTGCGTTCGGTCTGGCATGCCACAACCGTATTGGTCGGAATGTGCGTGATACGCACCGCCGATTCCGTCTTATTCACGTGCTGACCACCCGCACCTGACGAGCGGTAAACGTCGGTGCGCAAGTCGGCGGGGTTGATGTCGATCTCGAATGAATCATCCACTTCCGGTGAAACGAACACACTGGTGAAACTCGTGTGTCGACGATTGTCGGAGTCGAATGGCGACTTGCGAACCAAACGGTGGACGCCAATCTCGGTCTTCAACCAACCATAGGCGAATTCGCCCTCTACGCGGAAGGTTGCCGACTTGATGCCAGCGACATCACCGCCGCTGACTTCAAGCAATTCAGTTTTCCAGCCGCGGGATTCGGCCCAACGCAAATACATGCGCAACAGAATTTCAGCCCAATCTTGCGCTTCGGTACCGCCCGCACCCGCTTGGATATCGACGAATGCGTTCGTCGAATCCATCTTGCCCGAGAACATGCGTTGGAATTCAAGTTGCTCGACGCCTTTTTCAAAGCGATCGACGTCGGCCACCACCGCCAGCGCAGTGTCTTCATCGGCTTCCATCTCAGCCAAGTCCAACAGTTCGCCGGCGCCGCCTAAACCCTCCTTGAGATCACGCAACCCATTGACGGTTTTGTCGAGCTGGGAGCGTTCGCGCCCTAGTGCTTGGGCGCGCTCGGAATCGTTCCAAATGTCGGGGTTTTCAAGTTCGCGTTCTACTTCTTCCAGGCGCTCACGCTTGGCATCGTAGTCAAAGAAACCCCCGAAGCGCGTCTAGGCGATCGATCAGATCGCTGATACGGGCTCGGATGGGATTGAGTTCAATCATGGGGCTGAATCAAATTAAATGACCCGCGATTCTATCATTTTCGGGCCTCGGACTGCCCGTTAAACAGGCCTTTGAAGCCACCTGAGGGCTTGGAGATGGCATACCAGTCCACCTTTCGCGTCAGGGTCATGATCGCGGCAAGCAACACGAACAGAAGCGCAGAGCCCATGATCAGCGCATTGTCTTCTGAGACCAACAAGCCGTATAGCACGCCGTACAAGGCACTCAGCAGAGCAGTGAAGCCCAATGCGGCCTTCCACCCTTGCAGGACGGCGGTGAGATACCAGGTGATCAGGCCCACGCATGCGATGGCTGCGCAGAGATAGGACTGACCAAAGCTGAAGTGTTCGCTCATAGACAGCAAGAGGAGATAGAAGATGGCGATCGCAAATCCGACGAGCAGATATTGAATCGGATGAATCGCCACGCGTTTCAAGCACTCGAAAAGGAAGAAGCCCGCAAATGTGACTGCGACAAAGAGCACGCCGTATTTGATTGCGCGCGCCGTACTCGAGTAGACGTTGACGGGATCAATAAACGTGACGCTGATGCGCCCAGGCACCTCCGTTTCAATGGTTGTGCTTTCAAGCAGGGGCATTCTTTGCGACAACGGCTTTCCGTCTGCGTAGTCATCCTGAACATTGGTGGACAACGCACTCACGCGCCAATGGGCTGAGAATCCTTTGGCAACCGGATCCTGCTCAGGCGACGCGCCTACGAATTTCGGCGCATCCCAAGCAGACTTGAGATCGACTTGGTTGTCATCGCCAATGGGTAGGAACGAAAAGCTCTGCGTGCCTCTCAAATCGATGGCGAGCGTCGTGGAAAATGCGATCGCATCGCCCGCTTTCGGGGTCTTGAGCAGCGCATGGATGCCATTGCCTGCACGAAAGCCGGCACCTGGCCGTACTTTCTGCGGGACACCATTCACGGCGAGTTTCGGGACGCCTTGTAAACCTCGTGGATCAGAAAACTCAACGCTGAGCCACGGCTGCGAAAATTCACGGCTGACATTGTCGTCATTTGGCGCCAAGTGTGTTTCAAAGCTTGCGTTCGCCGCGCCCTTCCAATCGAATACGCGCACGGCATGCATCCCTCGCATGCGCACGCCGACGGGTAGTTCGCCTTCAATGTGTAATTGACTGGGAAAGACGATCTGTTGTTTGTCAGTCCGTATGAACTTTGTTGTGCTTTTTCCGCTCGTATCGGTTTCGACGACTCGACGCGTTTCGACATAGGGCAATACCAAAACGGGGCCTGCAAAGGTTTGAGACTCGCCCACATTGGCTGCAATATCGTCGATCGCTTGTGCACGGTAGCTTTGTCGATCTTGGATGATGTCACCGATCAAGGCGAGCGCAATGACGATCACGATCGTCAGGCAGAAAATCATCACCGCTTTCAAAAATAGATGCATGTCAAAACGCCACTCTGGAGATAGCTCAGAATGACGACGACCTGTGCGCCGACGATGGCGGCAATGTGTGCTGAATGTGAAGTATTAGCGCGACACCGTCAGCGTCGCACGCGCGCCGGCCTCCGTGTTGACCAAGTGCGCTGTGCCGTTATGCAAGGCGGCAATGGCCGCTACGAATGAAAGCCCGATTCCACTGCTACGACTTCCGCCTGTGTGTCGTGGGAGTGAGTAGAAGCGTTCGAACACGCGTCCCAAGGCAAACTCAGGAATGCCGGGGCCGTGATCGTCAATTTGCACGGTCACCGATGCTTCGGATGCAATGAGTTCGCAGCGCACGTGTCCATTGACCGGCGAAAACTCAATGGCGTTATCCAACAGATTGATCAGCGCCTGACGCAGCAAAAAGGGATCGCCCATCACGGTGGTCTGCGTCGCGCCTACGACGTCGATCCGGACATTGGCAGCGGCGGCTTTGGTTTCCAAACTGGCGATGGCGTCTCTGAGCACAGAATGCACGTCGACAGGTTCGGGGCTATCCAACTGCCGTCGTTGTTCCACAGAGGCCAGCGCCAAGAGTTGTTCAACCATCTCAGCCATACGTGAGCTTTGGCTTTGGATGTGTCCGACAAACTTGCGATGGTCCGCGACATCGAGCGGCCCTTCAAGGATTTCTGCGGCAGCTTGAATGGATGCCAATGGACTCTTAAGTTCGTGGGTCAAAGTGTGGACGTATTCCTCCACATATTCTTTGCCGTCGAGTTCCGTGCGCATGTGTTCCAAGGCGCGGCCAAGCTCACCGAACTCCGCTGACGCTTTCGGCGCAGGCGCGTTCTTTCCAGCCGTGACTGCTTGTGCGTAGGCGCGCAAATGCCCCAACTGGCTCGACAACCACCAAGCCATCGCAATCCCAATCAAAAGGGCGACCCCTAACAAGACGATGCCCCACTTCAAAATCACGTTTCTGCTTTCAGTGATGAACGGCTGTAGCACGCGATTGGGCTTGCCAATACTCAATACACCGATGAGTTTGCCCTCGTGGCGAATGGGGGCGGCCACCCACATCACAGTCGACGCGGGATCATCGGCCTGTTCGCGCGTGGAGCGTGCGCCGTATTCACCTCGCAAGGTTCTCGCCACATCATTCCAGCGTGAATTGTCTCGGCCCAGATCCTTGCCTTGCGAATCAAAAACAACACTGCCCTTCGCATCGGTGACGGTAATGCGATACGCCACGCCCTGCTTTTTGTAGCCCCAAATATCAGCGTTGACACGCCTGTCTGACAGGCTGCGCATGCGGCGCGCAAACAGGCCATCCGCCATTTGACCTGTAGCCAAGTCCTCACTTGCGAGCTCTGCGAGACTGTTGGCAGTGTCGGCCAAGGTGTCTTCCGCCGTTTGACGCACCGCCGGCTTAATCTGCTCGAGAAAGACTTGGCCCAGCATGAAAGCGGCCATCGCCACAATCAAGAAATAGCCAAGCAGTACGCGCCACGCGATTTTCACTGCTGCACGTCCAATGAGTAGCCCAAGCCGCGATGCGTGCGGATCGGGGACTTGTCTGGCGCAATTTTTGAAAGTTTGGCGCGCAGCGTCTTGATGTGCGTGTCGATGGTTCGGTCACTGCTGTCGAAGGCTTCGGTCCACACGCGGTCCATCAACGCAGTGCGTGTCAACACTGCGCCAGGTCGTGCAAGCAAGGCGGAAAGCAATCCGTATTCGTAACGCGTAAGGGCCAAGGTTTGACCGTGATAGCGCACGCGTAGTCCCGCCACATCGTGAATGAAGTTGCCAGCGCCCTGCCCGTCGGATTCGGCATGGCCTTGAGCGGCCGCCCGTCGGAGAATCACTTTGGCCCGTGTCGCCACTTCTCTCGGTGAGAACGGCTTGCAGATATAGTCGTCCGCGCCGATCTCCAAGCCGACAATGCGATCCAACTCCTCGCCCCGTGCAGTGAGGAAGATGACCGGAATCTGGCTGTGCTGCCTAAGCTTCTTACACACACTGAAGCCATCGATATCGGGCAAGCCAATGTCCAAGATGGCAAGGTCAATACCACCCTGCTCGACCAAGTCCAGCGCCGCCTGCCCAAGCGCTGTGTGCACCGTGTTGAAGCCTTCCGCACGCAGCGCAAATATCACGGTGTCCGCAATGGCGGTCTCATCTTCAACGAGCAGGATGGTCGGCATCTGCACATCCTATTCGCAAAATGATGTGCAGCCAATGAAACGCCTTGGGCCGATCCTATTTCACTTCAAATGTCCCTACTGCAATCGTTTCCTTCTTATCCTTCAGACGCAAGGTGACGGTCTGATCTTTTTGCGCGGGCGTGCCGTAGTCGGTGGAGAACGTCAGCATCAGTGTGGTTTCCCCAGCGAGCACTTGTTGTCGGTCGCCGAAATAGTTGGCTTCGACCTTGTACACGCCCTTCTTGGGCAGGCGCAGCACAAATTCTTCAGGGCCATAGCCGCCGGTGAAATCCCGAGAGATACGCCCACCTTGGTACGAGGTTTTGTGTGCGTAGTAGACGCGTTCGCCATTCGGATCGGTGACCCACAAGTCCATATCGCTGTTATTGGCGTCCCAACTCAACACAGTGCGCAGGCCTACCGGATAGTGATGCAACAATCGCGCATCGAAACGCGATGTATCGATGCGCGCGGCGTGCTTGTTGATCAGCGTGTTGAGTTCGACCAGCGAAATCAAATCAATATCGGCAAAGCGCGAATCCCAGGTTCCGGTCACGACGGTGTAGAAGGCATCTGCTGCCCCTTGGTAGTCGTGTGTCGCTTGCAACGCGAGTGCGAGATCACGGTAGCTTTGTGGCTCATCGGGGGCGAGTTCAAGCACACGGCGCAGCAAGGGCACGGCTTCTTTCCACGCCTTCAGTTCTTGCATTCGATAGGCGAGCAGGCGCAGCAGGTGACGGTCTTCAATGGCAAGCTCTGCCAAGTTGCTCAGTACGCGTTTCGCCAAAACAACTTCGCCACGGTCTCGCAGTACATCGGCCGCGTCCATATAGAAGGCCGGGCTCTTTTGAAGAGACTGTCGCGCATCAAGATAGGTTGCATAAAGCATCGCCTTCGGCGCGCTGCGCAAACGCAATGCTTCGGGTGAATCCGATCGCCATGCTTGAATACGAATGCTTGCAGCGCCAGCCACGACGCCGGCAGTGCTGTTTGCAGAAACAGTGCCGGGTGCCATCAATGCGACGGGTGAAGGTGGCGGCGCAGATGCGGCAGCGGCTTCCGCCGCCCTAGTGCTACGGGCCATTGCACGCTGTTGACCTTGAACCTCAACCGCGTCTAGCGCGGCGACTGCGCGCGCTTCAGCGACTGCAGGCGTCGGCTTCGCAGTTGGCGGTGCGTCCTTCGGAAACACGGTCGTCCACCACTTGCCACGTTCTTCATAGCGCGTGTTGAGTGCATCCACTTGCGCTTGGCGCTTTGAAACCAATGCCTCACGTTGCAATTGCTTGATGCGCTGCCATTCCGCTAACAAGTCCGCCGGCGGTTGAATGTCATAGCGGGCATAGTCATCAGCAGTTTCGAGCACAATCAACGAACTCTCGGCGTTTGGGATCCCAAATCGCGCACCGAGTGCTTGCAGCTCGGAACTGTGAGAGGCGCGATCCGCTTCCAACGCATCCATCGTCCAACGTGCCCAGGTATAGGCCGCCATGCGACCTTCTGTCAGCTCGCCGACAATCGGCACAACCGTGGCATGCGCACCGCGTGCGTCACGCCAATGCACCGTCGCACGCGCGTTGGCGGATTGTCTTTCCACGGCGAAACGAATGCGACCTTCGGCATCCACAAAGGGTGTTTCAACAACAGCACCCTTGCCACCCGGCACATCGATGCGTTCAACCATTGCCGGCGTGCGCAACATGTCGTCAACGGCGGGCAAGTCAGCCGTCGAGTTAAGGGCGACGACAGCGCCACGATGTGCGGCCGTCCATGATCTCAAGCGGCTTGAATCTGCTGCGCCATTTGTCCATGCGTCCAGGCGCGCTGGCAAGGTCGGCACGCTGTCGACGCCCAGATTGAAGAGGCCATCGCCAACATAGAGATAGCGGTCTGCGCCCGCTATGGGTGCGATGGCAGAAGCACGCGTCGCGCCGTCGTAGGGCTGCTCGCGCAACACCGAGAGCAATTGCGCGCTCTGTCCGTTCTTGATGTCAAAGACGCGCGGTGCGGACGATGTGTCTCGCAATAGCTGCAAGGTGACACGCACGTTCGAAAGCTTGTTCAGCAGCCTGGACAATGCTGCGAGCTCCAAGTCATGGTCGCGTTCCAGTCCTGAAAGTGAGGCGTCCCAAATCAGCGCCAAATGCCGGATAGGTGCCTTTGCCGAATTTGCGTTGACCAGCTTGAGCTCTGCGAGTGCGAAGTCGCCCTGAGGTGCGCGCTGCAACAGCACAGTCGGTGCATCAGTGGCGGGCCATTCCAACACAACGCGACCGGCGCGATCCAGATCACGGGCATCCAGCACTGTTGATGTCCGTTTGTCTTGTGCCGACCAGTTCAATCGACGACCGAAATTCGCCAAGACGGCGCGTTCGTTTCCTGTCACCGACAACGGAATGCTTTTGACTTCACGTGCAAACGAAATAGTCAGTGGCAGCTGATAGGTCTTATCCACGCGCTTGAGCGACTGCGCAACCCACAAGCGGACAGTGCGCGTGCCATTGGCTGGAATGGGATAGATCCGCAAGCTGTAGTGATTGCCTGCTGTTTTCTCTAGTAATGCGGGATCCACATTACGCCGCTCGATCGCTTCGAAGACAGTGCGACCTTTGGCTTTTGGTACAGCGACGGCATCGCGCATTTCACCATTGACGTCCAGCGCAAAGCCCACCACTTGCTGGCCATCAGACAGCGGAAAATCCAAGTTACCTTCCAACACGCGTGCATTCGGATTCTGAAACACCAAGTCATATCGAATCCAGGCTTCACTGGCTGCCGTGCTGACATCAACAGTGACCGAGGTTAAGCGCACCGGTTGTGCCGCATTTTTCACTTGCAACACCGGTCGAACCTGGAGGTCTTCCTGTGCAGTAGCCCATGGCGCGGCCAGAAGGAACAGCATGGCGAGAACACCGCCACCCAACTTGAGATTCGCTCGCATGATCAAACTCCCCTGAGGATTTAATCGTACAACGCTTACGCCCCCCAAAAGGGGTTGATGATCAGCCGTCAGGATCCAAATGCTGCTTCAAACGTGCACGATAGGTTCGACTGCAAGGCAAACTGTCGCCCGTTTTGAGGTGGATCTTGGCATCCCCAGAGTCCAACGGTTCGATCGAGGCGACTTGGTCGACGTTCACCATATAGCTGCGATGTATTCGCACAAACCGACCCAGGTCGAGGCGCGACTCGAAACTACCCAAGGTGCTACGCAGAGGATAGTCACGGCCACGCATATGCAGGTTCACGTAATTGCCGGAAGCCTGCAACCATTCGATGTCGTTTGCCGCAACCAGAAACTCTTTGCCAAGCTTTCGGACAAGGAACCGCTGCGGGCGCTCGATGGGCTCCACCGGTGGGCCGTCGTCGGGCACCGAGAGCATGCTCGCTTCGCCTTTCAGGCGACGACGCACAAAACGGTAAGCCTCGATCGTCACGACCACACCTGCATACGAACGGACATCTTTCAGATATTCATAGGCAAACTCAAGGAGCCATGGGCTGAAATCATAGTGAAGTCCCTGCGTTGTGTAGATCGCTTTGCGGATCAGAACCATACCCGTCACATGAATGACGGACCACAGGACACTGCCGAGCACATGAATCGGCAGACTGCGCCGCCAGTTGTCGAAATGAATCGGGAACCGACGCGTCCACCAGACCATCGCAGGCACCAATAGCAAACTCATCAATGCACTGCTGCCTTCCCAAACCGCTGGCTGCCAGCCCGCGAAGCCCAACGCATATCGGTCCACGTCCATCGTTGCCGTGAGGGTGTTAGCGACGGCGCTGACAAGGTATTGGACCACCCAAAACCCGATCTCGAGCGAACGGAACCATTGTGGATGACGTTGGATGAAGGCGGGGCCGATGGCTTGCATCGCCGCATTATAGGGATTCAATGCATTGGGGCGGCCGCGATTCATCCCTCTGGACCCGCGATTGGACACATTGGCGCATCGGGTGGGCACCTAGTCGTAGCGGCCCGCCGAACTTCGCCGCATCGTGGCATCCATCTTCCCTTGCCATCCGTCAGCGACATGACCCCTTCGATTTCAGCACGCCGTTACGACCTAGATTGGTTACGCATCGGCGCATTCGCCTTGCTCGTCCCGTACCACGTCGGTATGTACTACACGACTTGGGATTGGCACATCAAGAGTCCGGCCATGTCGCATGCACTGGAACCCTTCATGTTACTGACTGCACCTTGGCGCTTGTCATTGCTGTTCTTCATAGCCGGTGTCGCGTTTGCCTACGCAATGCGCACCCGCGGCGGAGGGTTGGCATGGTCGCGCAGTAAGCGTTTGCTGATTCCACTCCTATTCGGCATGTTTGTCGTTGTCGTTCCACAGGTCTACTTGGAACTCAAGGAAAAGATGCCGGGCTTCGATATGCCAGCATGGGCTTTCTACCAGCGCTACTTGCAAGGTGGCGACATCTATTGTGTGAGACCACACGATTGCATCGATGCACCAACATGGAACCATCTTTGGTTCGTTGCCTATCTGTGGCTATACACCTTGCTCGCCTGCGGACTTGCGAAATGCATTCCCACTTCGGCGAAAGCGCATTGGGTGTCCCTGTCGGAAAAATACTTGGGCGGTTTGGCCACACTCCTCGTTCCGATGTGCCTATTGGTGCTTGCGCGCGTTTGGCTCTACCCCCTATTCGATTCGACACATGATCTTGACGACGATTGGTACAACCACGCTCAGTATGGCGTGGCATTCGTCACCGGCCTTGCGATCGCATTCAACGAGCGTGCTTGGCACACAATTTATGCGGCGCGGCGTTGGATGACGGTACTTTGGGCGATCTGCTACCTGACATTCTTGGCCTGCTTTCTTGTATTCGATTCTGATACCGGCAGCGTCCCGGCGCTCGCCTTGGCGACGCAACGTGCGCTTTGGGGTGTCATGACGTGGGCTGCGATATGTGCGATCACCGGTTACGCGATGAGATGGCGCCATACCGATAGTCGCTGGCGTGCTTGGCTGACAGAAGCGGTGTTCCCACTCTACATCCTGCACCAAACCGTCATCATTCTTTTGGCGTGGAATGTCCGATCGCTGCATTTGCCCTGGCTGATCGAATACGTCGCGCTGATCGCGCTCACCTTCTGTATCTGCTTCGCGGCATTCGGATTGATTCGGCGAGTTCCGTGGCTCCGTCCGTTTTTCGGTTTGCGCTTCAGGCTGGCTGGCGGTGTCGCACCATCAATTGCACGGCATCACCCCCGCGCCAATCATCCAGCACCAATTGATAGACAAGCCTGACCCGTTCGCCGGTTTCACGCTGCGGGGCGTTGAACTGGATCGCACTAAATACACAGCCGTCCTTGCGAACCTTCATTCTCAGGTGTTTTTCTTTCAGCCATCGCGATTCGAGCACTTCAAAAACATCATCAAACTGGGGTTCGGGATAGGCCTGGCCCCACACACCGCCGTCTCTCAAGGCAACTGCGGTGCCCGCACTCATTTCCTGCGGCGTCAGTGGGCCATCTGATTCGATGAACGCTTCGAGGATCGAAGGCGTCAGCCAAACTTGACCCACAGATTGCATGGCTCGGTTGAATTCATCGAAATGTGCGACCGGCAAGCTCAATCCGGCCGCCATGGCATGGCCACCGAACCGCTCGATCATCCCTGGATTTTTCGCATCGACCCATGCCAGCGCGTCACGCATGTGAAAGCCGGGAATCGAACGGGCCGAACCGCGAAGCATGTCGTCGTCATTACCAGAAGGCGCAAATGCAACCACCGGACGATGTGTCTTGTCCTTGAGTTTAGAGGCAACCAAGCCGATGACACCCGCATGCCAATCGGCGTCTTGCAAGCACAGCACGAGCGCGTCTTCGTCGTGCGCACGTTCGGCCAATACATCACCACTTGCGATCATCGCCTGCTGCAAGTCGCGTCGTTCGCGGTTGATGACATCCAAAGTTCCAGCGAGTTGCTCGGCAACTGCCCGCGAATCCGCCATCAAACATTCGATGCCGACACGCATGTCCTCCAAGCGACCCGCAGCATTGATTCGAGGCGCAATCGAAAAGCCGATATCCGCTGAGGTGAGCGAGGACAAGTCGCGTCCGGCCACGGCAGCAATCGCCGCGATGCCGGCGTGGACTTTACCTGCCCGGATCCGATTCAGTCCCGCTTGCACCAATGCTCGATTCAGTGGATCCAACCGAACCATGTCGGCGACAGTGCCGATCGCCACCAGATCCAATAACGCGGTGAGCTCGACCGACGGTAGCGCCATCCGGGACCGGAGTGCCAACAACACGTAGAACATTACCCCGACGCCCGCCAGGGCTTTTGACGGAAAAACGTCGTCTGGCTGATTCGGATTGACGATTGCATCGGCACAAGGCAAGCGATCACCAGGAAGATGGTGATCGGTGACAAGTACCTGCCAACCTGCATTTTTGGCCGCCCGCACACCATCGAAGCAAGCTATCCCGTGGTCCACGGTGACAATCAAATCCGGGCGCATCGGCCGGAGTTCGTCGACCAACGCAGGCGTCAGCCCATAGCCGTGGATCGCGCGATCAGGCACCGCGTAGCTCAAGTGTTTCGCGCCCAATAATCGCAATCCCCGCATAGCAACCGCGCATGCCGTTGCGCCGTCACAATCGAAATCAGCCGTCACCACAATGTGCCGATCTTCTTGAATTGCGGTTTGCAGCAGTGACACAGCTGGATCGATATCTTTCAACAACGAGAAATGGGGCATGACATCGAGTTTTGGCATCGCTTCAGAAAACGACGAGGACCCACGCGCCGCATGGATGCGTGTTAGTACCTTGGGCAACGCTGTCGGCCAGGCGCCTGTTTGCATGTGCGAATCAGGCACACTTCTACGCACAATCCTGATGGGTCTCTCGCGCTCTGCACTCATTCGCGCGCGGCACTGAGTTGCAATGGTCTTCGCCAAATGCGGTAACGCTGGGTTCGCGTGATTTCCAGGGCATCGAAGTCTTCGAAAAGGCATTGCACGTGCCGTGTGCCGGTCAGCACGTTGAGATTCGACTGAACCCGATCGACGGGAACACCGCGCAGATCCAGCACATCATCGTCTTGAAGGACGTCGGGGACATCTGTGAGTTCGATCGCAGACACACCTTGGTGCCTCGCGAGACCCGCGAGGATGGCATCGCGCGTAAAGACACGTCCCACTTGTATTGGGCGTTTGGGCGGCAATTCACCTTGCCCCCAGAACCACAGTGAGTTGATGGGCGCCAGACCCTGCGCAAGACGCACCTCGTTCCTCGGATGCTGATGCAGCAGAATTTGGGCCTCACTCATCAGTGTTTTCCAACGTCGATGCGTGCCTTCGAAATCCATGTGCGAAAACGCATCGTCGCCTAACGCATCAATGGGGCCACTAAATGGCGGAAGTGGCGTGCCGTTTGTCAGTCTCAAGTACCACCGATGTGGATTGGGGGCGTCGATCGGCATCCCTGCATCGCCAAACAAGGGCATCAATGTGGGCAAAAACGCTTGTACGTCTTCAGGCGTCATCGGCAAAGTTTCACCCACGCCTAGCAACTTGCCGCCATTGATATCGGCTTTGATCCATGCGGGATCTGCGCGCAGCCATGCAGCACTTTGCGAATCGGTTTCGGGGCGATCAATCATGCGCGTCAACGCAGCCGCCGGCCAATGTTGCGGATCTGCCAAGCCGAAGGTCTGTGCGAGCCAAGTATTGGCACGCAGACGCGATCGATTCGCTTGCCCCAAGCGTTTTGCCAGAGGCACTTCAATATGGGGCCATCTGCGGGCATCCGGCAGCAATACCCGGATCATGGCGGACTCAGCCTTCGTAATTGACGCTGACGATTTCGTACTCGTGCGTGCCGCCCGGCGCTTCGATCGTGATGGCGTCACCTTCGTGCTTGCCAATCAGCGCACGCGCGACCGGTGATGAAATGGCGATCAGCCCCTGTTTGATGTCCGCCTCGAGATCACCCACGATTTGATAGTTGCGGGTTTCGTCCGACGCCATCGACGCCAACTCGACCTTTGCACCGAACACAACTTTGTCGCCGGCATTCAACGTACTCACGTCGATGACCTGGGCATGCGAGAGCTCGGCTTCCAGATGTTTGATACGCCCTTCAATGAAGCCTTGTTGCTCACGTGCCGCATGATATTCGGCATTTTCCTTTAGATCGCCGTGTGCGCGCGCTTCAGAGATCGCTTCAATGACCGCGGGGCGTTTGACGGACTTCAATTCCTCGAGCTCCGCGCGCAGACGCACTGCGCCGGCCGAAGTAATCGGTGCTCTACTCATGCTTGCAACTCCTTATGCAGTTCTTGCAGCGACCACACGGGTCCGCTATTCCGATATTGAAGCGAATGCAGCAAGGCCTTGGCACCCGACACCGTGGTCGAGTATGTCACGCGATGTTGCAGGGCCTCGCGGCGAATTGAGAAGGAGTCGTTGATGGCTTGACGGCCTTCAGTGGTATTCACGATGTAGGTGATTTCGCCGTTCTTGATGAGATCCACCACATGCGGACGACCTTCGATCACCTTGTTGATCAACTCACATTCAAGATCGTTGGCCTGTAGCCATTTCGCCGTGCCGCGTGTCGCAACCAAGCTAAAGCCCATTCGAACCAGTTCATGTGCGATCGGCAGCAAGCGTTGCTTGTCGGGATCACGCACGGACAGGAATGCCTTGCCTTGCTTCGGCACTTGAATGTTGGCGGCTTCTTCTGCACGCGCGAACGCTGCACCGAAACTGCGACCAACACCCATCACTTCACCCGTGGAGCGCATTTCCGGCCCAAGGATCGGGTCGACGCCTTGGAACTTGGCGAATGGGAAAACCGCTTCCTTGACTGAGAAATAGTCAGGAATGATTTCTTCCGTCGTGCCCTGCTCTGCCAAAGTCTTACCGGCCATGCAGCGTGCAGCAATTTTTGCCAGCGGACGCCCGGTCGCTTTCGAAACAAATGGCACCGTACGCGAAGCGCGTGGATTGACTTCAAGCAAATAGATGACGTACTCACCGTCATCCTGCATTTGAATCGCGAACTGCGTGTTCATCAGGCCGACCACGTTCAGAGCTTTGGCTAATGCCACCACTTGCTCACGCAAGGGCGCTTGCACGCGTTGCGGCAAAGAGTACGGCGGCAATGAACAAGAGGAGTCGCCCGAATGCACGCCCGCCTCTTCGATGTGTTCCATGACACCGCCAATCAGCACGTGACCTTCGTGATCTGCAATGACATCGATGTCAACTTCAACGGCATTGTCGAGGAAACGATCAAGCAAGACTGGCGAATCGTTCGAGACTTTCACCGCTTCGCGCATATAGCGCTCAAGGTCTGCATCGGTGTGAACCACTTCCATCGCACGCCCACCCAAGACGTAGCTGGGACGCACCACCAGCGGGTAGCCGATATGACGCGCCAACGTCAGGGCCTCTTCTGCACTGCGTGCCGTGCGATTCGGCGGTTGATTCAAGCCCAATTGCTCGACCAATTGCTGGAAGCGCTCACGATCTTCCGCGAGGTCAATTGAATCGGGTGAGGTACCGATAATCGGCACACCATTGGCCTCAAGTGCACGTGCCAATTTCAGCGGCGTTTGCCCGCCGTATTGCACGATCACGCCCTTCGGCTTTTCCAGGTCGACGATATTCAATACGTCTTCCAAGGTCAGCGATTCGAAGTACAAGCGGTCTGAGGTGTCGTAGTCAGTGGAAACCGTTTCCGGGTTGCAATTGACCATGATGGTTTCATAGCCATCTTCGCGCAGCGCCAAAGCGGCATGCACGCAGCAATAGTCGAATTCAATCCCCTGCCCGATGCGATTCGGACCACCCCCCAACACCATGATCTTTTCACGGCTGCTCGGGTTCGCTTCGCATTCTTGTTCGTAAGTGGAATACAGGTAGGCCGTGTCAGTTGCAAATTCTCCGGCACAGCTGTCAACGCGCTTGTAAGCAGGTTTAACGCCCAATGCCTTACGCAGCACACGCACCGACTTTTCATCGGATTGCAGCAGTTGCGCAATGCGCAAATCTGCAAAGCCCATGCGTTTGACATGCAGCATGCCTTTTGCATCAAGTGCTGCCAGACCGTTGATCGCGATGTCTTTCTCGGTGGCGACAATTTCTTCGATTTGATCCAAGAACCACGGATCAACGAATGAAAGCGCATGCACTTCTTCAACACTCATGCCCGCGCGGAATGCATCTGCAATATGAAACAAACGTTCGGGACCGGGCTCACGCAGTTCTCTGCGCAAAGTGGCCAAATCGCTGTCGTCACTCAAGTCGAGCCCCGTGGGGTCGAATCCGGACTTGCCGGTCTCCAAGCCACGCAGTGCTTTCTGGACGGATTCTTGGAAGGTGCGGCCAAAGGCCATCACTTCGCCGACGGATTTCATTTGCGTGGTCAAACGCGCGTCAGCAGTGGGGAACTTTTCGAATGCAAAGCGCGGAATCTTCGTCACGACGTAGTCGATGGAAGGTTCGAACGATGCCGGTGTCAGACCCCCGGTAATATCGTTCTTCAATTCGTCGAGCGTGTAACCGACGGCGAGCTTTGCAGCGATCTTTGCAATCGGGAAACCGGTGGCTTTCGAAGCCAACGCCGACGAGCGCGACACGCGTGGATTCATTTCGATGACAACCACGCGTCCCGTTTCGGCATTGATGCCGAACTGCACGTTGGAACCACCGGTGTCTACACCGATCTTGCGCAGCACCGCAATACTGGCGTTGCGAAGTCGTTGGTATTCCTTGTCGGTCAGGGTTTGTGCCGGCGCGACCGTAATGCTGTCGCCGGTGTGCACACCCATCGGGTCCAAGTTCTCGATGCTGCAGACGATGATGCAATTGTCGGCGGTGTCACGCACCACTTCCATCTCGAACTCTTTCCAGCCAAGAACGGACTCTTCAACCAGAATCTCGCTGACGGGCGACAAATCGAGACCGCGCTTGGCGATTTCTTCAAACTCTTCTTTGTTGTAAGCAATACCGCCACCGGTACCGCCAAGCGTAAAACTGGGGCGAATGATGGTGGGATAGCCGACTTTGGTTTGGATCTCGACCGCTTGTTCGAACGTGCGGGCGACTTGCGCTTTCGGACATTCAAGTCCGATTTCGTCCATCGCCACGCGGAACAATTCGCGATCTTCCGCCATGCGAATCGCATCACGCGAAGCGCCAATGAGCTCAACGTTGTACTGCTCGAGTACGCCGTTGTCAGCCAAGTCCAACGCACAGTTCAAAGCCGTTTGACCGCCCATGGTGGGCAGCAGCGCATCCGGGCGCTCTTTGGCGATGATCTTCTCGACCGTCTGCCAATTGATGGGCTCGATATACACCGCATCCGCCATTTCGGGGTCGGTCATGATGGTCGCAGGATTGCTGTTGACCAGCACAACGCGATATCCCTCCTCGCGCAGCGCTTTACACGCTTGCGCACCCGAATAGTCAAACTCACAGGCCTGCCCGATCACGATCGGGCCGGCACCTATGATTAAGACGGTTTTGATGTCTGTACGTTTTGGCATGACTTCAGAGCTCGTCCATCTTTACTTTGCACACTTCCATGGCATTGACCAACATTGGTAGCATCATGGTCATACCTGCGTTTTCGCCGATTTCTTTGCCGTTCTTTTCGTCGGTACCGATCGCCGCTTCCATGCCCATCAATGCGCGCAGCGGCGAATTGGCTGGATCATTTGCAAGGCTCATCAAATCCAACATGGCACGCGGGCTGGCATCTTTCAGCAGCGACGTCATCTCCGTGTTTTCACCGTTCGTTGCACTGCGTGCGCCGGCCATCATGATTTTTGAGAAGAGCTTGGCGCCTTCCCCTTCCATCAGGGTCAAGTCGCTGCCGAATCGATCGGCATGCGTCGAGGCATACGTATCCACGCGTGTGGCCAGCACCTTGCGGTAGCCATCTTCTTTCAAGTTCGTGCGCATGCATGCCAACTTGGTTGCGTCGGGTTTGCGCGCCTTGGAAGAGGGCCAGTAAGGATCGTTCGCAGCCACGTCCATCATGATCTTGCCCACGGGCATGACCGTTGCAACAGCAGCGACCATGCGTTGCTTATAGGCGGCTTGTTCAGCAGCGCCCTTTGGCATCGCAATGGGCTTCGCTGCCGCGGGTGCCGCGGGCGGTGCCACCGTGGCAGGACGTGCCGGTGCGGGTGCGACGTCTTTTGTCACAGGCGCCTCTTTCTTCGCTTGCGCAAAGGCCGACGTGGAACCTGCCAGAACCAAACATGCAACGGTAAGTTTCAACACAGTTTTCATACTTTCCCCTTCCCCATGATGTCGATGAATTTGTCAAAAAGCGGTGCAACGTCGTGCGGACCCGGCGATGCTTCCGGGTGGCCTTGAAACGAAAACGCAGGTGCTTGCGTGAGTTCAATGCCCTGGTTCGTCCCATCGAACAAAGACCGATGCGTGACACGAATGCCTGCCGGCAATGTGGATTCGTCAATGCAGAACCCGTGGTTCTGCGACGTGATCATGACGCGATCCCCATCCAGATTGATCACCGGGTGATTTGCACCATGGTGGCCGTGCGGCATCTTCATGGTCTTGGCGCCCATGGCAAGCCCCAACAATTGGTGTCCGAGACAAATACCGAAGAGCGGCACTTTCTTTTCGACAAAGACTTTGATCGCATGAATGGCGTAGTCGCAAGGCTCCGGGTCGCCGGGGCCATTGGAGAGGAAGACACCATCCGGATGCATCGCCAATACGTCTGCCGCCGACGTTTGCGCAGGCACGACCGTGACATCGCAACCGCGTTCGGCGAGCATGCGTAGGATGTTCAACTTGACGCCAAAATCGTAGGCGACGACTTTGAATTTTTTCGGGGCTTGGACAAAGGCGCCTGAATCCAGATCGAGCTGGCCTTCAGCCCAAACGTAAGGTTTCGGCGTTGACACGACCTTGGCCAAATCCAAGCCCTTCAAGCCGCTGAACTTGCGTGCAGCTTCGATGGCTTGATCGGCATCGATCGCGCCGGACATCAGCGCGCCATTTTGCGCACCGGTTTCGCGCAGTTTGCGGGTCAATGCTCGGGTGTCGATATCGCTAATGGCCACAATGCCACGTGCCTTCAGCCACTCTGGCAAAGACACTTGGCTGCGCCAGCTGCTGGGCCGTCTCGGTACGTTGCGAACGATCAAACCGGCCGACCAGACCTGCGCCGCTTCGTCATCCAATGCGGTCATACCGGTGTTACCGATATGCGGATAGGTCAAAGTGACGATTTGCTGGGCATAGGACGGGTCGGTCAAGACTTCCTGGTAGCCGGTCATCGCGGTATTGAAAACCACCTCGCCGACTGAAATGCCCGCGGCACCAATGGAAATTCCTTGATAAACGGTTCCGTCTTCAAGGGCGAGTATGGCGGTATCTGACACGGGCAATCGCCTTTCTGTAGGTTGCACGTTTCTACCGAAACGCTCAGGGCGATCCGGTTTATTTCTGTGCGGGCGAGTGCAAATGATAGGGGTCCGGAACTTTTATGTCTATCAAAAGACGCGTATTGTTCACGCATGCAAGGCGCACCCGAACCTGAGAACACATCTGACGGGCCACCGAACAAGGGCTCAGTCCTGCTGGGCTTCGTTCTGTTTCTCGCCATTTTGGCGGCCAATGCCATCTTGAGCACCATGATTTATGCGGTGATCACGACCTTGGGCATGGGGTATAGCCGTGACGCGCTGTTTCTGCCTGCCCTGCCTGTGCTGATTTTCGTCGCCGCCTTGGTGATCTTGCTGGCCAAGCGCAAGACACGGACCGCGTGGGGGATGGCCGTCCCGTTCTTAATCACGGTCGGCCTGATCGCATTCGGTTTGGTTGCGACGTTCAGCAAGTTGGCGTCGCTGGGAATCCGTTAGTCGAGGCTATCTGCAATCTTGTACTGACCCGGCGCACGCGATTTCAGCCACTGGGCAGCGTGCAATGCGCCACGCGCGAAGATGTCTCTGTGTGTGGCTCGGTGCACCAATTCGATGCGTTCACCGATACTCGTGAATTGAACCAAATGTTCGCCGACGATATCGCCGGCACGCACACTTGCGTAGTGAACATCTGCGCCAGCGTCTGCGGCCGCTTTGCCTAAGGTCAGTGCGGTACCCGACGGCGCATCCTTCTTGTGCACGTGATGCGATTCAACGATGTCGCAGTTCCACCCAGGCAATTGCGCTGCTGCACGAGCGACAAGTGCTTCGAGCACCGCAACGCCCAAACTAAAATTTGATGCCCATAGCACAGGAATTTTTGCGGCGGTTGCCGTGATTGCGGCTTGCTGGTGTTCAGACAGACCCGTCGTGCCCGAAACAAGCGCGCGCCCTCGGTCTGCGCACAACTGAAGCGCCGTGTCGAAACCTTCCGGAAGACTGAAATCGATCAGCACATCGAAATCGGGGACCGCCGCAATTTCTTTGACCGAGTAGCACGCAATCTGATCCACAACACGCGCTTTCGGATCGCTACGCGTCACGAGCGCCACAATCTCAAACGCCGCATCAGCCAATGCGAGCCGATGGATCGCTTGTCCCATTCGGCCATTGGCACCCAACAGTACGATGCGAGTCTTTTCCATGCCGTTCACCCGACCATTCGGTCCCAGAATCCCTTGACGCCATCTATGAAGGTACTGTGTTTCGGTGAATGGCGTCGTGCGCCCTCGCCCACAAAGGTGGTTTCGAACTTCTCAAGCAGTTCGCGCTGTTCGGGGGTCAAGTTGACGGGCGTCTCGACGACGACACGGCAATACAGATCGCCCTCGCTGCGACTACGCACCGATTTCACGCCCTTACCGCGCAAACGGAAGACTTTTCCAGTTTGGGTTTCTGCGGGGACGCGGATTTCGGCTTCACCTCTTAGGGTCGGCACGCGCACTTCGTCTCCCAATGCAGCTTGGGAAATTCGTATCGGCACGTCGCAATGCAGGTCATCGCCGTCTCGCTCGAAAATGGCGTGCTGACGCACGCGCACTTCTACATAGAGGTCACCCGGCGGTGCGCCGGCAGGCCCTGCTTCACCCTCGCCACTCAAGCGAATGCGATCGCCTGTATCCACGCCGGCCGGCACTTTGACGTCCAGCGTTTTTTCATCGTGGATGCGCCCGTTGCCGTGGCAAGCGCCGCACGGCGTGACGATCACTTGGCCGCGACCATGACACTGCGGGCACGGCTGCTGCATCTGGAAAATACCGCGTTGCATGCGCACTTGGCCGATGCCGTTACAGCCGCTACACCGTTCGATCTTGCCGTCGCTGGAGCCTGAGCCTTTACACGTGCCGCATTCCAGCAATGTCGGAATTTCAATACGTTTTTCGACACCCGCTACGGCATCTTCGAGATCAAGCTCCATCACGTAGCCGATGTCAGCGCCTCGACGTGGACCGCGCTGACCGCCGCCGCCACCAAAGATGTTGCCGAAGATGTCGCCAAAAATATCGCCCACATCTTGGAAATGCGGTCCACCGCCGCCACCACCACCGCCCATGCCGTGCTCAAACGCCGCGTGGCCGTGGGCGTCATAGGCGCGTCGCTTCTGCTCGTTCGACAGAACGTCGTAGGCTTCTTTGCATTCTTTGAAGGCCACCTCGGCGGTCGCTTCGTTTCCGATATTTCTGTCTGGATGGTGCTTCCCGGCGGCGCGGCGATACGCCACTTTGATTTCTTCAACGGTCGCGGTGCGGGATACACCCAGCACTTCGTAGTAATCGCGCTTGCTCATGGAACCATCCAAACTCATTCAAATCTGATACGAAAACGGAAAAGCCGGCTGCCCGACTTTTCCGCTTCGGCGTTTCATCGAGACGACAGCTTACTTGTTGTCGTCTTCTTTGACTTCCGTGAACTCCGCGTCCACCACGTCATCAGCTGGGGCGGATTGGCCTGCAGCGGCATCAGCGCCGGGCTGCGGACCTGCATTCGCAGCAGCGAACAGGGATTGCGCGATTTCTTCCAAGGCCTTTGTCTTGGCTTCGATCTGCGCCTTGTCGTCACCCTTCATGGCGGATTCGACATCTGCAAGGGCCGTTTCTGCGCGACCGATCAGATCGCCCGGCAATTTGTCGCCGTTGTCCTTGATGGCGGTACGCACCGCATGCATCAAACCGTCGGCTTGGTTGCGTGCTGCGACCAATTCTTGGAAGCGAAGATCTTCTTCGCGATGGCTTTCTGCGTCTTGCACCATGCGTTGAATTTCTTCGTCCGACAATCCCGAACCCGACTTGATTTCGACCTTTTGTTCCTTGCCGGTCTTCTTGTCTTTGGCGGTCACGTGCACGATACCGTTGGCATCGATGTCAAAGCTGACTTCCACTTGCGGCATGCCGCGCGGCGCCGGCTCAATGCCGGTGAGATCGAAACGTGCCAACGACTTGTTGTACGCCGCTTGTTCGCGCTCGCCTTGCAGCACGTGCACTGTCACAGCCGATTGGTTGTCGTCGGCGGTACTGAAGGTTTGCGATGCCTTCGTCGGAATCGTGGTGTTCTTTTCAATGATCTTGGTGAACACACCGCCCAGGGTTTCAATACCCAAGGACAGCGGCGTCACGTCAAGCAAGAGGACGTCTTTCACGTCACCTGCCAACACGCCGCCTTGAATCGCGGCACCAATGGCCACTGCTTCGTCGGGGTTCACGTCCTTGCGCGGTTCTTTGCCGAAGAACTCGGTCACCGCAGCTTGCACCTTCGGCATGCGCGATTGACCACCGACCAGAATGACTTCAGCGATATCGCTTGTCTTCAAGCCGGCATCGTTCAATGCGACTTTGCAGGGTTCGATCGTACGCTTGACGAGTTCGTCTACCAACGCCTCAAGCTTCGAACGCGTCAGCTTGATGTTCAAATGCTTCGGACCCGATGCGTCGGCCGTCACATACGGCAAGTTGACGTCGGTTTGCTGCGACGACGACAGTTCGATCTTGGCGCGTTCTGCAGCATCCTTCAGGCGTTGCAATGCAAGCGGATCTTTACGCAAGTCGATCCCTTGTTCCTTTTGGAACTCTTCGACGAGATAGTCGATGACGCGCATGTCGAAATCTTCACCGCCGAGGAAGGTGTCACCGTTGGTGGCCAGCACTTCGAACTGCTTTTCACCGTCGACATCCGCGATTTCGATGATCGACACGTCGAACGTACCGCCGCCGAGATCGTACACGGCAATCTTGCGATCGCCACCGGCTTTATCCAGACCATAGGCCAAGGCTGCAGCGGTCGGTTCGTTGATGATGCGCTTGACGTCCAAGCCAGCGATGCGGCCCGCGTCTTTTGTTGCTTGACGTTGACTGTCGTTGAAGTACGCGGGCACGGTGATGACCGCTTCGGTGACCGTCTCGCCGAGGAAGGCTTCGGCGGTCTTCTTCATCTTTTCAAGCGTCTTTGCTGAGACTTCTTGCGGCGCCATGGTCTTGCCATCTGCCAAAGCGACCCAAGCATCACCATTGCTGTGCTCGACGATGGCATACGGGACCAAACCAAGATCTTTCTTGACTTCTGCGTCAGAAAATTTGCGGCCGATGAGGCGCTTCACTGCGTAGAACGTGTTTTTCGGATTGGTGACAGCCTGGCGTTTTGCCGACGCGCCCACCAAGACTTCGCCGTCTTTGGTCCAAGCGACGATTGAGGGTGTGGTGCGATCGCCTTCGCTGTTTTCAATAACGCGTGCCTTGCCACCGTCCATCACTGCAACGCAGGAGTTGGTGGTACCGAGGTCAATACCGATGATCTTAGCCATGTGTGTGAATCTCCAAAAATTTTAAATTTGTGTGCGAACCGGGCCGCTATGTTCGATAAATGGGGCCATGCGCCCCTACTTCAAGGCGCACCAAGTCAATCGGATTGCGCAACCACGACCATTGCCGGGCGCAGCAAGCGATCGTTCAGCAAATAGCCCTTTTGGAAGGCCTGCAGGATCGCACCGGGCGCCACGTCCGTGCTTGGCACCTGACTGACGGCATTGTGGTGTTCCGGATTGAACGCATCCCCAGGCACCGGCGCGACGACGACAAGGCCGTTGCGTTCCGCCACTGCATGCAGCTGTTTCAAAGTCAGTTCAAGGCCTTCACGCAGCGGACTGTTCTGGGTATCCGATGCCAAGCCGGCTTCAAGGCTGTCAAACACAGGCAGGAGGTCTACCAGCAAGCGTTCGTTGGCAAAGCGTCGTGCGTTGTCTATATCGCGTGCCAGGCGCTTACGTTGGTTTTCGAGGTCGGCGCGCTCAATGAGCGACTGCGCCTTCAGTTGTTCAATTTCACCTTGAAGCGCTTCAATCGGATCAAGGATCGAATCGACGTCGGTCGCTTCCGGTCCCATGCCATCAATGGCTTCATTCTGCGGCTGTTCTGGGGTTTCACTCATGTTGATATCCAATGTCTGCGCGTTGCTCTGCTGCACCTGACATGTGGACGATCACGGGAAGTTCAAGGGCTAGCGCCCGCCTAAACGCTCACCAAGCACCATTGCGGTCGCTTGGACCAGCGGAATCACGTTGGAATACGCCATTCGGCTAGGGCCGATCACGCCCAGAACGCCCAAGACGCGGCCGTCAGCGCTGGCATAGGGCGTTGAAACAACTGAGAGCGCATCCATCGGTGCCAGGCCGGTTTCCTCACCAATAAAAATGCGCACGCCCTCTGAATGCAGGGTGCGTTCCAAGAGCTGCAACATGTCGCGTTTGCGCTGGAAGGTCTCGAAGACCGCACGCAGCTGCGCCATGTCATTCAGATCTTGCACTGCCATCAAATTGATCTGGCCGGCCACATACACGTCGAGCGATGGCTGCTCATGCTCGCGCACCGCGATCTCCGCTAACTCCAATGCTCGCTGCATCCAATCTTGCACGTCGTCGCGCGCCTGACGCAGTTCGCCCACCAAGGTTCTGCGAATGCTTTGCAAGGGCAATCCGACGAAATTCCGGTTCAAATAATTGCTGATTTGCTCGAGCGTCTGGGCATCGATCGGTGATTCGGTACGGATGACACGGTTCTGCACCTCATGATCCGGGAATACGACAACCGCCAAGATTTCGTTCGGCGCAAGACCCACAAACTCGATATGCCGAAAAGATTCATTGCTGCGCTTAGGCGCACTCACCACACCGACGAAGTGACTCATGGCAGACAGCAAATCGCCTGCGCCGCTGAGGAGGTCTTGGGTAGGCACGTCCTTGGGCAGGCCTTCTCTGAGGCGCGCAAGATCGCGCTCCTGCAACGTGTCGATTTGGAGCAGCGAATCAACGAAGACACGATAGCCCTGCGCTGTCGGAATTCGGCCTGCAGACGTGTGCGGTGACACCAATAGCCCAATATCTTCCAGGTCACCCAAGATGTTTCGAATCGTGGCGGCACTGATATCCAGCCCTGCGGATTTGGCCAAGGTCTGTGAACCCACGGGCGATCCGTGATGAATGTACTGACCGATCAGTGCGCGCAACAACTGACGGGCGCGTGGATCGAGATCGGGTACCGCAGAATCGTTGGTCATAGATTGGATATTAGGCCTGTCGGTTTGCGATGCAAGCACACAGATCAGGATTCCCCGATGCGGAAATCAGGCGGCGGTCTCACTTTCCGCGACGACAGACTTTAGAATGCGAGCATGCTCATCAGTCTTAGCATCCGCGACTTTGCTGTTATTTCGAGCTCCGAATTGGAGTTCGCAAGTGGCATGACGGTGATTTCGGGTGAAACCGGTGCCGGCAAATCTTTGTTGGTGGATGCGCTCGGCTTCCTCTCTGGCGCACGCGCAGATTCCGGCATGGTGCGCCATGGCGCCGATCGCGCTGAACTGAGCGCCAGCTTCTCGCTGTCGGATGCCAACCTGGCCACGGCTTGGCTCAAACGCCAAGACATGGACGACGGTGACGAATGTTTGATCCGCCGCGTGCTTCGCGCAGACGGTGGCTCCAAGGCATGGATCAACGGCAGATCGGCCACACTGGGGCAATTGAGCGAGATCGCCTCTTTACTGGTGGAGATCCACGGGCAACACGCGCAACAACGCCTGTTGGTGAAAGCGGATCAACTGTCGATGTTGGATGAGTTGGGCGATTACCAAACGGTTCGCGACACCGTCAGTGCGCATGCGTCAGCTTGGCGGTCTGCGCATAAAGCGCTAGATGCGTTGACCTCCAATGGTGATGTTGAATATCGCAAGCAAACGCTCGCAGAGTCGTTGAATGAGTTGGACGACGCGGTGCTCGAGCCCGAGGCGCAAGAAGTACTCTTTGCACGGCACAAGCGAATGAGTCATAGCGCAGAGTTGATCGAAGCATGTCATGACATTGCGGTCGATCTTGAAGGCGATGAATCCCGTGCCGGGCTCTTGGCGAACTTGCATCGGGTCAAGTCTGAACTGACAAAAGTGTCGAGGTTCGAACCCAAGCTGGCAGAGATTGCGCAGCTGCTCGATACCGCAGCCATCCACACCGAAGAAGCCGCGCAGAATTTGGCCGTCATTCGTGACGATGTGGCATTGGATCCGCAAGCGATGGCGCAAGCCGAGCGTGATATGTCTCGGCTTCAAGACCTTGCCAGGAAATACCGGACGCGACCGGAATTGCTTTTGGAAACGCGCAATGCGCTGGCGGAAGAGTTGGACTCGTTGGCGAATGCAGAAACGACGCAGCGCGAACTCGAGATCGCGCTAGAGACGCATGCAAGCGCTTGGCAGGCGGCCGCTGCCGAACTCAGTAAAGCGCGGACGGGCATTGCTCGCCAGCTGAGTGAACGCATCAGTGGCTTGATGGCGACGCTCGGCATGGAAGGCGGCCAGTTTGAAGTTGCCATTGAGCCGACCGGAACGGCCCCACCCGACCCGCTCGGCGCGGAACGCATCGAATTTTTGGTTTCAGCCAATCCGGGCCAGCCCTTACGCCCCTTGCGCCGCGTGGCGTCGGGCGGCGAGCTATCGAGAATCGCACTGGCGATTCAAGTGGCCGCGATCGACGGTGACATTGCGCCGACCATGGTGTTCGACGAAGTGGACAGCGGCATCGGCGGCGCAGTAGCAGACGTTGTCGGTGGGCTCTTGAGCACCTTGTCTGCACGCTGTCAGGTGATGTGTGTCACCCATCTGCCACAAGTAGCGGCACATGGTGCCCACCACTACCGCGTCGACAAATCCAAATCAGAAGGCCTGACGCAAAGCGCACTCGAGATTTTGGACGAAGACGCGCGCATTGATGAACTTGCCCGGATGTTGGGCGGCAGCAAGAAGACCGCCGCGGTACACGCGGCGGCCAAAGCACTACGCAATGAGGCGATGAGCGCTTGATTTAGGTCTGTTTGCGCACGTACAAGACCAGGGCATGCCCTTCGATCTTGTATCCGTGCTTCGCGGCAATCTCGTGCTGAATGCGCTCAATTTCGTCAGATTCAAACTCGATGACCTTGCCGGTGTCCAAATCGACCATGTGGTCGTGATGGTCGCCGCGATCCAGTTCATAGACAGCCTGACCGCCTTCAAAGTTGTGCTTCAGCACCAAGCCGGCAGATTCGAATTGCGTCAGTACCCGATACACCGTGGCCAGGCCGATTTCTTCGCCGGCGTCAATCAGGCGGCGATAAATGTCTTCTGCGGTCATATGCCGCGGGCTGGCATTTTCCAAGAGCTCAAGGATGCGCAATCTAGGGTGCGTGGCCTTCAGGCCGGCATTTCGCAAATCGTTCGATTCCATTCCATGATCCTCATTCGTATCGCCTGAACGCAGTGTTCACGCACTTTCTGGCGCGTATCGTCACCGTGTATCATCGCCTAGTCTAATTCTTGTTTAGCCCAAACCCCATATGCGTACATTGCTCTTGACCGCCGCAGCCGTCGTAACACTTTCGGGTTGTTTGTATCGCCAGCCCGTTTACCAAGGCAATTTGGTCGAAGAATCCGCGGTCAAGCAACTGACAATCGGCATGAGCAAGGAACAGGTCATGTCGATGATGGGCTCGCCGTCTATCGCCGACCCCTTCCACAAGGACCGTTGGGACTACACCGCCACGCAACGCGTTGGCCGCACGGGCGACACAGAAATCAAGAATTTTGTCGTGTACTTCGAGAACGATGCAGTCACCAAGTGGGAAGGTGATTACTTCCCCGAACAAGATGATGCCTTGGCGAAGCGCGCCAACAAAGAATTTGGCCCCAACTTGCGCAAGAGCGACAAAGAGAAGAACGGCGGCCAATAAGTCGCAGCGTCACCACTTCTTATGTTTCACAGAGCGCGCTTCGGCGCGCTTTCTGCGTGCGTCCTTTGGATCGATCAAAAGTGGGCGCAGCAACTCCAATCGGTCGCCGTCCTCGAGGATCGCAAGGTCGTCGACCAACACGCCGTACACGGCCATACCACACGTGCCCTCGCCTAGCCCACTGGCTTTGCGTGCCTCAGCTGCCGTCGTGCCCACGGGCAATTGCAGCGAAACCGTTTCGAAACGGTCGGGCCAAGCGGCAATGACAGAAACTGTGATCACGGGTTCACGTGGCTGTTTGACGGTTCGCTGCGCGCACGAAATCATTGACCATCTGATCCGCCATCGCTTGCAGGCCCATCTTCACCCCAACGGCCATCAAAGGCGAGCTGGGCTCGAATTGAAGCTCCAAGGTCACTTTGCACGCGTTTTCAGCCAGCGGTTTGAAATGCCAGATGCCTTCTAAAGATTTGAAGGGCCCCTCCAGCAAATGCATGCTGATTTGCTTGGGACGATCGAGCGTATTTTCTGTCTTGAACCAAGTCTTGAACGCGGAAATGCCGATGTCGAGCTTGGCAACAACTCGGTTGGGCTCGCGCAGAATCACCTCGGCACCCTTGCACCAGCCGAATTGCCCCGGATACAGCTCGATGGCGTCGATCAAGTCGAACATTTGCTCCGCGGAATGCGAAACCAGGGCACTTCGTTCTATTCGGGTCGTCATGGATAGCTGCGCCGTACAGGTCGTTTAGGCGACAATGTACTGATGGCTAAGGCAAATGCAAAAGAGAAGAATAAAGGAAATGGCGGCACGATCGCGCTAAACAAGCGCGCGCGTCATGAATACCACCTGGAACAAAAGTTCGAGGCGGGTCTGTCCTTGCAAGGATGGGAATTGAAATCCATACGCGCCGGCCGCGCCAATATTGGTGAAAGCTATGCCATTGTCCGCAACGGTGAAATCTTCCTGTTCGGCGCCCAGATCACCCCGTTGCTCTCCGCGTCCACCCACGTGGTCGCTGATGACCGCCGCAATCGGAAGCTACTTTTGCATCGTCACGAAATCGACCAGTTGGTCGGACGGGTCCAGCGCGATGGCTACACCATTGTGCCCACCGCCCTGTATTGGAAGGGCAACAAGGTGAAAGCCGAAGTGGCGCTCGCCAAAGGCAAGCAAAACCACGACAAACGCGACGCCGAGAAAGAGCGCGACTGGAATCGCGAGAAGCAGCGCGTCATGCGTCGCCACAACAAAGACGCCTAAAGCCTGCTGCAACCGTCCGACTTAACTCACGTCTTCGGGCGGTAGATTGAAGACGAATCGCGCACCCTTGCCGACTTCGCCACGCGCACGGATTTCACCGCCGTGACGTTCGACAACGCGTTTCACCGAGGTCAAGCCAATACCGTGTCCTTCAAATTCACTCTCGGTATGCAGTCGCTGGAACGGCCGGAACAGGTTATGTGCAAAAGACTCAGAGAAGCCGGCGCCATTGTCTTCCACGAAGAAGCCGTACGGCAACTCCAAGGTGCGTCCGAAACGAATGACCGCACCTTGCTTGCCGCGCGTGAACTTCCATGCGTTTCCAATCAAGTTCTGCAAGAGATTGGAAATCAACGCAGGGTCACCATTGGCGAATAGCCCGGGTTCAATGTCGAAGTGGACACTGCGATTGGGCTCACCGCTTTCCAATCCAGATTGAATCTCAAAAGCAAGATCACTGATGTTGAAGTTACGGCGCTCCAGCTTGGATTGCGACAGACGCGCGACTTTCAACATGGCATCGATCAAATCGCTCATGCGCAATGCGGCTGTTCTGACGCGGCTCAGGTAGCCCTGCCCTGTTTCATCCAATTGCTTGGAATACTTGTCGCTCAGCACCTGACTAAACCCTTCAATGGCACGCAGCGGTGCGCGTAAGTCGTGAGATACCGTGTAGGCAAAGCTCTTCAGCTCATCGTTCAACTCGGTCAGCTCGCGCGTACGCGATTCGACACGCGATTCAAGCGTTCTATTTAAAGATTGGATGCGCGCTTCGTTGGTGATCCGATCGGTGATGTCGAGCACCTGCAGGATTTGCGCAACTTCCACAGCCTCATCTTGTGGAATGGTGGCGAAGATCAGTGACATATGTCTGATCTCTCCGTTCTTGCGGACCAATCGTCGGACTTCGCTCCACACGCCAGGTTCTTCAGGCGTGGTGCGGATTCTCACCGCACCCGGATCAAACAGGCCATCAATCGTTCGCTCAAAGAAGTCAGAAGCTTCTCCTCCCATCATTTGGCAGAACGCAGGATTCACTTGCAGAATGCGACCACGCGAATCCAAGAGGCATTTGCCGATGGCGGAGTGCGTCAGCGACGAGCGAAGCAAGGTTTCACTTCGGCGGTGCGCGGCGTTCATGTCTTGGGCAATGCCGTAGGCACGCAAACGTGTCAGAGCAAGTGCCAGGACGATCGCGGTTAGCGCGAGCGAAAGTGGAATCCCCACCAAGAGCACCAATAAATCGCGCGAAAACATATCGCCTTCGTTCGATTTCGCGTAAAGAGACGTCCGCCATGTTCTGCCTAGCACTTCTTCTTCAGCGGTCCAGACAGGGTGTGAAACGACCGGCTTTCCGCTGTCTTTGAACAGCACTTGCGGTGTCCCACTTCCCGTTTCTTCGACCACTAACAAGAAATTCCGGCTGAGCGGCTTCAACGCTTGTTGAATGATGGCCTCGGTATGGAACGGGATGTATGACCAACCCAACATTTCTGCGCGTCGCTCACTCAAGGTTTGCGGCTGCGCGTTTTTTCGATAGATCGGCAAGTACATGATGGCGGACGACACCGGCTTGCTGCCATCTTGACGCAGTTGCAACTTGGTCGTGAGCCATGCCTTGCCTGTCTCCATCGAGCGCTGCATGGCATCGTGCCGCAACGGCTCCGAATACATGTCGTAACCGTAGAACTTGGAGTTCACGGTCGTCTCCGGTGCCAGAAACACGATCGGGCCGTAATCGGCACGTACGCCTGATGGCCAAACCGTAAACAGCTCTCCGGAATCTTTGCGAATCTGCTCTTGCATCAAGACCAAATGCGATTGATCGAAATAGAGCGAAAGCCCAACGCCTACGACGCCGGGATACCGGTTGCCTATATCCAATGCACTGACATAGGTGGTCCACTGCTGTCGCTGGATTTGCACGATCGAGGCCAGTAGCGCAGCGCTGCCATGCAAGATGAGCTCAAACGAGCTCAAATGACCACGGATCATCAATGCAATTGCATCGGCTTCTTTCACGGCGGCAGCGCTGCGCATGGCATTGGATTGCCGATGCGCTTCCCGCCAAATAATGCCGGTCAACGACAAGCAGACCATCAGCACAAGCAGGCTGAGCAGCACGGCAATGCGGATCCGTGGACGTTGTAGATCAGGGTTGAGAGTGGCGTTTAAGACGCCGTCGCTATGGGAGGCCATGGACATATCCTGCCACGCCACTTCCTGAATGGATTTCATGTGTAGCGTCACTTGCAGTGACCGCCCTTGGTAATCGCAAGACGGGGCTATATAGTGGACGTGTCAGACGAGACGTTTTCCCGGGGGTGCATTGGCTTCGACGGGGGTTGCGAAATCGCTTGGCGCATGCCGAGGGGGTAGCTTTCCTCGCTAAACCAGCTGCAAACTATTAGTTGCCAACGACGACAACTACGCTCTCGCCGCTTAAGGCGTAAGCCCTGAACCCACTTGTGCCTGTGCTCGTGGATGTAGGGTCATTATCACAGGACCGGCCCAGGCGGCGACCCGCCAACTTGGGCTTAACTTTAGCGGGTGTGGATTGCGGTGCGCCTTGCTTGTTGAGTTGCCGCCGTCCGAGATCAATCAATAAGCTAAGCATGTAGTGCCGGGCGTGGAGTGCCTTCGGACGGCGGTTCGATTCCGCCCACCTCCACCAATATGCTGAGTAAAATCAGACACTTAACCCGCCTTCATGGCGGGTTTCTTGTTTGTACGGACCCGGGTACGGAAACTTGAAATGAAAAACCCCGACAGGATCACCCTGCCGGGGATTTCGAATACGTTGTTACCTTATTGCTTTTGGTTGCGGTAGCCCCGCGCAACCATGCATGAGTAATACAAACTTATGTTGGTTTGACCTCCTTGCTGCGCTTCTCGTGTGCACTCATAGTCATCCCTGTTGTACTGAGCCGAATCGCTGTGATCCGGATGTACCCAAGCAAAGGATGCGCAGCCGCTAAGAAGGATGACCGAAATACCCATGATTACAAATCGCATTGTTTCCCCTATTAGTTGAAAAGCTCTTTCAGTTTAACTTCTATGCGGATTTGCGGTAATGGAACAATTCTCTCAGGCCAAACTGGGCTTGAAATACAAACGTGGGGGCCGTGACAGCATCTGCCGTATGCAGCTTGTGGTCCACTCCCTTGTGCGCGGAGTGCAGGTTCACGGCCTCGGATGCGGGATATCAAAGCCATCCCGTCCGCAAAGCGGAAAGTAAGTACCGCACCTGCTGCTGTGGTTTTTCATGAATCCGGCACTCACAGCTAATCCGGAATTGGGCGGGGAATCAAAACAATGCGGGCCCGCTCCAATCACTCCCGCTAGATTGTTCCTTCCGCAATGTCTTTGGCCATCACCAGTGTTTCGCGGTTGCGTCCTTTCGGATTGATCACTGATTGGATATTCCACAGCTTGCCGTCATACAACAGGCGATGGTGCGGCCTCAAATCGGGTTGGTATCGCATGGTGAACTTCACCGTGTTTTCGGCTTGGATGGCGGCGGCGGCGAAGTATTCGCGCCCTACCAGCGGCTCGACTTTTGCCATCACCGTGGCAAACGTGGTCCATGTGCGCGTGATGTATCCCGTTTCAGGGTCTTGCGTTGAAACGTAGTCTTGCAATTCGACGCGCTTGGCTAATTCTCTGGCCGTGAAGCTCATATGTATAAAAGTCCTCGTTCGGTATACGAATTCGCCACCGGCACTTCGGCCATGCGCAGGGTTTCTTTTGTGTGGAATCATCCGGCACGCACCCCCGGCTCACGGCGATACGGACGCAACGCCCGCTCGACTTCGCCTTGGATTTGTGCGGCCTTCTCAGGCGGGAGCTCGTCCACCATCAGCATGGCGAGCGTGCAAATGCACTGCTTGATGACAGCGGGATGTTCCCCCTCGAACTCATCCAACGAAAAGCCAATGAACGTTTCCACCTGCTCTTGTGCGGCATCCATTGCCATTTGCAGGACGGGGTAGTTTTGATTGTCCTGAACTTCGCGCATGAAGGCGCGGAACTCGGTCAGTAGAATGACGACGTTACTCACGCTGCCACCTTCAATTCGGCCACCAGCCGTTCAATTTCAGTTGCAGGAATCAGGGTTCGCGAGCCCAGTTTCACGGGCTTGATACAGCCCTCACGGAACTGTTCGTATATCCAAGTGCGCCCCACACCGCTCAAAGCGCGGCGTGCCGTATCAATGTCGTATAGATAAACCGCCGGTTCCGGCGAAGGGTTCGACAACTGCTTTTTCATGTTTTGGGGTTCCAGTCTGAATACGCCGGAGTTGCGCCCCATGGTCATTCGTGTTCAAAATGCCCATGTCGGCGCGTCCTCGTCGGCTAGGAGATACACAAAGGACATGGCCCTGCCGGTTGCACCCGGTGGGGCCTCTTTGTTTGAGACCCCGCGTTCCGCGCCTTTGTGCGCGTGTGTACGAATAGCTGCACACATGAACTAGTTAAAGACGTGTTTCTCACCTCGTCAACGTTTCTTTTCCGATCATGAAAACATTCGAGATTTTCCCTATTCAGGTCATGCTTGATTGAGCAACAACCAAATGCCTGCGCCTATCCTGAGGGATCCAAAACTCAAAGCAAGCACTTCAACTTGGCGGTCCTATGTGCAGCTTTCGCACGTGTCCTCCCGCGTACTTGGGTGGACGCCTAAATTCTAGGCACGTTCAATCCACAAGTGTTAGGGAATACCGTGTGGATAACTTGGGGTTATTTTCCCCGCTTGATTTGCTTTCTCAGCTCGCCAACGTCTTGAGAAACTTCAATCCCCCAGCACGCCATCAAATCGGCAGCAAGCTCACAGCGTTTTAGCGTCTGCATTTCAGGTAGCTGCTTGCTGATCGCTGCGTCCACCTCAGCTAAAAGCCGGTCTCGGTGAAAGGTACGATTGGTCACCGTCTTTCGGGCCATACGCTCGATTTCTTGCGCCGCCACCATGCAATACACTTGCACCCGCGTCAGGTACTCCAAACCACTTTCAGCAAACGCAACATCTTTTGTGGCGCGATTGCCCAATGCAGAAACATGAGCGGCCAAGTTTGGCTCCATGTATCTAATGCGATCCGCAAGGTCTGCGGCGATATCGGCGGTCATTCGCGCTTGCGCGACTATTTCCGTTGGCGTTAGACGCGCCGCCAACCATGCGTTTGCCATTTGATAACGGCCAACGTGATCAATTAGCCCGCCAAGCAAAGCTAAGGCAACCTCACCTGG